>DATAYL010000533.1:0-9761 GCA_036272575.1 Bryobacteraceae bacterium | reverse complement strand
ACAAGAGGGCGATTGCTGAGGGCACTGTCGCGTCTGAAAGTCACGTCCTGAGCGATGTAGCCGGGGTGAGGAACGAACAGCATGTGAAACTTCCCGATTTGCACGTCGGTTTCCGAAACCTGTTCTAAAGACACAACACTTTCCCGGCGCGTGAACGGCCACTTGATTGCCAACGTAATAAGTTCCACCCCAGTTAGAATCAGCAGAACAATCAACAGGATTCCAAGCCGATGCGATAACCGCTGGCCGGACTTGCGGCCTGTCACCATGGAATCCTTTCCGGTTTGGGTTCTCATAGTGAAATCCATCACGCTTCATAGACTTCATTTCTAATTATCTTTGTTCGCTTTCTTGTCTAGTGTTAGTGCTGGCTCATCGTCTTATCTTAGTAGATATACGATGTCGTGCTGGACCATAGATGCGAAGTCTAGTTCAAAGAACAATGTCGGCAAAGCAGACCGTCTTATTTCTGAAGGAGACCTACTCCCGATGGAGTGACCATCAAGCTCCAAGATTGGGCGCTTCGGTTGCCTTCTACAGCATCTTGTCCTTCGCCCCATTGATGGTGTTGATTACTGCGGTAATTGCCTTAGTATTCGGTCACGAAAGTGCCCAGGGAGCGCTTGTGGGCGAGGCCAGGCAATTGATCGGAGAGCACGGCGCTGAGACTGTCCAAACTCTACTGAAGAATGCACAAAAGCCTGCATCAGGCGCGTTCGCCAGTGTAGTGGCCTTCATCACCTTGCTGTTTGGGGCATCTGGAGTATTTACGGAACTGCAGGATGCGCTCAATTTGATGTGGGATGCCAAGGGAAACACTACCTCTGGTTTCATGGGCATGATCAAGCAGCGCCTGTTTTCGTTCGGTATGGTGCTGTCTGTAGGCTTTCTGCTTTTGGCCTTATTAGTTATAAGTGCTGGCTTAGCGTATATCGGACACTCGTTCGGCCAACTTATCCCAATGCCTCCCGTTATTCTGCAGTTAGTAAATTTCGTTGTATCATTTGCCGTTATTGCTGGCATGTTTGCTTTGATGTTCAGGTATGTTCCAGCGGCGAAAGTCTCCTGGAAGGATGTAGGGGTCGGTGCCGTAGGCACAGCGTTTCTTTTTACGATTGGAAAGCAGCTTCTTGGGCTCTATCTTGGGAAGGCGAGTGTTGCGTCCACCTATGGTGCGGCCGGATCCCTTGTTGCCGTGATCGTTTGGATTTATTATTCGGCGCAGATTTTCTTCTTCGGTGCTGAGTTCACCCATTTGTACAGCGAAAGGCATGGAGTGCAAAGCGGGTCAGCAGCGACCGACGCGGCCGCGTCGGCACCCGCCCCAGCGAAGTGATGCCCCCACAGATAACCGAAACAGCAGCTCTTCCTTGAGGGAACCGCGATTTCAGTCCCGGTTCGGCAAGTCGCGCAACAGTCCTTCGGCTCGTTTTCGCGATGGCCTCCGTGAACGAAACTGCCGACGGACTGCGATTGGGCTGCACAAAGGCATCAGCTACGTGGCGTGTAATCCAAGCGGATTCAATAGTTTCCGGTGGTCCAGAGGAGACTTGCCGCAGGCGCCTGGATTGTATAGGACCGACAATTCGATACACTAGAACTTTCCCTGCATGATTTCTATTGTTATCCCCATCCATGATGAGGAACCGGCCATTCTGCCTCTTTACGATCGGCTCACTAGTGTGCTCGAGTCGCTGCAGCGCTCCTACGAAATCATTTTTGTAGACGATGCCTCTACCGATCGCAGTTTCGATTTGCTGGCAAACTTGGTGGAGACAGACGGCCACCTGAAAGTGCTGCGGCTGCGCCGGAACTTCGGCCAGACGGCGGCTTTGGCTGCCGGTTTCGATGAAGCGCAAGGCGATATTGTGGTATCGCTCGACGGTGACTTGCAGCATGCGCCTGAAGATATTCCAGTGCTGCTCGACAAGATTGACGAGGGCTTCGATATTGCCAGCGGCTGGCGGAAGCATCGCGTGGACAATGCCATGACGCGCAAGATTCCCTCCCGCATCGCCAATTGGATGATGAAGCGGGCCTCAGGCGTCGAGTTGCACGATTTTGGAACAACCTTCAAGGCGTATCGGTCGGAGGTGCTGAAGGATATTAACCTCTATGGCGAACTCCATCGCTTTATCCCGGCTCTCGCCAGTTTTTACGGCGCCCGCGTCGCCGAAGTGCCCATCACAAATATTGAACGGCCGAACGGCGTCTCGCATTATGGTCTTAGCCGTACATTCCGGGTCTTCTTCGACATTCTGACGATTAAATTTCTGCTTCGTTACCTGACTCGCCCTATGCACTTCTTTGGCAAATGGGGACTTCTCGGCATCGGCGTCGGCAGCGTACTGCTGCTGTGGATGTTGATTAGCAAGATGGCTGGACATGACATCATCGCCGAACACGGTCCGTTACTGCTGGCCGGGGGCCTGCTTTGGATGTCGGGGTTGATGGCGTTCAGCACCGGCCTGATCGGCGAGGTTCTCATGCGAACCTACTTTGAGAGTCAGGGCCGCCGCATTTATGCCATTCGTGAAGTGCGCTGCCGCCGCGAACACGTGACAGATGGCGCTCGTTAACGATTTCGATTCCATAATCTTTGATTACGGCGGGGTATTGGCCACTCACCAGACGGACGCTGATCTGGCGAAGCTAGCCAGGCTGCTCGGCGTGACCACGGATCAATTCAGCGAGCTTTATTGGGCGAATCGAGCCGAGTATGACCGGGGCGCTCTCACCGCGGCCGAGTACTGGATGGACATGCTGCGCCATTCCCAAAAGAATATGGATGCGGCGCTCGTCGACAAGCTGACCGATTTGGATTCGGCGAGCTGGATGCATTTCGATGAGCCAATGTGGGATTGGATCGATCATTTACGGCTCGCCAAGAAACGCATCGCCGTACTTTCGAATATGCCGCGTGAGTTGGGAGAAGCCTTGAAGACCAAAACGGACCGGCTTGGCGCTTTTGATCACGTCACGCTCTCCTTTGAAGTACATTCCGTAAAACCCGAGCCCGCTATCTATGAACATTGCCTTACGGGACTGGGCACGACTCCCGAACGCACGCTCTTCTTCGACGATCGCATCGAAAACGTGCAGGGCGCGGAACTGTTAGGTATTCGTGCTATCCAATTTCTGGATCGCGACGAAGTACTCGAAAAACTGCGATAGGGCACGGGGCCGGTTTCACGCCGGCACCGCCCGGGGATCCAGTTCGGCTACGCCGCGATTCCAGTAGCTTTCGAATAATCCTGCCATTGCCTCGGCGAAACCATCGTGTTCGAACACGACTGATGTCCAGGAGGGCCGTGTTAGTACTGGGTCGAGCAGAGCAACCAAGCCGCGTTTGCTGTCGAATAGCGCCAGCTTGAGAGGCAAGCTACTTAGAAAACGGATTTCTACCCCTGTCTGCCGGTATTCATGCAGGCGCGCCCGATATTCGGCATCGATTTGTCCGGCTTCAATCAGCAGACGGGCCCTTATGCCGCGCGCCGCAGCCTCCTTCACTAACAGTTCATCGAGCGGATCTACGGCAAAAGGCGGCCGCGAAAATTCGACATAATGCTGCTGGACCGAAGTCAACATGCGGCGATATTGAATCGCCGTTTGGGTTGGATCGTTCACCAGGCTGAGGAAATCGAGAGCGCCCTGGCCGTCCTGTCCCTCCAAAAAAGCCGTTCGCAAATCCTCAATCAGCCCGCTTGCCAGCCGGGCTTGCTCGGTCAATTCGTGCTGCAGCGTTCGCGTGCGTCGAGCCAGGTAGCTAGGTATGGCCATGCTCGGATCAATCGCGGAGAACAGTTTTGTTTTCTCCTGAACGACTTGCGCAAAGCCCTTTTCCACCAGGCTATCCAGTACTTCGTAGATCTTCTGCCGCGGCACGTGCGCTCGCGTCGCCAGCTCAAGCGCCTTAAAGCGCGGATGTCCCATCAGCACCAGGTACGAACGCGCCTCATACGCATTCAGGCCTACCTGCTGTAGCTTGCGCCAGTTCATCTGATAGTCGGCTACGGTCGCTTCCCGGCTTCCCATTGAATCGAGAACATATCACATTGGAAGGCGGCGAAAATTGCTGTAATTACCGAGCAGCTTTAGGATCGCTCGAAGATTCGTTGCTAGACTTGTGACTGAAAACGCTCCGCGAGTCTACTACATGCCTCATTCCGACTTGCCCCGGACGCTTGGCGCCTTGCGCGCCAGCAGATTTTTTGACGAACTTAAAGCCGATCGAACACTCAAAGAAGAGCTGAGAACCAATTTGCTTTGCAAACTGGATCGCGAGGAAACTTTGTTTCCTGGCGTGATGGGCTACGACGATACGGTAATCCCACAGGTTGTGAATGCGATTCTTTCGCGGCACAATTTCATCCTGCTCGGGTTGCGCGGACAGGCGAAAACGCGACTGGCCCGCATGCTAACGCGTTTACTGGATCCGCAGATGCCCTACATTGCGGGATGCGAGATACGCGATCACCCGCTGCGGCCCATTTGCAAACAATGCCGGGATAAGGTCGCGGCCGAAGGTGACCAGACAGCCATCGCTTGGATGGCCGCCGAGGACCGTTATGTGGAGAAACTCGCCACTCCCGACGTCACAATTGCCGATATGATCGGCGACATCGATCCTATTAAGGCAGCCCGTACCGGTCAAGCCATTGGCAACGAATTGAGCATTCACTACGGCCTGGTTCCCCGCGCCAACCGCGGACTCTTCGTGATCAACGAACTGCCGGATCTTGCCGGGAAGGTTCAGGTCGGCCTGTTCAACATCATGCAGGAAGGCGATGTGCAGATCAAAGGCTATCCAATCCGTCTGCCGCTCGATGTCATGCTGGTATTTACGGCCAATCCGGAAGACTACACGGCACGCGGCAAGATCATTACGCCACTGAAGGATCGCATCGGCAGCGAAATCCGCACGCATTATCCGCTCACGATCGAGCAAGGACTGGCCATCACCAAACAGGAAGCCTGGACGCGGCGGCGCTCGCCGGTTTCGATCGAAGTCCCTCAATATATTCATGAGGTGGTCGAGCAGATTGCCTTCCTGGCTCGGGAAGACAAAAGGGTAGACAAACGTTCCGGCGTCTCGCAGCGTCTTCCGATTACCGTGCTCGAAAATGTGGTTTCCAACACGGAACGGCGAGCTTTGAAAGCCAAAGAAAGCGAAGCTGTTCCGCGCATCCTTGACGTTTATGCCGCCCTCATTTCCATTACCGGGAAATTGGAATTGGAATACGAGGGGGAGCTGAAGGGCGGCGATGCGGTCAGTCGCGAACTGATTCGCAATGCGGTTGGCAAGGTATTCAGTTCTTACTTGGACGGAGCCAATCTTCGCGCCGTGATCCAGTGGTTTGAGATCGGCGGCTCGCTTCGCCTGGATGAAGACCTACCGGCACCGCTTATGGTGGGTGAGCTCAGCAAAATACAGGACCTGCTTGCTTCGACCAAGAAACTGGGGCTCGGTGAAAGCGAAAGCGACGCCCTACGCGCCTCCGCCGGTGAATTCATCTTGGAAGGGCTTTATGCTCACAAACGAATCAGCCGCAACGAAGAGCTGGCTTTTGTGGCCGGCGAACGAACAGCACGGGAAGAGCGTAACCGCGACGAACGGGAAGAGCGTAATCGTGGGTTCGATCAACGGCGCGGCGGTGGCGGAAGAAGGAATCTGAACTAAACGGCTTTATCAAACCAGGCGAAAAAGGGCATGAGGCGGATCTCTTATTCAAAGTTTTCAGAAGAGGATCTCGGCATCGAGATGGACGATCTGCTGCGGGCTCTTTCAGATTTCTTTCTGCAAAGCGGCTATCAGAATCCGTACATGCAGTTCACCGAACTGAACGAGCACAACCTGGAGAATCTGAAAGAGGCGATTCAACAGGCATTGGAAAGTGGTGAGCTTTTCAGCCCGGAGCAACTGGAGCAGATGCGCCAGCGCTTGCAGGAGATGTCGGCACAGCAGCGGGAGCAGCTGGTTCAGAACCTGATCGACAAACTGGAACAGGGCGGTTATATCAACACCGATAACGAGACCTCCGAAACTCCATCCGCTCCGGGTTCCCAGGGCGGTCCCGAAACCCAGATGACTTTTGAAGTGACCGACAAAGCTATCGACTTCCTGGGCTTCAAAACGCTTAAAGATCTTTTGGGCTCCTTAGGTAAATCGAGCTTTGGGGCGCATGACACGCGGGATCTGGCAACGGGCGTGGACGCGAGCGGCGGCGCAAAGCCTTATGAGTTCGGAGATACGCTGAATCTGGATATCAGTTCAACGCTGTTTTCCGCGATTTCGCGAGAAGGCCTCAAAATTCCCTTAAACCTTGAATATTCCGATCTACAAGTGCATCAATCGGAGTATCAAAGCTCGTGCGCTACGGTCCTGATGCTCGACTGCAGTCACAGCATGATCCTTTACGGTGAGGACCGCTTTACCCCAGCCAAGAAAGTCGCTCTCGCTTTATCTCACCTAATCAGGACCCAATATCCAGGCGATTCGCTGCGCTGTGTCCTCTTCCATGATTCGGCGGAAGAGTTGCGACTATCGGATCTGGCGCGTGTTCAGGTCGGTCCGTATTACACCAACACGCGGGATGGACTGATCCTCGCACAGCGTCTTCTTACCCAGGAAAAGAAGGACATGAAGCAGATCATTATGATCACCGACGGTAAACCTTCGGCGCTGACCCTCGAAGATGGCCGGATTTATAAGAATGCTTTTGGCCTTGATCCGCTTGTAATCAGTCAGACGCTCGAAGAGGTGGCGCGCTGCAAAAAACGCGGCATTTTGATCAATACTTTCATGTTGGCCAGCGATTTCGGTCTGGTGCAGTTTGTCCAGAAGATCACGCAGATGTGCCGTGGCAAAGCCTACTTCACTACGCCTTACACACTGGGCAATTATCTGCTCATGGATTACATGAACAGGAAGACCCGCACGATTCACTAGCATTCAACTGCTTGCTGAATAACAACGCGAATATTTTGCCGCGTTGTAAACCTCATAATTGAAAATCTCGTTTGTTTTAATTAGTTGCGGTAACCGCGTGATACCCTTTTGATTGTTTGAGAACTCATCTGGAAAAAGCTGGAACGTAGCGACGCCGAACGTGATCCAAACTATTTGATATGCGTGAGACTCCAGGCAAAACGCCTGTCAGGCCGGTCGAGGCTTCAGAGAATTCAGCCAGGCGCATTAGCAGCTTGGCTCGTGCGCAGCGGTTTCGCTACTACATTCACGACGGAATTACGTCCTGCCGGCTTCAGCTGATCGGCGAACTCACAGAATCGGACGTTTTCGATCTGAACGGATGCTGGCGCACGGCCAAAACGACGCTCGGGAAACGGCAACTTGTCTTAGATCTTCATGCGCTGCGCAGTGTGGATGAAGCAGGCAAACAGTGGCTAGCCGGAATTGCTCAGGACGGCGCAGTTTGTTCGCCGGAAAGGTTCTTGCGCGACCTGGTCGCCGGCAAACACACCGCGGGTATCGATCCCCAACCGACCAGGGTACAAAAATCGGGCCTGTTCCAAAGGATTCTCGGGTTCTTTCGAGGCTGCGTGGGCATGGAAGCGGCCAAATAACCGGCCTGCTTCTCGCACCTTTCAAGGTTTCAAGGGGTTAGACGAGTACCGTAAAGGCCGTCTCAGTCCGTTGTACGGGGCGGTATGAGGTGTCGCGCTCAACCGGTTCGCGGCCCGCTTCGCGGATCAGCCGCAACAGGTCCTGCCTACGCAGGTGTTGCGCAGTGGTAGCGCCGGCATCATGATAGATTTTCTCCTCGACCACCGTCCCGTCCACGTCGTTGGCTCCGAAACGCTGCGCGATTTGCGCTACACCTGGCGTCATCATGATCCAATACGCCTTGATATGCGGAATGTTATCGAGCATTAATCGCGAGATGGCGATTTGTTTTAGATCATTGAAGCCGGTCGTCTTCGGCAGGTGGGCCAAAGCCGTGTTTTCCGGGTGAAAGGCCAGCGGGATAAAGGTGACGAAGCCGCCCGTTTCATCCTGCACGGCACGCAGCTTGACGAGATGATCGGCCAAATCCTCAGCCGCTTCCAGGTGACCGTAAAGCATGGTGCAATTGCTCTTCAATCCGATTTGGTGAGCGGTGCGGGCCGTTTCAAGCCACTCTGACCCGTCGATTTTGTGGTCGCAGATGATGCGGCGAATCCGTTCAGAGAAAACCTCCGCGCCGCCGCCCGGCATGGAGTCAATGCCCGCTTCCCTTAGCCGCTCCAGCGTTTCGCGAATCGAGATCTTGGCGCGCCTTGCCAGATAAGCAACTTCGACCATAGTGAACGCCTTGAGATGAACGCCGGGATAGCGTTCTTTCAGTCCGGCAATCATCTGGCAGAACCAGTCAAGCCCCAACTCCGGATGAAGGCCGCCTACGATATGAAACTCGGTAACCGCTTCGGCATAACCCTTTCCCGCCACTTCCCAGACTTGATCGAGCGACATCGTGTAGCTGGAAAGGTCTTTGGCTTTCTTGCCGAAGGCGCATAGACGGCAACTCGCCACGCAGACATCGGTCGGATTGATATGCCGATTCACGTTGAAATACGTCACTGCCCCGTGCATTCGCTCGCGGACCACGTTCGCCAGGTAGCCGAGAGCCAGGATGTCGTGACTCCGAAACATAGTGACGCCGTCTTCGTAGCTGAGGCGCTCGCCCGCTTCCACTTTCTCGAGTATTGACTGTAACCGGCGATCTTCAATCGCAAGCGGAGAAGAAGCATTGAGAGTGGAAGTCATTTCAAATCCTTTTTAGTGCGGGAACAAAGAATACCTTGCCAGCAGAATGTCGGCGGCCCAAAACACGAAGAATAAAACGCTGACGTAGCCATTCACGGTGAAAAAGGCCGCGTTGACCCGCGAAAGATCGTTCGGCTTCACTAATCCGTGCTCATAGAGCAGCAGCATGACGACTGCCAAGACGCCCAGCCAGCTCAATACGCCAAGATGAAACGAGAGTATCAGCGCCACCAGGCAAAGCATCATCGCGGCGTGCAGTAGTTTAGCAATCCTTAGCGCGGCCACAATCCCAAACCGTCTTGGAATACTGTACAGGCCTTCGGCGCGATCGAATTCGAAATCCTGGCAGGCGTAGATCACGTCGAAGCCAGCCGTCCAGAACATCACGGCGGCCGTCAACCACAGGATGCGAAGGTCGAGCGAACCGCAAATGGCGATCCATGCGGCGGCCGGCGCAATACCGAGGCAGAATCCCAAAATCAGGTGGGAAAGCAGTGTGAACCGTTTGCAGAACGAATAGAAGAACAGAATGGCCAACGCCACCGGAGAGAGCGCGAAGCAAAGCGGGCCAAGCTCGCGCGCAGCCAGGACAAACACCACGCAGCAAGCGGTGGTAAATCCCCAGGCGAAGCGGGGCGAAAGCAACCCGGCCGGCAGATGGCGCTGCGCGGTCCGCCGATTGCGGCCGTCGATATCAGCGTCCAGCAGCCGATTAAATGTCATGCCGGCCGATCGGGCGGCGACCATCGCCACAATAATCCAGCCCAGCCGCCGCGCCAGTCCTTCCGGAGCAAAGCCGCTCGTGCGCCAGGCAAGCAAAGCGCCAGTTAAAGCAAATGGCAATGCAAACACCGAATGCTCGAACTTAATCATGTCGAGCGTAAGTTGCAGACGTTTCCAGAACCGGGGCATTCGGCGGGTACAGCTACTATCTTAGGGGATAGCTTCCAGCATGGATATCAAGCAACTCGAACAACTCCTTACCCGGGTGCAAAAC
>DATAYL010000532.1:0-3598 GCA_036272575.1 Bryobacteraceae bacterium | reverse complement strand
CTGGTTCAGGCCAGGACCCTGTTCCGGCCCTGGAGCCGCGTACGATACGTATTCTCGTCGTCGACGATCATCCTCTGCTCCGCGACGGCATAGCAGCGCTTGTCGGCGGTCAGCCAGATATGGAAATTGTCGGTCAGGCTGGCAACGGGCGCGAAGGCGTCGAACAGTTTCGGAGGCATACTCCCGACATCACACTCATGGATTTACAGACGACGCCGCAGAATTGCAGAAACTAGGGGCGCGCAAGTCATCCTCGCCACCGCCCCGAGCGGAAAAGCGATGTCCTCACTGATCGGCGGCTTGAGCGCAAACGGCACGTTCATGGTCGTGGGTGCGCCCGCGGACCCCATTGAAGTCGTCCCGTCTCAGTTGCTTTTCGGCAAGAAGCGTATTCATGGCTGGTCGGCTGGAATTCCCACCGGCTCCGAGGACACGCTTCGTTTCTCCCACATGCGAAGCCTGCGACCCATGATTGAGAAGTATCCGTTGGCTAACGCCTCGGAAGGCTACGCCCGCATGATGAGCGGCAAGGCCGAATTCCGTGTTGTCCTGACCATGTGAGCTCTTTTAGCAGATTGGAGCCAAAGATGGATATGAGTAATACCACCCAGTCAACGAATAAGGCGCTTGTCCTCGAGGCCTTCGACACTTTGTTCAACCGGCGGGACTATGCAGCGGCCGAGCGCTTTTGGTCACCTCACTACATTCAACACAGCGCTCACATCGAGCCTGGGCGTGAAGGGTTGTTCAACCTCATCAAAAGTATCCCGCCCACATTGAAGTACCAACCAGGAACAATCGTCGCCGAGGGAGATTACTTGATCGTTCACGGCCGCTTCTCCGGGTTTGGCAGTCGGTCAACTGGATCGCCGCCGATATTCTCCGAATTGAAAACGGCATCCTCGTCGAGCATTGGGACGTGATTCAAGACGAAGCCACGAAGGAGCAATCGAAGAGTGGAAGTCCTATGTTCGGCGACAGCTTTCCGGCCAATCAAAGCGAAGAAAAACGCTGATCGAACGCCGCCAATCGGCCATTTCGGAATCGCCGGAAAGAATCTAAGCCAGAGACACGACTATGAATCAGTATCGACGGGTCGTCAACTACGAACGTGAACAACAAGTCTGTCGTTCAAAGCGACGAGCGGATACAGACGGACGAATTCAGCACCGTACCCGGTTACGAGCACACGCTTATCTGGGTAACCCAACTACCCCTGACCAACGCGAGGAGCAAAGCTTCGATCGCTACCCGGACTCAGTTGTTCCCCGGACCCGGCGGCACAAGTCTCCATTTTGTGACTTTTCCGCCAGGTTCGGTCGTCGCTGATCCGTCGTTTGATGGCGAAGCCGCTCGCAAAGAGGCTCTCATCCGACTTAGAGGGTTGGCCGATCACTTCGAGAAAGAAGATCCGGCTATGCACAAGACGAACACGGTCGACTATTCCGTCGTGTACGACGGGGGAGATTTGGCTTGAGCTGGATGATGCAAAAGAAGTTCATCTCAAGAGAGGAGACGTCGTCGTGCAGAACGGTACTCGCCACGGTTGGCGAAACAAGGGCCGGAAGCCGGCAACGATCTTGTTCTTCCTAAACGGTGCGAAGGAGTGACTATATGGCGCGACGGGTGCTATCACATCGGACGGGTTCCGCTGACGTTCTGGAGATTGAGTCCGTTCTCACACCTCTTCCCGCAAACGGCGAGGTAAAAATCCGCGTCAGAGCAATTGGCCTTAACCGCGCCGAGGTCAATCTTCGGGCGGGTTCTTATGGGCCAACCGCGGCATTAGCAAATGACACCAAACTTTGGGCCTTTAAAAAATATTTGTTGGCAGGACTGCTTAGGGCGGCCGACTCCGCCGATAACAGGTAGGCTGAATCGACCAAGGGCGAGACAGAATCGAAGAGAATTGTGGCTGTCGCAGAATCACAATCGAAGGCGCATTTGAGTCGTGCCGCGGAAAGCGACCGCGCAATAGATCGCACACTCGAAAACGGCAAAGAGAGCGCACAATCGGTCGGGTGCCTCGGCTCCCACGAAAAACTGCGTATGGATAACGGCATTCTCGTTGAGCATTGGGACGTTATTCAAGACGAGGCGACTGAAGAGCAAGGCCCCGATGTTTGGCTCATCATTCCCCGTTTATTCCACGCCGGAGAAAACCATTGGATAATTTGCTCAAGTTTGCGCTAGAAGCGCACGGCGGATTGAATGCCTGGGATCGGTTTCAGACCCTGCATGCGAACGTCTCGATTTGGGGTGCGCTTTGGGACATGAAGCAACTCCCCGGCTTATTGAACAAAACTTCCGTCGACTTGGACCTCCGCTACCAGAACGTTGTCACCCACCTGCTTGACATCGGTGAAAGGGTCGTATTCACCCCGCATCAGGTATCCCTGGCGTCTGAGTTCGGAGAAACTCTCGACGCATGCAACGACCCTCGATCGCGTTTTTCTGGTCACTCTGCGGACAGCAAATGGGATAAGTTGCATGCCGGGTATTTCAGTAGCTACGCGCTCTGGGGATATCTCACAACGCCATTCCTCTACACCTATCCCTGCTTCGATGCGCAAGAGATTGATCCTTGGTATGAGAATGGGGAACGATGGCGGGTGTTGCAAGTCACGTTTCCCGACGAATACGCGGCGCACGCGCGCACGCAATACGCCTACTTCGGCGAGGACGGGCTTCTCCTAAGACATCTCTACACCGTTGATGTCTTAGGAGGGGCTCCGGGAACGAATTATGCCTCCGAGTATCGCGCCGTGGATGGCCTGATGGTGGCGACCCGACGGCGCGTGTTTGCCTACGATGACGCTTGCCAAAAAGTGGCCGAGCCAATACTCGTGTCCATTGACCTGAGCGAATTCCACTTTAGGTAGCCGAGCCTGTGGAATGCGATTATCTTCTCTCAAGCCGCGTCGAATGAATCAAACGATATCAACTAAAGCGACAGAAGCGCTTCTCACGCCTTATACGTGGTCGAGTTCCTATTCAAAATCGCGTCGTCGTGGCACCGCTCACGCGCACGCGAGCCGAAAATCGAGGCAGGTCCCGAATGAATTGATGGCTGAGTATTACGCACAGCGGGCCGGTGCTGGGTTGATCATCACGGAGGGCACCTTTGCAAGTGAGCAGGGACAAGGATGGTACGGAACCCCAGGAGTCTATAACGCGAAACAAGCCGCGGGGTGGAAGCGCGTTACAGATGCCTGTGGGTCATCAAAATTCGGTGTGGCGAGTTTTACGCCGCTTCCGACCAGCGGTAACGATGGTGAAGACCGCCCAGCCGGGAAGTGGACAGGATTCGGGTTTGAAGGCGAGAACGCCTTTCGACGGCTCGTTCGGCAGGGGTGTTCTTGTCCAGGCCAATGTGAGTTCGGTCTTGATGGTAGTAGGTAAGGTAGTCACGCCCAAGCCGCCGAAAATGAGATTCGTTCAGGGGAATAATATGGTCGAGCAGTTCGCGACGCGCACTACCGACCCAGCGCTGCGCCACTCCGTTTTGCCAGGGGCTGCGAACGGTCGTGCGCCTCGGCTTGAGAGCACTGGATCTTAAGAACTGCAGCACTTCATTTCCGAACTTCGAGTCATGGTC
>DATAYL010000531.1:0-6994 GCA_036272575.1 Bryobacteraceae bacterium | reverse complement strand
GCCATGGTGTCGGTTCCAAAGAAGATCGTCGCTCCGAAAATCCTTTCGAAGGCTCCGACGAGGCGCTTGTACTCCTTGCCGCCCTTCTGCATCCCGAAGGTCTCCAGCATTTCCGCACCGCTCTTGAAGCGAACTGTCTGGCTTTTCTGCTGTATGGCCAGGGTGGCCAGGTATATGGGTACCAGGCGGTCCTGTCCGAAAGGCAAGCCGAAGTGCGGATGTCCCGTGATCTGGAGGACGAAGCTTCCGTTACGCCATTCAAAGAGCAGTTCACCTTGAGGAGGTCTAAGAACGGGCAATCCGCATAGGACAAACGGACGGGAGTTGAAGGCCAAAGTCTGGTTTTTCTCCTCCCGTTTGATCCGGACCAGGCAACTGCGTTCGGCCTGCCGGAGCTTCTGCTTGGAAACAACCAGCTCCGGAGCCATCTGTTTGAGCACCAAGCCGGCCGACTGAAATCCTGGGTTCCCTGACGTGTGCTTTGCAGACACACGTTGACCCTTGCTTTCCTGCACTCTTCACCTCGCGTCAGCACCGGCAACCCGGTGCGCGTTTGGCAAAGAAAACCGAGGTAGTCTTGTGGGTTTTCGAGAGCTTAAGAACCGATTGAAAAATTAGTTCAAATTAGTTCATTAAGAGACCAATTTGCCTAAGTGCCTGAGACTCCATGGGTGCTAACGAATCAGGATGACCGCCATGGGTGCATAAGTTCTTATTTCACAACTGAGGCCAAACTTCCCAAGCTTGTCACGGGGGTTCGACTCCCCTCTCCCGCTCCAGTTTTCTCAAAGATTTAGCTCGGTCTGCCTATTCTACGAAGCTTCTTAATGAACTAGTTGAACTCCGCGTTCCTGTACCAAGTCATTGTGAACACACAACAAGTGTTGATCGACTGCCATTGCAATAGGCTGGCATTCTCCGACCTGAGATTGCTTTGAAGCTTGATCGAAACATAGATCTGCACATCCGGACTACTTCGGATCTATGGTCGCAAGACTAGTTCAATTTGGATGGATTACCGTTCGGACACAACTCGTCACCCTTTCGACCTCCGCGTGCGATCTTAGAAAACGAAAGACGACTTCGGCGATGCTTCGGTTCAGCGAGGGGCGGGTGCCGCGCACAGATTGCGTGCACGATAGCTCAACGCTCTGACTCAAACCTCGGCCTACCCCGGCGACCCCGCATCAACGTGAGTGTATGAGCCGGTGAACAAATAACTCTGTTTGGCTCGGGGTGCAGCGGCCCGGTTCGCCGAACGCAGGCGTTCGCAAGATCCTATTTGCGATCGATTGCGAACCGGGCATGCGAAGTTAGCTGGACAGACGGCGCCAACACGCAGCAGTCGAGAAAACGTCAGTCAATTCCCAACCACTCAGTTAGGTATAGCGCGACGTTGTGCAACACGGGCGTCAGTGGCCCCAATCGCCTACGCGTTCATCGCGTCGGTCCCACCTATCAAGTGGCCGGAGTGAGTGCTTGATGACATAGTCGGCTACAGACTCGCCGAGCGCCTGTCCGGCGTCACAATCTGTCCGGAAGTGGATGCCTCCAAATACTCGAGCATCCACCACTTCTGCGAGGGCTGCGGAGAAGCTCCCAAAACTTCGCGTTTGTCCGGGCAGTGCATCGTTTGCAACGGTGATTGCTGTGTGGTCGCCGAAGTGGTGGGCAAGCACCCAGGCTGCTGCGCCGCTTGCGCAGGAATGCGCCGACGGGTACCCCGGGAACGGCGGAGTAACGAGAAGCGGCGTCCAGTTTGGATCAGGCGCGGTGTCAGGGTTTCCATCTGTGTCCGCCAATGGGATGGCCGTGACCGGCCGCCAGGACACATACGTGTATTTCGCGTCCCAACAGCCGATCATGGCGTCGGCCATCGCCAGATTCATTTGTGCTAGCAAGTGCGCGGTTCGCAACAGGCCGAAATGCTGCTTTTGAGAAAGGGCAACTCCAACCGGATCCCAGAAGTCGGGTGGATTCCCCGGATTCCAGAAGAGCGCAGCAGCTGTTTCGTCGGGCGTACGGCTCGTGCTGGAGATGCTACCCATCGCCTTGATTTCGTCGAAAACCACTGTGTATTCGGCGCTGTCTAACGCGGGAGGGCCAGCAGGCCGAAACTGCGACGGTGACTGAAGGACCCATGGAGTCACGTGCGCGAGTTGTGGGGTGAGACCTGGCAGGAACGCCGGCGGCGTCGGGCGCCATTCTCCGGGAGCGGTTCCGCCCATGAACGGTGGGGGTGTCTGGGAGAAGCCATCGTTGCTCCGCCAAGCCCAGATCGAATCGGCAACCGTTTGGCCCCATTCGATTCCTTTCTGGATCGATTCTGGACGCTCTGCCTCCCAGCCGCGAGCGATCGCCGCCAAGGATGCCGACCGTTGCTGGTCAAGCATGTCTGATTGCGCTGGATATAGGCGGATCAAAGTCGCGTACGCCGCTTGCACTGCGGCGGCCCGTTTCGACGCCTTTCGAGGGGCTCTGCGAAAGACATGAATGGGAGTGTACTGCGGGTCGATGCCGTTAACAGCATCGAAAACGGCAGCCTGCACAATAGCGGTGGTCCGCGTTGAAACGGGTGCCGGTGTCGCAGGCGGCACCAGCGTTGCTTCGAGCATGATCTGATTCCAGTCGGTCACCTCATCGGCCTGCCCAACTCGACAGCTAGCAAGCAGGAGAACGGATAAAGCGACCACGTTGAAGTAGTTCTTCAGTGTTGACATGCGTGATAATCCCTCTGAGCCGCCAAGCAGCCCGGCAGCAATTTTCCGTTTTGCTTGGCTGGGAAGCAATCCCCGAGGTCTCCTGTGCGGCTCCGATCTATCTCAGACGCTAAATCGTTCATTTTGCATGACTTCAGCTGAGTGTCCGAAAACCAGACTTATGTGTGGTAACCTCCCGAATCATGTGGGAGGCGGTGCACGGCCCGGCCATCTACCGGTTCGGCGCTTTCGAACTAAACCTTAAATTAGGAGAACTGCGCAAAAGAGGTGTCCGGCTCCGGCTTACGGGTCAGCCGCTTCAGGTTTTGGCGGTCCTGGTTGAGCGAGCAGGCGAAATCGTCACCCGCGAAGAACTGCATTCCAAACTCTGGCCAGCAAATACCTTCGTCGATTTCGACCACGGCTTAAATAACGCCATTGCGCGGATTCGTGAGGTCCTGAACGATTCCTCGGAAAAACCCTGCTACATCGAGACGTTTCCGCGGCGCGGGTACCGGTTCATCGCGCAGCTTCACCCCACCCAAACTCCAGCAGTCCCGACCGATGTTGCGGAACCAGATAATTCTCCCGCCCCACAGGCCGACCACGAAATTTGCGTAGTCGCCGTGCCACAATCAAAACCGGCCATCATGCCCCGGCGCCTGCCATTCGGGTTCGTGCTTCCCGCGGCAGCCGGAATTGCGCTATTTATTGGAACGTTCCTTGTTTACCGCGTACATCGCGACGCGGGAAGGACCAGCGGACCACCTTTCACGTCTGTGGCAGTCTTACCCCTGAAAAACCTCTCCGGCGATGCCCATCAGGAGTACTTAGCGGACGGCATCACAGAGGAGGTCATCGGGAAGCTTGCCACTCTGCATGGCATACGTGTCACTTCGCGGACGTCATCCATGCACTTCAGGGATACCAACTTGTCTGCTCCGGAGATTGCGAGGGCGCTCGGAGTCGATGCCTTGGTCGAGGGCTCCGTGATTCGCGAAGGTAACCACATTCGCGTTCATGCGCAACTGATTCGCGCAGCGTCCGATGAGCATTTCTGGTCGGAAACTTACGATCGAGAGATGGAAGATGTGCTTCGGCTTGAGAGCGAGGTGGCAGAATCTATCGTTGAGAAAGTGGAAATTGCCGTTGCCGGGACAGAACAGGCAAGGCTTTCCAGGGCGCGTCAAATTTCCCCTGAAGTCTATGCGGCTTATCTCAAAGGCAAGTTGGGTTTACACAACAGCAGCACTGACTTGCAAGCGACTCGTGTGTATTTCGAGGAAGCCATCCGCGGGGACCCGACGTTTGCCCCGGCGTACGTCGGTTTGGCCAGAATTTACTACGACATGGGCTCGATTCTCGGAGGTGCTCCTCCTGACCAGACGCGTCCCAAGGCGATAGCCGCGGCCCGCAGGGCGATAGAACTAGATCCGGACAACGCCGAGGCGCATGCTCTGATGGCGGAGCAGTATCTACTTCAATGGCGTTGGGCCGATGCTGAGAAGGAGTTCAAGCGTGCCATCGATTTAAAACCGAACGATGCGGCCGCAAACATGGGGTATGCGAAATGGCTTGTCGCGCGAGGGCGCATCGACGAAGCGATCTCCTGGGCGAGGCGCGGGAAGGTGCTTGACCCGATCGGTGTGTCTGGTCTGGAAGGTGGGTGGGTATTGTTCTGTGCCCGCCGCTACGACGAAGCCATTCACGAGATGAGAGCTTTGTTAGCTGTTCGACCTGACTTAGGAAAGCCCCGTTTGTATCTGGGTTTCGCTTTGATCGGGAAGGGGCGGCCCGCGCTGGCGGCGGTCGAACTGGAGAAAGTAGCCTCCATGACAAACCGCAGTCCGGGTGCATTGGAAGTGTTGGCAATGGCCTACGGGTTTGCCGGGCGCGGTACGGACGCTCTGCGGGTCCTTGACGAATTGAAACGTCGTAGCGAGAAAGAGTACATTCCCGCAGGCGCCTTCGTCAATCCATATTTGGGTCTTCATGATTACGACGGTGCGATTGCAGGTTATGAACGAGCCTGCAAAGAACAGTCGCCCATTCTGGTGTGGATGAAGGTAAGTCCCTTTACTGACCCATTGCGCGGTGACCCACGCTTTCAGAATCTGATTCGCCGGGTCGGTTTGCAGTAAGCAGAATGTTGGTCTGCCAGCAGAAGGCAGCTCTCCACGCTCGGGGGCCGAACCGGGGTCGGACACTTCATTTGGCAACTTTGCATCCGTGCCGATATTGCGCAGCGCGTATGGTCCGAAAACTCGAATCAGAGTGACGGGAATATTGCAGGCGAAGATGATGAGACAATCACCAGACCGTGAACAGAGGCCTGAACCCTTTTGAATTCGTTGTGGTTGCCGTGGCTGGTTTGGATGAATCAGCGGCAACGAGATGTCATCGACTATCTGCGCGAGGAGAACTACGTTTTGCGCGAGCAACTCGGAGAACGGCGCCTGCGGTTTACCGATGATCAACGTTATCGCGAGTTCCTCGAGTTTCAATCGTCCGCAATGCGGGAGCGGCGGATTCGGCGCGAAATGGTCCGATGGGGAATCGCTGTTGCTGTGCTTGCGATGGCTCTTCTAGCCGTCTATGTCAGGCGTGACGTGATCTTCGGATCAAAGCGCCCCCAGAATGCCGAACTTGCCTATGTCCCACGTTGTCGTTCGCCAAAATTCCGTCCGCGGGTAAGGCATTGACTCGCAGGAGGATGGGTGGAAAGAATCGGAGAGATGCCAGTGCTCTTTCTGTTCACGTTTCGATTCCTCCGCTTGCTCCTCAGCGGACATCAGGCGATTGCCATCGAAAACGCAACCCTACGAATGCAGATAGCCGCGTTTCAACGAAAACGGAAGCGGCCGCTGCTGACGACGTTGGATCGGTTATTTTGGATCTCTCTCCGCAGCGTGTGGTCCGATTGGCGACGTCCTTTGCTTTATGTCCAGCCAGACACCGTCGTCCGTTGGCAGCGCGAACGCTTCCGCAAATTCTGGGCCAGGCTTTCTAAGCCGCAGGGCCGGCGGCGAGGTCGCCCCGCTACCGCCGCAGGAGTGCGCCGATTGATCGAGCAAATGGTCGCCGCCAATCCGTTGTGGCGCGCACCGAGGATTCATGGCGAACTGAAAATGCTGGGCGTCGCCATATCTGAACGCACTGTCTCGCGCATCCTGCGCAGGGTCCGGCGTCCGCCCAACCAGACGTGGAAGACCTTCCTGCACAACCATGTTGGCCAGATGGTATCGATCGACTTCTTCACCGTGCCGACAATTACGATGAGGGTGCTGTTCGTTTTGATTGTGCTGGAACACGATCGTCGAAAGGTGCTGCATTTCAATGTGACTGAGCATCCGACCGGCGCTTGGACGGCACAGCAGATCGTAGAGGCGTGCGCAGACCGAGAAGCTGCTCAGTATCTCATCCGCGATCGCGACAGCAGGTACAGTGCTGAGGTTCAACTGCGGATCAAGTCGATGGGCATCCAGGAGATTCTGACCGCAGCGAAAAGTCCATGGCAGAATCCATACGCCGAGCGACTAATAGGCTCGATTCGAAGGGAGTGTCTAAACCACTACATCATCCTAAACGCTCGCCATCTCAAGCGAACCTTGGCTTCCTATTTCCGCTACTACCACCAAACGAGAACCCATTTAAGCCTCGGTAAGCAATGTCCGTTCCCTCGAGCGGCATTGAACGTGGGAAAGATTGTCGCAATTCCACAACTCGGCGGCCTTCACCACCGATACGAACGCATTGCAGCGTAGCAACTTCTCTGTGGGTCATCAAAAACGTAGTGATCAACGAAATCAGTAGCTTGGACGCAGGACTTACCTCGTGTCAGTCATCAAAACTCCGGCGAGCTCTGGAATCAGTAGCTTCGGTATGTGTTCAGCGGCTGAGTAGCATCAGAGTGATGGTCACGTTTGTATTGGCGATGCTGGCGTTCGCTAGGGCGTTTCTCATGTCGCGGCACGATATGGCAATGGAGACCGGGCCGTGGATCCGATCGACGGCGCCCTACTCCCGGTCCGTTTCGTTCTGCATGACCGCGACACCAAGTTCTGCGCTCCCTTTCGAGACACTCTTCGTTCCGCCGGCGTTCGCCCGCTCACACTACCGGCCCGCAGCCCAAATCTGAATTCGTTTGCGGAGCGCTGGGTCCGCTCGATCAAAAGCGAGTGTTTATCCAAGCTCATCCTCTTCGGCGAACCCTCGCTACGTCGAGCAGTAACTCAATTCCTTGAGCATTATCATCTCGAACGCCCGCACCAAGGGAAAGGAAATCAGTTGCTCTT
>DATAYL010000530.1:0-42260 GCA_036272575.1 Bryobacteraceae bacterium | reverse complement strand
AAGGTGCGGGGCTGGCGCTCCATTCATGTGAGCGAGGGCGAACATCCTTACATGAAACAGTGGTGGGTCCCCGGCTTGCAGATTGGCTACGAACACACTTTCATCCATCAGATAGCAGACTTCCTCAAGAACCTGGAAGCCGGCACGGCGATCGGACCGACGTTTCGTGACGCTCTTAAAACCGAGCATGTGGTAGATGCGGTTTTGCGGTCGGCGCAAACGGGCTCGTGGGTCGATTGCGAAATGACGAGAATTTGAAACAATGCGAAAGGACTAGATCGAAAGATAAATGTCGAAACAAGGAGTTGTGCAAGAGGCATTGAATACGGGAGAAGGGATCGTACGTTTTGCGCCGTGCTGGGTGCCGCGCTCCTTTCTAATGCCGGGCGGCCGATTGAAGCTGGATCCGCGCGATCTCTATGCGTTGGGGGCTCACCGGGGTGGAATTGACGAACGTTGGTTTTCATCCACAACGAACGCAGCAAACGGCCCCGGGACGCCGGACGACGAAGGACTAAGCTACTTAGCGTTCAAAGGGCAGAAGATCCTTTTCAAAGAGGCGATCGAAACGTTAGGCGATCGGTTCCTAGGTAGTGAAGTGATGCGGCGTGAAGGCGGCTGGAATCTGCTTTGTAAGTTCTTCGACAATCTAGGTCCGATTCCGCACCACATGCACCAACAGGACGAACATGCGAAACTTGTGGGGCGACGCGGCAAACCAGAGGCTTATTACTTTCCTCCGCAATACAATTTCAAATCCAACAACTTTCCTTATACGTTTATGGGACTGGAGCCGGGCACAACCAAAGAGGATGTGCTGAATTGTTTGAAGAAGTGGCAGGGCGGCGACAACGGAATTCTTAATTACTCGAAGGCGTACCGGCTACAGCCGGGCACAGGCTGGCAGGTGAATGCCGGCATTCTGCATGCTCCAGGTTCGCTCGTGACTTATGAGCCGCAGGTGAACAGCGACGTATTCGGAATGTTCCAATCTATGGTGGAAGGGCGCTACGTGCCGTGGGATTTGCTGGTGAAAGACGTACCGGCCGATAAGGCGCACGATCTGGATTACATTGTGAGCATGCTGGACTGGGAAGCCAATGTGGACCACGAGTTTGCCACTCACAACTTCACTCCTCCCAAGCCGGCTCGGGAAGAGCAAGAGATGAAGGATGGCGGGTACCGGGAAGTGTGGATCACCTATGGCACGCGGCATTACTCGGCAAAAGAATTAACCGTAATGCCCGGGCGAACCGTTGTGGTGAAAGACGGAGCAGCTTACGGTTTGATTCTGACGCAAGGTTACGGGCAGTTAGGCGTGCACCGAGTAGAAACGCCATCACTCATTCGCTTCGGCGAACTGACAAATGACGAGCTGTTTGTGAGCGCAGAAACGGCAAGTAATGGAGTCAAGATTGTCAACGAGAGCGCGACGGAACCGCTGGTAATGTTGAAGCACTTTGCTCCGGGCAACCCCGATGCAGAATCTTTAGTAAGCCAGTGAGAATAACGGCTTGTGAAAAGGCTTATTGACGTGCGCGGTTCACAGTAACATTTTCGTCGCGCTTCCCTGCCCCGGCATTTGATTCTTTGGCTAACCCGAAGCAGTAAAGGACGCTATCGTAGGTGGCGATATAGACGCGGCCATTGGCCACCGAAAGCGCGCTGAAATGATTAAAGGATTTGATTTGGTCACCACTTGAGTACAACTCCTTGCCGGTCTCAGCGTCGAGCGCGTATAAGACCGCATGAGTGGAATGCTTAATGCGCTCGGGACTGTAATCGAAGAGACCGCGGTCGGCGTAGGCCTGTTCCGTATTTTCGCCATTGCCGTATCCGAAGATCACACCGTTTGCGACGACGGGCGGCTCCGCACGCATCATATCGCGCGACATCCAAGCGGGATCGAGAACAAAAGAGCTGCCATTTTGCTGCAATTTGAATGCGATGACGGCACCGTGAGTAACTGGTCCATAGGATACGGGAACTTTAAAGTCCGGGCGAACGGGGCCCCAGAATGGAGTGAGAATCCAGCGCGTTCCATCCGCGTCGAGCCAAGTGGCCATCGAACCCCAAATGCCAGCGGACGCGAAATTCACTTCCTGATTACAAAGAAGAGGGGTGCGATAAAGAGGAGTCTGATGGTCGTCACCGCCGGCCTCGTTCGGATCGAGTAAGTAGACCCTGCATTCCTTGCTACCAGTCACCATGAGTGGCCGATCTTTGTACTTAAAGATAGCGGGGGTGACCTGCATATCGAGATCGCGTTTGCGCAACCACGACCAATTGGTTGGCTCGAACCAGTCCTGAAGTTGGAGCCTACCGTCAACCATTTTGGCGCCGACAAGACCATTGCCGAAGGTACGATTCTCCGGATCGTAGATACCATCACCGGTTGGAGCCCAGGCCACACCATTGAAATCAATGGCTACACCGGAACGTCCCCACATCCCGCCGCTACGCGGATTGAAGGTGGTGACTCTCTTAGCCGGATCTTTGAGATCGATAGCCCACATCTGATTGGGACTTCCATTGCAACTTTGGGAGGTACTGGTGAAGATGACGTCGTCCCACATATTGAGCGAGTATGATTTGCTATTGGCGAAGCCGAACTTAACCGGTGTGGCGAGGTCTTCTCCATCAGCCAAGTTGATGAAGTGAAGGCGTCCATCACCATCGAGTGCGTAGACGGTGCGTTTCCCATTTTGGAGCGGCCCAATGAGGGGAGTGGCGGTCTGACCACCCGGACAGAGAGGATCACCCTTCTCCAAGCCGCGGCCTTGCGTGATGGGGGGATACTCGAAGTGTCTCTGCCAAAGAATTTTGCCGGCATCCACATCGATCGCGTAGAGATTGTCAGAGATGCCCGCTTCGATCGCGATCTGCTTCGGACCCGCCTTGGTAGGAACGTTATCGGCAATTAAGGGTGCAAACAGAGAATGCATTTCACGGGGTTGATTGTCGAGCTTTAGCGTCCAAAGAATCTGTAAATCTTTTACGCTCTCCTTGCTCAGAACATGTTCATCGATCTGCCATCCGGTGCGATGTGGATTACCGCCGTCAGTCAGCCAATCCGCACCGTGGGCGCGAAGACAAAGCACGGTCAGGAGAATCAAAATTCTTAATTGCATTGGGATAGTGATGTACTCGAATGGCTCGCCTCAATGAACAGTGAGTTGCGGCTGAGTGCCAGGGATTCCGAAACAATAGACGTCGTTGTCGTGAGTGCCAAAATAGATTCGCCCGTTGGCTAAGGCGAGGCCAGAATTGCGCGAATAGCTCTTGATGCTGCCGCCGCTCGAGTACAACTGCTTACCCGTAATGGCATCAAATGCATAAAGCACCGCGGGCGAGGTCATTCTCTCCCAATCCTCGGGATTCAAAAGTTTACCGCGCTTCTTAAAGATCGAAGGAGCTTCGCCGCTAGAGAGCGTAAAAAGCAGACCGTTAGCCACGACCGCGGGACCTGGAGTTCGGATGCCCGGAGAGACCCAAACCTGGTCAAGCGTGGGCTGGGTCGAACTCTCGGCGATCTTAAAGGCGAGCAGGCGGCCAGTTTCCGCATCCCCGTCCGATCGCGTGAGCGCACCCCAATAGGGAGCGTAGAGCCAACGCGTTTCCGTATCCACATCGAGCCACGTCGTGAACGTGCCATGAAATCCATACCACTCTTTTTTGTTTTTGCGATCAACTAGAGGATCGGTTTGAGATACGGGCGTGTGATGATCCGCTCCTCCAAGCATAGTGGAGTCGAGCAAATACAGGCGACCGTTACTGTCGGCGGCCGCGACAAATTCTTTGCCCTTCCAAGACAACACGGTAGGCGTAATGCCTGCGGAGTCGACATTCTTTCTGCGATCAGGCTTGCCGGAGGGTGTGAAGTAATCCTTTACCCGCAGGTCCTTCGACGTCAGCGCAAGAACGGTATCCTGCAGTGGACCAGTCGCGCTGTTGCTGCCGGAAGCGACCTGGACGTAAACCGTGCCGTCGCGACCGATGGCGGTGCCGCCGATACCGGAGAAGCCGGAACCATTCGTGGTAAATGACCAGACGTACTTGTCGGGCCGGAGAAAATCCAGTGAGTAGAGCGCATTGGCTTGGCCGTTGCAATCGTCAGCGGTGGTTGCGTAGAGAGTAGTTTCCCAAAGATTGAGGCTGGTGATTTTGGAGTTCGGAGGCACGAACTTGAGCGGCGCAATCAGATCTTCGCCGGTGTAGCTGTTCAGCAAATGTAGTTCTCCATCGCTGCTAATGGCGTAAAAGATCGCCAGGTGACTAACCGTTGTAGCACTTAAGGGAGTGACACGCGGATCGAAGGGGGGGACGACGGTCATCGGCCGGTCCCTTGGACCCAATGCCGGAGGGCGCGCCGGAATGATGGCGCGACGGACTCCCGAGGCGAAATGCATCGAGGCGGAACTGCTGCCAGGCATGACAACGGGCGCGGTCATCCCTCCTGGGCAGGCTAGAGTAGATACGGCGGATTGCGGCGTACTGCTTTGATATGCAAGATGAGCTTCCCACAGCAGCTTATTCAAATCTGCATCGACCGAAAAAATTTTGCCGGAGCTGCCCCCGAACACTAGCATCTCTTTGAAGCCGAGATACGTAATCAGATTGCCGTCCACGATAGGGGGACTTAGAAAGTTGAGAGAGCGGGATTGGTTTTCGGCGTGGAATTTGTAGAGGACCTGAAGATGGCCAATATTCTGCCGGGTAAGGATTCTTTCCGAGCGAGCCCATCCGTTGCGCTCCGGACTGCCTGACTGGGTGGGCCAATCGGCGGCTAAGGCCAGCAAGCCGCCTAACGTAGCGAATCCAATTGTGACTATGATCTTGCGCATCTCTTGATGAGGGACGATTTGTTGCAAGGAGCACGATTGAAACGGTTCAAATCTCGCATGAGTATAACAGTTCCCCCGGATTGCCAGGCCAATTGGCGTGGGCTGCGGATCGCAGGTCACCCGCAAGATCAGAAGGTGACGCGGTCCTTTTTCGCTTCAATTTTCTTGAAATCGAGGCCAGGCACATTCTTCAGATCATCCAATGATTTGAAATCGCCATCCTTAGCGCGGTACTCGAGGATAGCTCGCGCCTCATGCCGGCGAAGCAGTAGAGTAGTTTCCAAATCGACCATGGTGGCCTTATTAATGTTGATCGGGCCGGGCTTTTGAGGGCCAAAATTCCTAGCCAAATAGGCGAGGATTGTATCGAAGTCGTCATCAGAGCCCTGTGCACCAAACTTGATCATCTTAGTGATTGTTTCTTCCCAGCCGAACCGGTCTTGATGCAGAGAGCTGGCCTGTTCGGGAGAGTGGCATTTGCCGCAGACTCTGACAACGGTCGCCTTGCCCGGGGCATTCGGTAAGTCGGCGAAAGAGATCTCGGAGAAGAATAGCAGTAAAAGAATAGCCCAGAGGGATGAGATTTTGCGGTGCATTCTGAATTTCTTTTTCATAAATCAACGGGAAAGCCAAAGCAGTGTAGAACGCCGTCGCCGGTTCCGAAGACAATGTGTCCATTCGCAAGTGCTAAATCAGTTACGCGCAACCGGTCAGCAGGAACCGGATCACTGCTGTAGGCAGTTGTGCCATCCTGAGCGTTGAATGCCTGAAGCTGCGTACTCTCTGGACGCATACCTTTTACGGCAACTAACGCGTAAACCACACCATTTGCGACAACCGGAGCGCCGATGGGCGCCAGGCCAATTCTTTGCCATATTGGTTCCACCCTCAGTTCTCGTGAAGCGGCAGCAACAACATAAGCGGCAATAGAATTAGACGAGGCTACATAGACGTAACGTTTACCCGAATTGTTCTCGGCAGTCGCCAAACCCAGGACGGCACCGGAAGCCGAGATTTCGCTGCGGCAGAGCAGATGGTCGCTCGAGGCGTTGCGCAGCAGCAAGCGATTGTCACGTGTGAGCGTAACGACCACCTGTTCGCCTTTCCAGTTAAACGTGGTGCTCGCAGACTGCTCATGACCGCTCGTCTCTGTATTGTCCGGCAGGAGACTGGCATTCAAATGCCGTCCATCAGTATCTGGCTTAATCGTCCAACGGCGCTCGAAACTCTTGCCGCAAGATGTGGAACTGTTCACAGATGCGACGCTGTCGACGACTTTCAAATCAGACGGATTTGTGCAAGGTGGAAAGAGTTGGAGAGGCAGGTAGACGTCTTCGCCGTTGCTGGGCCTGATCGCATAGAGAGTTGCATCGGTTGCGAAGACATAGATCGGACGGTTTCCGTCCGAGAATTCTTCATCATCGTCCAGCGCTTTCGATTTGACCGCAACGGGGGGCGTGCTCATGGCCGGCGTAACACGCTGGTTTGGGCACGAAGGATGCGATGCGGTCCCGATGCCGCCCTGCCGTAGTGAGCGGGTCCAAAAAAGTGTGCCGAGGTCGGCATCGATCGCGTAAAGACCATCGGTGCTGTTCCTGGCCAGGACAAGCTCCTTGATGCCCCGATGAGTGATAAAGGGTCCCAGGATCAGCGGATCTGTCATTAGGCCCATATCGGCACCGAGAGGTTTATTCCAGAGCAAGTGCAGTCGTTTCACAGAATGTAACGACAAGGTCTTTTCATTCAGTTGGCATCCGGTGCGTTGCGCATCGCCGCGGGCAGTAACCCAATCGGAACAAAGTCCAAGAGTGCAACCGATGAACAGTACAAGAACAAGTTTAAAACCGGGTTGGCATGCCATGCGCTTTAATGTTTCCTGTCGAGGGCGTCCGTACTACTTTTCGCCGGGAAGACTCGCGAACGTTCAGAGTTGCCGGCAGACGTTCATTCAACACTCCGTCTTTTGTAATGGCGCCGTTAATCCTGCCGAGGAGGATTTCGCACGCGCGAAAACCTATCTGAAACGCCGGCTGAACGATGGTCGTGATGGCGGGGGTAAAAAGGTCGCTCACCGAAAGTTCGTCAAAAGTGACAAAGGCCAGATCGTCGGGGGTTTTCATCCGCATGTTTCGCAGGGCGCGTAAGACCCCAAGGCCGGAAAGACCGTTGGTGGCGAGGATTGCATCCGGTTTGCTGGCTGCGGCCGCGAAGCGATCGATGCAAAGGGTGGCGATATCCTCCTGCCTCAAAGTAGAACTCCAAATGAGAGAGTCGTGGACAGGTAGGCCAGCTTTCTGAAGCGCTCGTTTGTAGCCCTGCAGCCGGCGGCGCTCATTGCGAAGAGAGAGCGGACCCGTGACAATCGCAATGCGACCATACCCCCTCGAGATGAGATGAGCCACACCCATTTCAGCGGCCCCAGCGTTCTCGACCGAAACGGAATCAACGGGAACGCGGTCAATCAGGCGATCCAGGCTCACCATGAGGATGCCGGCATCGAGCAGTTTCGAAAGCTGCGCCTTGGGGTTCTGATCAGCTGCCACTACTAAGAGCATGCCCTCGACCTGCTGCGATCGAAACAAGCGCAATAGCTCCGTTTGCCGCTCCATGCTCTCGTAGGAATTACTTGCAATGAGCGAGTAGCGCTGCTGGCGAGCGGCAGTTTCTGCACCGCGGATCAGCTGCGGGAAAAAGGACACGGTCATATCAGGGACGATAATTCCCAACGTGCGAGTCCGATTTGTTTTCAGGCTGCGTGCAACATGATTGGGATGGTAGTCAAGCTGGCTTATCGCCGATTCCACCTTCACCCGCAGCGCTTCGCTCACCGACACCGAATTTGTGATGACATGTGAAACGGTGCCGACCGAGACTCCTGCCAGCCGCGCGACTTCTTTAATGGTTGCCATGAAATGATTCAGCGCTTGTTATGAGCGTAAATCATTGCGATTTTGATGGGTGCTGCCGCGGCGCTAGAAGGTCTTGATCCGGATCGAACGAGTCTCCATTTTCATGGCTGCATTCGGAAGGCGGTGCAGTTGAATTCCAATCTCGCCACTCATTTTGCGATTGGTCTGATCATCATCGATGACAATACTCATGAGGTGGCCGTTGATGAGTTGAATGAGTGTGTTTCCGCGGGCAATGACATCAATTGAATTCCAGCCGCCATCTTTGATAAAGTCGCGGAGTTGCGAACTTTCACCGACTGATCCGATTGCGCCGACCTTGTGACCGTCTGGAATATAGGAGATTTGACCGCGTAACGCCAGGAATCCCCGTCCACGTTCTTCGTAGACTTGGCCTGTATATTGCTGCTTCAGATCGATATCGGCCTGATAGCCCTTCATCACCCAGCGAGCGACCTGGGGAAGCTCGACACTGCGGTATTGAAAGCCGCTATTGCCGTCGTTAACACCCGTGAGACGGTAATCGGCTTTTAGCTCGAAGTCAGCCGGCTGGCCTCCTTTCCAGATGCAGAACGTGTTCTGCTTCGGTTGATGGCTTTGATTCGTCTGACCGACTATTGCGCCCTCACTGACGCGCCAGAAATCGGGATCGCAATCCCAACCGTCGAGTGTCTTTCCATCAAAGATTGAATGAAAACCGGACTCCTCAAGGGTGGGGACAGGTGATTTCGCCGCCTGCGAAAAGGCGCGCGGCGAAGTAACGAGCGGTAAACACGTGCAGAGTAAAAGTGAGCGAGTGACCGCTAAGCCCCTGCTGTGTCTGTTGAACAAAGTAGCCTCCTTTTGATTTGGGACGCGAGCTGGGAAAAGAGAGTCTGATTAGTAAGACTCTCGATTTGTACCTTATCCCGGCCATCACCAGCCTGTCAAAGCTTTTTATTGAGAAACATTGACAAATAATTCCTATATAGAAATCGAGCGGGTGTTGACAATTTGGTGCCGGCCCTTGATATACTGGGCGGCCAAGCAGGGTTCTGAATCGTTTCAAAGGGGATTACTATGGCGGCAATCACGTCATTGCGTCAATGGAAAGGTGTTTGGTTGATTGCCTCGCTACTCGGCTGTTTCAACCAGATGCATGCTCAGGGTTTGACAGGCCAGGTTTCAGGCACACTGACCGACCCAACGGGTGCGCCAGTCGCAAGCGCCAACCTGTCCCTGAAAAATATTCAAACTGGGGAAAGCCGGTCAACAAAAAGCGATACCGATGGGCACTTTGTTTTTCCCGAATTGCTGCCGGGTAACTTCTCGCTCATGGTGGATGCTGCGGGTTTCAAAAAGTTTGAACAGAGCCCGATCAGCGTTAGTGCCACAGAACGCGTAACGCTGCCTACCGTTACGTTGCAAGTCGGTCAAGTAAACGAAACGGTCTCGGTCTCGGGAGAAGCGGCTGGCATCCAAACAGAGAGCGCAGAACGTTCAGGGCTCATCAGTAACCGAGAGATGCGGGAATTGCCGCTGAAAGGGCGCGATTACCTGGGGACGGTGAAACTTCTACCGGGGGTGATCGATACGGCGAACCGCGAGTCCCCGGGCTGGAACAATCTAGTCGGCATCAATATCAGCGGAACGCGCGCGGGAGCCATCGACCTGACACTCGACGGCATTACCAGCCTTGACACGGGTTCACTAACCGGGCCGTATCTCGCGCCAAGCCTGGATGCGGTCGCCGAAATCAAAGTGCTGCTAAGCAATTATCAGGCGGAATACGGCCGCAGTTCAGGCGGTACAATCAACACCATTACGAGAAGCGGCACGAAAGATTTTCACGGAGGCGCGTACTACTTTCTGCGGAATGAAGATTTCAATGCCAACGAATTTTTCAATAACCGCGACGGTTTGCCGCGCCCGCAGTACCGGTTTAACAATCCGGGTTACTTCGTTGGCGGTCCGGTTCTGATACCGAAGACAAATTTTAACCGCAATCACGACAAGCTGTTTTTCTTCTTCTCGCAGGACTTCCTGCCGCTGACAATTCCCTCCGCTGTTCAGACGCAGACATTTCCGACGGCGTTGGAACGGGCGGGTAACTTCACGCAAGCCGGAGTGACGATTACGGATCCGACGACGGGCTTGCCTTTTCCCGGCAACGTAATCCCGGCGAATCGCATTGATCCGAACGGGCAGAAACTGCTGGGCTTGTTTCCCCTGCCTAATACGGAGGGGCCCGGCGGTCAGTACAACTGGTCCGGCGTGAGCGTGAATAAGCAGCCACGGCGTGACACGGTGCTGCGCGGCGACTACAATATTTCGCCGAACACGATTTTCTACCTCCGTCTGATTCAGGATTACGAAGCTTCTCAGGGCGGCTTCCAGCTATTAGCAGCATTGGGCGGGAATAACAGCTGGCCGCAATTGCCAATCAGCTACGAAATACACAGCGCCGGCCTGGTTTCGACGTTGATTCATACGTTCAGTCCGACTATGGTAAACGAGGCCACTTTCGGCGTGAATCGAGCGAAGCAGACCGTGTCTGCCCTCACACAGGCAGCGCTTAATCAGAACAACCGGACAGACGTTGGATTGACGGTCAGCCAGTTCTATCCAGGCGCGAATCCGCTGAATTTGATTCCAAACGCGACGTTCAATGACGGGAACATACCGAACGCGGGGTCACTAAACATTGAGCAGCGCTATCCATTTTTTGGCACCAACGACATCTGGGACTATTCAGACAATCTTTCGAAAATCTGGGGGAATCACAGCGCCAAGTTTGGAGTGTTTGTCGAGCGTGCCACGAGGAACGCGGCGCGCTCGAGCTATTTTAATGGAACGTTCGCTTTTGATCGTGATGTGAATAACCCGCTGGATACCGGCAACGCGTATTCGAATGCACTTCTGGGCGTGGTGGACAACTACACAGAATCCGATGCTCATCCCGATGCACATGGCCGCTACGTCAACGTGGAATGGTACGGGCAAGATACGTGGAAGGTGACCAAACGATTTACTATAGATGCCGGCGTTCGCTTTTATTTCATCCAACCTACCTTGAGCGCGGGTGATACTTTGGCGGCATTTGATCAGGCGGCCTACAGTGCCGCCGCGCAGCCACCATTGGTTCAGCCATACATCGATCCGGCGAACGGTACACGGGTGGGGCGTGATCCGGTAACGGGAGCCCTGGTTCCCGCGGTCAAGATAGGCACTTTTTCCTCAACCGGAACTCCCTACCAGGGCATGGTTGAATATAACCAAAGCATTTCAAAGACGCCAGGCATACAGGTAGGGCCGCGGATTGGCTTGGCGTGGGACGTATTCGGCAACGGGAAAACGGCTCTTAGGTCAGGCTTCGGTATTTTCTACGACCGCTTCAACGACGACCAAATTCTGCAGCTTGTTTCATCAGTCCCACTCGTCACGACGGCAACCGCGAACTACACGACGATCAACAATCTTCTATCAACACCGCTGAGCTTGAGCCCCACAACAGTAACTGGCGTCCAGCGGCAGTTCGCGCCGCCGGCCGTGTATAACTACAGCTTCGGTATCCAGCAAGACTTGGGATTCGGGCTGCTTTTCGATCTAGCGTATGCCGGCAACGTGCAGCGGCATCTCCTCGATACGCGAAACTTAAATGCGACCCCGTACGGCACCAACTTCCTGCCGCAGAATCAGGATCCGACGACCGGGAAAGTATTGAATTCTAACTTCTTGCGGCCCTACGTGGGCTACCAAGACATCAATTATCTCGAGTTCGGAGGATTTGGAAACTATAATGCACTGCAGCTACAGGTTATTAAACGGTTTTCGAACAGCCTAACGCTGCACCTCAGCTATGCCTGGTCAAAGGCGCTGGATCTGACGGACACCGCCGGGGGAACGGTAAATCCGATTTTGAATTATCAAACTTGGGATTACGGTCCGGCTAGTTTTGATATCCGGCATGTAGCGACGATCAGCTACACCTACGATCTGCCTAGCGTGAGCAAGCATTGGGACAACGCTTTTTCGCGTATTGCGCTGGATGGCTGGGAGCTTTCGGGCATAAGCACATTCCAAACAGGTACGCCCGCGGCACTGGGCTATAGCCTCAACTACTCTACTGACCTGACCGGCGCAACCGGAGGCGGCATCGAAAGCCGGGTGGTGCTGACCGGTAATCCGAATTCCCCGGCGCCCAACGGCCAGTGGTTCAATGTGAATACCGTAAAGGCGCCGCTTCCCGGCTATTCAGTGGATGGAATCGGGAACGCCTCGAAATATTCCATTTACAACCCTGGACTGGACAATTGGGACATTTCGCTGTTCAAGAACTTCCAGTTGGGATCGAACGAAGCGCGCCGATTACAGTTCCGGCTGGAGACATATAACACCTTCAATCACACGCAGTTCACCGCAGTGGATACGAACGGGATCTTCGACAAGAACAACAATCAGACGAATTCCGATTTCGGTTACTTTACCGCATCTGCGTTGGGAAGGCGGGTCGTTTTGGGCCTAAAATTATACTTCTGACCGGGTGTTGAACCTATCGGGGTTTTCGCGAGACTGGAATTGGGCGGCGAGTCTGGCGTTCGGTTCAGCGTAGGATCGGCGCAAACCCGGGGTGTTGATCACTTGCGCAGGATCAGGTGCAGTGCCTCCGCCGTACTAGTATGTCTGCGTTACAAATGTACCACTCAGAGCGAAGACACTGACACGGTGCATAATTGTAGACGGGAATGTGTCCCGACTCCAAACAGTTGAGGAGATCTACCAATTGGTCTGGAGTGCGGTTTCAAGGAAGAGATCGATCGAAGCCCGGTGTATAAATGCCCGCGACTGATTTGTCCGCACCGGTTGGGCCGGAATCGGGGCGCCGAGGATCAGTCAGAGCGCAATCCACAAAAGGCGAGTTTCGTGATGGCCTCGCGGAACGGCGTGCCGTTGCCATAACCGGCATCTACTAGCACCACTCCCGCGGGAAGTCTTCTGTTCCACAGCCTGCCGGATCTGTCCCAAAGCAATCTCAGGCTTGGTCTCAAACTCAATCTCTTCGGGAACTCCGGCCTGCTGACGGCGCTCCGCATCCTGCACCACACCTCCTGCAGAAAACCCACGTCATCCACAATCCACGCCACCACGGGACCGTGCTTCTGCATGCTGGGCAGCACCTGCCGCCACACCTCAGCCAGCATCTCATTGTCATCCCAAGGCGCGTCCGCTACCAAGTGATGCAACGACTGGTGCATGGGGCGAACATTATCGGGCGCCAAGCGCGCCGCCATCGCCTCTACACTAGTACCATGTACTTAGGTTACCTTTCAAATGCCTCGGTCCCGCCCGCGACGAAACCAGTTGCCTGATCTGCCAGATTAGACGGATTACGGCTCAGGTATGCCGTTCATCTAGACGGAAAGACCGCAAACGGCTGGAACTGTGGGTCTAACGCAACTACCCGGGATATTGCCCGGGTTTGCGCGAACTGCAGCACGTAATTCAGGTATTCCATAACGCCGGTGCGCAAATCGACGGAATTGGCCTCCGCACGCCACACCGCAGGTTCCGCCAAACGCCTTCGGTTCGGAACTGCGACACGGATTTCAGAAACTTGTGGTCCTCGCAAAACTAACACAGCAGAATCCATGGCATCGATTTTGGATGACCTCTGCGGTACTAGAACCACAAAATCTGGTCGGATCCCAAACTGATTGACACTTGTAAGACAAGAACGTTACTCTGACTAAGCCCTTCCCAATTCAGGGGATAGTATCTAAGGAATTACGGGGTAGTTTACTGCGGTAGCTATGCCTAAATGGCCCCGGTAAGCCAATGTTACGCGCGGTAGTTATACTTTATAAGCTTCTGACCTTCCGCAGCGGCTTTGTCACCTGTTCGGGTAACTGCCTAAGGAGTAGTTATCCTCGAGCTTGATATCGCAAGCTAAAGACCCGGCTACCTCTCTAATGCGGCAAGACGCCCTATAAACGGTTTCCCTATAGAAGAAATGCGACTGAGCAATTTGAACGAAACGCCGTTGTCATTTGGCCTCGAAAAAGAAGCCCCCGCCAAAGGGCTGGAATGGTTTGCCATCCAAGTCAAGTGCAGATATGAGGAGCGAATTGCCTCCATTCTGGTTGATAAAAGCTTCGAGGCATTTCCCGCTACTTCCAAAACAGCTTTCAAAACACGTAAAGCCGGTTATAGTGAGTCCAGAGCTCTGTTTCCGGGCTACATATTTAGCCGGTTTGATGTCCGTTATAGAATGCCGATTCTTGTTACGCCCGGTGTGCAGGCGATTGTGGGATGCGGCAAGGTTCCCATCCCTGTCGATGACAACGAGATTGCTGCAATTCGGCAGGTACTCGAGTCGGGCGTGCCGGTAGAACCCTGTCCCTATCTGGAAATCGGAGATCCAGTCGAAGTAAACGAGGGGCCATTAACAGGCATGCGGGGGATTGTGCTTCAGCAGCGATCTTCTTGCCGGGTAGTGCTGTCGGTTGCTCTTATTCAGCGCTCCATCCGAGTGGAAGTACCACCACACGCGGTGATTCCGTTAAATCGGGAGCGCTGCCCAGTTTTTCCCGACCGTTCCCGAGGGGGCGCTGCCGTCAATTCCTGTGTCTTATAAAACGTCGAGAGCCCGGGTCGTCAATTTCCGCCTCACCGAATCGGAGTATGAAAGCATTGTGTTCGCTTGCCAAGCGGAGGGCGTGCGGACAGTGTCGGAGTTTGCACGCGACATCGTCCTCAGCCGCGCTCGAGGCGAGACCACAAACCGTGTCCAAGTAAGTCAATGGCTCGTTGGGCTGAGTACCGATTTTGCCAAAATCAAGGCCGATGTTGCGCAGGTCCTTGGGATTCTGGAGCCTGAATCGGTAAAGGTCATGCATCAAAATAAACTGGTCGAAAATACCGGAAAGTAAACTGCTTCATGTTGCAATCAGATACCGCAAAGCTCTTCCTTGCGTTCGCCTTTTTGGCGGCTCCCGCGTTACATGGGTCCGAAGTTCGTCCTGCCGACGTGACCAATGCCGCGCAGGCGCCGCTCAACCGGACACAACTTTATATCCTTGGGCCGGAAGATGTGGTGACTGTCAACGGTCTCAATGCCGAGGACATAGTTGGCAAGCCTATGCCTATCGACGCTAAAGGAGACCTGACCCTTCCGTTGATTGGCACTGTTCATGCAGGTGGTTTGACCGTCCCCCAACTGGAGACTTTGTTGAACGACCGCCTCAGCCTGTTCGTGAAGAATCCGCAGTTGATTGTGAGTGTGAGTGAGTACAAAAGTCAACCAGTATCGGTGGTGGGCGCGGTGAACAGTCCAGGCATTCATCAGATTCAGGGCCGCAAAACTATAATCGAGATGATCTCGTTGGCGGGGGGACCGCGGGCGGATGCCGGTTCAACCGTTACCCTAACGCGTTCTCTTGAGCACGGGCGCCTCGCTCTCCCGAATGAACATCTCGACCCGACGGGGCATTACTCGACGGCCGTTTTATCTTTGCGGGATCTTACCTCCGGCCTTCGCCCAGGCGAAAATATCTTCGTCATGCCGCACGATGTCGTGGCGGTTTCGAAGGCGAGCACCATTTACGTCATCGGTGAAGTTAAAAAAGCGGGTGGGTTTCCGATTGGCGATGAGAACACCATGACGGTTATCCAGGCTCTTTCGCTCGCGGAAGGATCGGAGCATACGGCGGATCTCAAGAGGGTCCGCATCATCCGTAATTCCCAAATACCCGGCCAGCGCCAGGAAATCGTTTGTGACCTGGGCAGGATTCTAAGTGGCAAAGCGGAAGATATCGACTTGAAAGCGCAGGATATCTTGTTTGTGCCGGGAAGCACTGGCAAGAAGGTTGCGCTCAAAGCACTCGAGACCGCTATTACCACCGGCTCCGGGATCGCCATGTTCGGCTTGCGTTAGCGGTCAAGGATCTTTCCACGTTCTCTCCCCACAAGAAGTGATCATTTAAACGAGAATGAATCCCTTTCACTATTTAGACGACCCCAGGCGGGATATATCTTCGGCGCCTTTGCCGCCCGCCAGCACGCGGTATTACCCGGAAGCGGACCGTTTTGCGGGCATGGAGGCGGACGGCTCAGGCAAGCTGCTTGAATATGTTTTAACCCTCTACAGGCATAAGGGCTTGCTGCTCGCCTTCGCCCTGGTCGGTTTGGTAGTGACGCTTGGCATCAGCCTTCCGCAGAAGCCGATCTATCGCGCTCAGGTCGCCGTCGAAATCCAGGACCCGAGCGAGAATTTTCTTAACAAAGGTTTCGACAACTCCTCCAGTCCAAACAATGGCGACCAGGCGGAGGCTTATTTTCAGACCCAAATCCGGCTGCTTCGCAGCGAGTCGCTGCTCCAGAGGGTAGCGGCCAAATTGAATCTGCGCGATCAAGCCAAGACGCGCAAACCTTCTATATGGCGGGCTTGGCTGGGTCTTCCCCAAAAGCCGCTCCTGTCGGAGACAGACCGGCTGATTAAACAATTGGGCGCAAACCTGACCGTCCGTGTATCCGGACTGACACGGGTGGTCGAAGTGCTCTACGAGTCTCCCGATCCGGCGCTGGCCGCCGATGTGGCCAACACCGTCGTGACGGAATTCATCGAACAGAGCCAGGAAGTGCGTTGGCGTTCAGCGCAGCGCGCCGGCGAGTGGCTTACGCGGCAACTCGCTGAAATGAAGGTCAAGCTGGAAAAGTCGGACGCCCAACTGCAAGGCATGGCCAGAGACTCTGGCCTGGCGATCGATTCCGGCAAAGACAGCATCGAAGACGCTAAGCTGCGTACGCTAGAAGACGAACTCTCAAAGGCGCAGGCCGAGAGCCTCAGCCGTCAATCGAAGCTTGAGTTGGCCGGAGAGGTCAGCGCCGAATCTCTGCCGGAGATCTTAGATGACCCGACCATCCGGGACTACAGCATCAAACTCACCGACCTGCGGCGTCAATTGGCGGAGCTCAGCTCCAGCCTGACGCCAGCTCACTATCGCGTGCAGCAGGTCGAGCAACAGATTGTAGAAATGCGCGGTGCGCTCGATCGCGCTCGAACCAATTTGCTCAGCCGGATTCGCAACGATTACGAAGACTCGCAGCGTCACGTCAATCTGCTGCAAGCAGCATGCACTGAGCAATTGAAACTGGTGGCCAAGGCTTCTCACAAAGCGGTCGAATACAACATGATGAAGCATGAGGTGGACACCAGCCGGCAACTCTACGAGATCTTGCTGCAACGAGTGAAAGAAGCCGGCGTGGCCTCGGCCATGCGCGCGAGCAACGTCCTGATCGTCGATCCGGCGCGGCGCCCGGTGCTTCCCTTTAAGCCTAATCTGCCCTTCAACGCGGCCATCGGATTTGCCGGCGGTATCTTCATCGGAATCGGCTTTGTGTTTTTCCGCGAACAGGCAAACGGCAGCGTTCGCGAACCGGGAGAGCTCTCGGTTGAGCTTAACTTGCCCGATCTCGGCACTATTCCAGATATCCGGCAACCGTTTCGGGTTCGCAATCTCCCCCGTGCCTCCAGCGGCGGCCCGGAGCAAGGCTTGACGCGCCTGCGTCATAACGAGGCGATCGAGCTTCGTCCGCGCGACCGCAAGTCTTCCCTGCTCGCCGAGTCTTTTCGGGCGACTCTTCCCTCTATCCTTTTCGGCCAGCCCAATACTATGCGGCCGCGCGTCATCGTCATCACGAGTCCCAATCCCGGGGAAGGAAAGACCACGGTGGCCGTCAATCTCGCCGTTGCGATCGCCGAAATCACCGACCGCGTGCTGGTGGTAGACGGTGATCTGAGGAAACATCGGCTGAACAACCTGTTTGGCGTCCAAAACGAATTCGGTCTGGCCGATTTGCTCAGTCTGAAAGAGCAGTTGACGGCTGCGAAAATCGAAGCGGCCGTTCAGGGTACCGGATTGCCAGGTCTCTTTGTCCTAACCAGCGGATCGGAGCAAGATGAGCTGTCAAGCCTGTTCTATTCGCGGCGGCTGCCGGAATTGCTGGCACTTCTCAGGAAAGAATTCGACACCATCATCATCGATAGTCCGCCGCTGCTTCAGATTCCAGACGGGCGCCTGTTGGGCCGCTTTGCCGACGGAATGATTCTGGTTCTACGGGCCGGCATGACCGCGCGCGAAAGTGCGATTCTGGCGCGCCAGCGCCTGGCGGACGACGGCAGCCCCGTTCTCGGCACGATCTTAAATAGCTGGGAGCCCGCTAAGGTGCATCGTTACACCTATGCCGCAAGCAAATAAGGCCGGCGCTCCGGCCCGGACCGCTTCGCTGCGCGGTGATTTCCTGTGGACGCTCTTCGGCAACGGAATCTACGCGGTCGCGCAGTGGTCGATTATTGTACTGCTCGCAAAGTGGAGCCGCCCGGAAGTGGTGGGCACTTACTCGTTCGCGGTGGCCGTAGCCACGCCGCTGATCAGCTTTGCCTCCTTCCAGCTGCGCGCCGTGCAGGTGACGGATGTGCGGGGCGAGCACGAATTTTCCGATTACCTCGGATTCCGTTTGCTCAGCATGGTAGCCGCCATGGTGGTTCTCACGGCAATTTGTCTCAGTTTGCGCTACTCGCCTTCCACCATGAACCTCGTCGAGGCACTCGGCCTGGCGCTCGCGGTGGAAGCGGTAAGCGACGTCTTTTACGGGCGCATGCAAGTCCACGACCGTATGGACAGCATAGCCAAATCGATGATCATTCGCGGCGTCCTCTCGACCTTGGCTCTGGTCGGCGTGGTGCTGCTTACCGCGAGTGTATTGCTGGGCGTGCTGGCGATGGTGTTCACGCGGATCTTGGTCCTGTTCTTCTTTGACGCCCGCGTGTCTCGCACGCTCTCTCCGATGCCGGTGCGCCCGTCCGATCGAGCGACCCGTCCGCGCTGGATCTTCTCCACTCAGAAGTTGCTGTTCACGACTACTCTGCCGATCGGTCTAGTCTCCGTATTGGTCGCTTTGAACAGCAGCATCCCGCGCTATTTCATTGAATGGTCGTCCGGACCGCGCGAACTAGGTATTTTTGCGGCCCTCTCGTTTTTTCAGTCGAGCGGCAACATGGTCGTAGCGGCCTTGGGACAAGCCGCGTTCGGGCGCCTGGCGATCAGCTATGCGCGCGATGACATGCGTGGATTTTTTCCGCTGCTCGCGCGCCTTCTCGCTATCGGAGGAGCGCTCGGCATTGCTGGTATTCTAGTTGCCTCATTCGCGGGGAAGCAACTCTTAGAACTGATGTTTCGTCGCGAGTACGCGGCGCGCGCCGATCTGCTTACTTATCTGATGGTCGCGGCGGCGCTCGGTTACTGCTGTCAATTCATCGGCAGCGCCGTCACTGCCGCCCGCATATTCAGGCCGCAAATCGCGCTGTTCCTGGCCGTCGCCTCCAGCTTGACCGCGTTCTGCTATTTCCTGGTGCCGGGACATGGGGCCGTGGGGGCCGTGACCGCCATTTTGGGCGCGACAATCGTGCAGATTAGCGGTTTCTGCTTCCTTCTATTTTTCTATGCCAGACCGCGCTGGAAGCGCCGCCAGACATTCTTCGAAGCGGCCGAGGAACTGGCGGTTTCGGGGTCCGCCAGTTAGCTGATCCTTGAGGACAATCAAGTGCCTTTGCTGCTTTCAGGCCATCCACAGTATCTGATCCGCTTCGATGACATCTGCCCAACCATGTCTTGGTCCACCTGGAACGAGATCGAGCGTATCCTGATCAGCAACGATGTGCGCCCCATAGTCGCTGTTGTACCTGACAATCGAGATCCGGAGCTGGAAAGGGAGCCGCCTAACGCTAATTTTTGGGACCGTGTCCGAAGCTGGGAGGAGCGAGGCTGGACAATTGGGCTTCACGGATATCAGCACCTATACGTCACGAACTCGCGCGGGCTCATCGGATTCAATCAATACAGTGAATTCGCGGGACTTAATTACAGCGAACAATACCGCAAGCTGGAAGCCGGATTGCAGATCCTGGATCGGGAGCATCTCCAACCTAAATTGTGGGTCGCCCCCGCGCACACCTTCGATTCCCATACGCTGAGGGCTCTCCGCTCGCTAGGGATCAAAGATATCAGTGACGGTTACGGTCTATACCCGCACACTGACCGGGACGGCACATACTGGATTCCCCAGCAGCTAGGTCGATTTCGGTTTTTTCCGATCGGACTCTGGACTGTTTGTGTCCACATCGACGATCCAGTGCACGCCGATACACGATCGTTCGGGCGCTACATAGAGCACTATCGGCGTTTCACCACTGACGTTGCCCAAGTTAAGGAGTTCTATTCGATGAATCGTAACGACGCCTTGAACAAAGCTTGGGCCGGCGCATTCCGCTGGTCGAAGCGCCTGCGGCACAGCCCATTTGGTAAAGAGGCCGCTTCCTGACCATGCCATGTTTTCCGGCACACGTACGCAACGATGGCGACCGCCGAGGCGCGCTCGTTATTTCGCTCGACTTCGAATTAGAGTGGGGGGTCCGTGACCATTGTCCGATCGATTCGCCGTATCGTGCCAACCTTCTTGGCGCACGCAGCGCCTTACCCCAATTACTCGACCTCTTCGAGGAATTCGGAATTGCAGCCACCTGGGCAACCGTTGGCTTTCTCTTTGCCGAATCTCGCGAGGAATTGCTGCAATTCGCACCGGCGTGTCGTCCGTCGTACCGGAATCCGGCTCTCGATCCTTTTGCCGCTGAGATTGGATATTCCGAGAAAGATGACCCGCTGCATTTCGCTCCCAGCCTGATCGCCGAAATCCGGCGGCGGCCGCTGCAAGAGATCGGTTGCCACACCTTCTCTCATTACTATTGCCTGGAACCGGGTGGGAGCGTAGACGGGCTTAAAGCAGACCTCGAGAGCGCCATACGGCTGGCACGCCAGCGTGAAATCCGCCTCACGTCCCTGGTGTTTCCTAGAAATCAGATCACGGCCGCCGCTCTTTCGCTGTTGCCTCCACTCGGCTTCAAGGCCTATCGCGGCGGGGAAAAAGGGTGGATGCACGATGTGCGCCCGGCTTCGCGCAATCAGCTTCATCGCCGGGTCGGCCGCCTCTTCGATCAGCATTACGCCGCTCCCTGCCGCTTGGTTGATTGGAAAGATGTGGTGGAAAATGCGGAACTCTCGAACGTTCGCGGTAGTTTGTTTCTCAGGCCTTCTCTGCGGTCCCACCCGCGGCTTAACGCGTTTCGTCTCTTTCGTATCGCTCGCTGTATGGAACACGCGGCGGCCAACGGAAAAATTCTCCACCTTTGGTGGCATCCGCACAATTTTGGTGTTGATACGGAACTTAACCTTTCTGCGTTGCGCTGCCTGCTGACGGTATTTGCTGAGTGTCGCGACCGCTTCGGCTTTCAATCCCTGTCCATGGCCGGTGCAGCTTCCGTCGCGCAAGGCGAATCGTGGGTGCCCGAGACCGTTTCTGACTCGGCCGCCGTCCTTACCTGACATGATCCGCGTCTCTCACGTCATCACTGGTCTTGCCGCCGATGGAGCCGAGCGCATGATGTGTAATCTAATCACTCGCATGGATAGCCAGCGTTTCACTAACGAAGTGATCTCTCTGACCACACTTGGCGATCTTGGGGCCGAATTGCAGGCCGCAGGGATTCCTGTCCGTGCTCTGGGCTTATCGAAAAGCCCGGCCAGCTTTGGGGGGTTACTGCGCCTGAAAAGGCTCTTTCGCCAATCCCCTCCAGACGTGGTGCAGACGTGGATGTATCACGCGGATCTGGTGGGCGGTCTGGTCGCACAATGGGCTGGCTTCCGCCGCGTGTTTTGGGGTATTCATCATTCGAACCTCGATCTCGAAACCAACAAACTCCTGACTGTGGCAACGGCCAAGACCTGCGCGCTGCTTTCCGCCTCCGTACCGCTGGGCATCGTATGCTGTTCGGAAGCCGCACGGGCTGCGCATACCGCCGTGGGCTATCGAAGTGTGAAGACGGAACTAATTCCGAACGGTTTCGACACCGAACTCTTCCGGCCCGATGCCCAGGCCCGCAAGTTGATGCGCGATGAACTGGGATCTAGCGAAGAGGATCAGCTCGTGGGGCTCGCCGGGCGATTTCATCCTCATAAGGACCACCTGAATTTTCTGGCGGCGGCCGAAATCGTGCTGGCCGGACGCCCGAATACGCTGTTTGTTCTCTGCGGACGAGACGTTCACTGGCACAACCCGGCATTTACTTCGCTGCTCAGTCAATTCAACCTGCGTGATCGGGTCCGCTTACTGGATGCTGTTCCAAACGCTCAGAGGTTCTTTGCAGCCATGGACGTGGTAGTCTCCTCTTCCCGCACAGAAGCCTTTCCACTCGCCGTAGGAGAGAGCATGGCTTGCGGCGTTCCGTGCGTGGTTACCGACGTCGGCGATTCAGCGTTACTGGTCGGCGCAACTGGGCTTACGGTTCCTTCGGGTAACAGTGCGGCGCTTGCGTCTGGTGTCAGCCAGCTTCTTGGCGGTGGACAGGCGTTGCGGAATAAGCTCGGCACAGCCGCACGCCGGCGCATCCAAGAACAGTTCAGTCTCGATTCGGTTGTCGCCCGCTACCAGGAACTCTATACGCGCGCCATGCTCAATTAGTCGGTCTTCTCTTCTTTCCTGTCCGCCTAGTTTCAAGAACAACTGTATGCAGCCAAGCCTCAAATTGCTGTTTGTAGACAACTCTATCGATACTTTTCACTCTTATCGCATGCCCCTGGCAGTAGCTGCAAGTCAGGCCGGTTTCGACATTCACGTGGCCGCTCCGCCCGGCCGCTGCGACCGCATCATCCGAGATGCCGGCTTCACTTTCCATCCTTTGCCGATGACGCGCAGTGGCATGGGGCTTGGCGAGTTGGCCTGCCTCATGCACCTGTACTCGCTTTATAGAAGAGTCAAACCGGACTTGGTCCATCATCTCCGTCTGAAGCCGGTTCTCTATGGTGGCTTAGCGGCTTACGCGGCGCGGGTTCCGGCTGAGGTCAGCATGCCCACCGGGCTCGGTCATGTTTTTACAGCACAGAACCGAAAGACGCTTATCCAGCGCAGGATTACGCTCGCAGGCTGCAGTGTTGCCTTCCGGCACAAGAATCTAAAAGTCATTTTCCAAAATCCAGACGATCTTGCCGTATTCACCGACACGAAAGTGCTGCGTAAAGACCAGAGCGCTCTCATTCGCGGGTCGGGCGTCGATATCTCGCAGTTTGTGCTGGCACCCGAACCCAACGGCCGACCGGTGGTTATGCTGGCCGCACGCATGCTCCGCGACAAGGGAGTCATCGAATTCGTCGAGGTCGCCAAAACGCTTAAGGCTCGAGGCAGCGATGCGCGTTTCGTTTTAGTTGGGGATACCGACCCTGGAAATCCCACCGCCGTGCCCGCCACGCAACTCCAAAGCTGGCACGATGCTGGGCTCGTCGAGTGGTGGGGCTTTCGCGAGGACATGCGGCAGGTACTCGAACAGGCGAATATCGTATGCCTACCCTCCTATCGCGAAGGTGTGCCTAAAGTTCTCATCGAAGCCGCCGCTGCCGGGCGTGCCATCGTGACCACCGATGCCCCCGGCTGCCGGGAGGTTGTCCGCCACGGGCAGAACGGCCTGCTGGTCCCGCCCCGCGATGCAAAAGCACTTACAGAAGCGATCTCTTTTCTCCTGACGAGCCCCGGCGCGCGCGCGCGCATGGGTCGAAGAGGTAGACATGCTGCCGTCGCGAATTTTTCTCTGGACCGGGTGATCGCCGAGACGATCGAAATCTATCACGATGTGCTCGATCGTGTTCCGGCCAAGGCTGGCCATCGTAGTCATCGCATCGCGAAACGGCTGCTCGACGTATCTGCGTCGGGCCTGGGGCTGCTCACCGCTAGCCCACTGTTTGCGCTCACAGCGCTCGCGATCAAAGTCGATTCGCCGGGCCCCATCTTCTATCGCGGCGCACGCACCGGCCGCCGAAACACCGTCTTCCACATGTGGAAATTCCGCAGCATGATTGTCGACGCCGAGCGGGTAGGAGGGTCGGCTACTGCGGACGATGACGCCCGCATCACCCGTGTGGGCCGCTTTCTCCGGCGCTATAAGCTCGACGAACTGCCGCAGTTCATCAATGTCTTCCTAGGCGAAATGAGTTTGGTCGGGCCCCGGCCGGAAGTGCGCAAGTACACCGATCTCCTGCTGGGCGAACAGCGCGAGATACTCAAGCTCCGTCCCGGCATCACGGACTGGGCGTCCATCTGGAATTCGAATGAGGGTGAAGCTCTCGCGGGCAGCACCGATCCGGAAGCCGCCTACGAGAAATTGATTTTGCCAACTAAGATCGCCTTGCAGCTGAAATATTGCCGCGAACACAACTTCTGGGTAGACCTTCGCATTCTTTTTGAAACCGCGCGTAAGCTCTTGGAGCCGCAACACGTGCCCGCTGAACTCCGCAATATCACCAAAGTACTTCGCTACAAGGATCTGCTAAAGCTATGAAAACTATTCTGGAGTCAATCGAGACCCCGGCTTACTGGGGCGGCAGTCCTGCCTTTGAGGAGCGTTTCCGTTTCATCTCTCCGTTGCTTCCGCCATTGGACGAAGTATGGGAAGAGTATCGCGCCGCCTATGAGGGTGGAATTATCACGAATGCGGCCTGCGTGCGGCGTTTCGAGGAGCAATCTTCCGCCTATCTCGGCGTCCGCGATTGTGTGGGCGTTTCCAGCTGCACGAGCGGCCTCACCCTGGTCATGCGCGCGCTTGGGCTCGCGGGAGAGGTGATTGTCCCGAGCTTTACCTTCTTCGCAACGGCACACGCCATTCGCTGGAACGGACTTACACCGGTTCTGGTCGACTGCGATCGCGAAACCTGGAACGTCGATCCCGCCGATGTGGAACAGAAGATTACGACGCGCACGTCAACCATCCTCGCGGTGCATATGTACGGTAATCCGGCCAATGTGGACGTACTCACCAGTCTTGCCCGCAAACACAACTTGAAGCTGATCTTCGACGCAGCCCACGCTTTCGGCAGTCAACGGCGAGGCGCCCCCGTCGGTCAGTTCGGCGACGCCGAAGTTTTCTCTCTGTCACCGACGAAGCTGCTCGTTGCCGGAGAAGGCGGTCTTGTCGCGACCGCCGATCCAGCCCTCGCCCGAGCCATCCGTCTGATGCGCAACTACGGGGACGACGGCTCTTACGATCCGCAGTTCCTCGGCCAGAACGCCCGTCTCGGCGAATTCAATGCCGCTCTTGGCCTGCGCGGACTTCCCCTGGTCGACAGCAAAGTGGAGCGCCGCAACCAGATCGCTCGCCTATACGTAGAGGGACTCAGCGGGTTGCCAGGCGTTACCTTCCAGAAAGTTGATCACGGGGACCGCAATACCTATAAAGATTTTTCCATCCACGTGAATAGCGATCTGTTCGGATGCACGCGCGACCAGCTCGCCGTAGCTCTGCTAGCCGAAAATATCGAAACCAAGAAGTATTTCTACCCTCCGCTACACAAGCAAACCCTTTACCGGGAATTTGAGAAGTCGGCGCTGCCCAACACCAATTACGTGGCCGACAACGTTCTGAGCCTCCCCATTTACGAAACGCTCCCGGATTCGACCATCGCCCGAATTGTCGATTGCATTAAGCGTATTCAGTGTTTCGCGGCTTATCGCTCCTTTGACACCAATCCGAAATGCTAACCCGCATGATCGGCGTTCTCTTCACAACTGGAAGGTAGACTATGTTTTCCTCGTCTGAAAAATTCTCGCGTCCCAATATTTTCTCTCGGATTTTTGCCGATTTCCTGATGGTTCACACCAGTCTTATCGTGGCTTTGGTGGCATCCTGGATTCGCGGGACGCGCCTTGCTTCGGAGGGCGTTATGCTCGCCGACGCGCGCGCCACCATCGATGAATATCTGCACCTGTTCCTCCCGTTGTCGCTCATCTTCCCGCTGGCTTTTCTGCTCAGCGGAATGTATCGAGACCACATGGGCTGGACGCTCGGGCGCCGTGCGATGGCTCTGCTGCGCGGGCTGGCGGCGGGCCTGATCGCGTTTTCCTCGGTCTCGGTCGCGCTGCTTCCCAATAGCAGCCTCGGCGTGAAAAGCCTCATGATCTTTTGCGCCATGATGACCCTCATGTTGTTCTCCGCGCGCGCCGGCGAGTGGGCCCTCGTCGCCACCGTCCGCGGGCGCATGGCTCGACAAAGCCGCTTCCGTGGCGAAGCCCCGGTCCTCGTGGTGGGGGGTGCGGGCTACATCGGCTCCATGCTCGTCGCCGAGTTGCTGCGAGCCGGGCGCAAAGTACGGGTCCTTGACAGCTTGCTCTATGGCGACGGGGCGCTCCGCAATGTGCTCCAGGATCCCGGTCTCGAACTCATCGTCGGAGATTGCCGTAATCTCCAAACCGCGGTCCGCGCGGTCAGCGGCGCCGCTTCGGTTGTGCACCTGGCTGCCATCGTCGGAGATCCGGCTTGTGAACAGGACCGCCAGGCAGCCCTGGAGACCAATTACGCCGCCACCCGCATGCTGGTTGAAGTCGCCAAGGGCCAGGGGGTCTCGCGTTTTCTGTTTGCCTCGAGTTGCAGCGTTTACGGCGCCTCTGAAGACCTGATGAGCGAAACCTCTCCGACCTGCCCGGTTTCGCTCTATGGCCAGACTAAAATCGATTCCGAAAAGGCTCTCCTCGACGCCGCCAATAAGGTCTTCCGCCCCACGATTCTGCGCCTCGCTACCGTATTCGGGCTGTCGCCGCGTCCACGCTTCGATTTGGTGGTGAACCTTTTAACCGCGAAGGCGCTGGTGGGGCACCCTATCACGATCTTTAACGGGAATCAGTGGCGTCCCTTTATCCATGTGAGCGATGTGGTGCGCGGTTTCCTCATGGCCCTCGATGCTCCCATCGAACAGGTCGGAGGAGAGGTGTTCAATCTAGGCGACAGCAAACTAAACCATACTCTGACCGATGTCGCTTTGACGATTTCCAAGCTTTTTCCCGGCGTGGCGGTCGAAAACGCCGAAACTACAGACCGCCGCGACTACCGCGTCTGTTTTGATAAAATCCGAGCGCGGCTGGGCTTTGAATGCACCAAGAACTTGGTTTATGGCGTGAGCGAGATCCAGGCCGCCTTCGCTTCACGATCAATCCTCGACTACAGCAGCTACCAATACAGCAATCAAAAGTTCCTGTCGGTAGCCGGCTGTCCCGGCAACCAAGATGAAGTGGACGAGCAGGTTATGGCGGCCTTTTCCGGGAATCGCAAGCTCGCCGCGTCCGCTGCTGCTGCTGCGGCGGCGGCAGCTGCAGGCGGGGGTTCCTAAATTAGCACTAAGTAACCGCCGCAAGCCTTCACTGACAGGCTCAGTCACTTAATGCCTCACCTACTCCAGGAAACCGGTAAGCGTAATCGCTGTCCAAGTAGCTCAGTTGTTCCAGTTCCTGGGGCGTCCCGTCCGGTTTCCGCGTCAAGACGTACAGCGGTCGTCGTGAATTCGACCGAAAAAAGCCATGCCGCCGAGCCATATCGAGAACATTTCGGTCGACGCGCGAGGCCAACAGCGAGACCAGCCAGCCGCCATTGTCCCTTATATGCCGAAGTGTTTTTCGCAATCCAGTCTCAAGCATCCGATAGTCACGGCCGCAGGGAATCAAACAAATTCGCCAGAACTGCCGCCCTCCGACCGGCCGCCAGAATGGAACGGCTCCAATTAGTTCATCCCTACGCAATACCAGACACACACCTCCGGCAATCGCGGGGCAGCGCTCCAGCAGCCATTGTAAGTACGAGAGGTCGTACCCCGGTAAGTGACCATCAGTTGGTCTGCTCTTTAGTAAGCCATCGAAGTTAGCCGGCAGGGAATTGAGTAAGCGGACGTTGGTTTCTCCATCGCTCTTCCAGTTACTCATTGGCAGCCTGATGTTATCGATAGCTGGAAGCGATGGAAACTTATTGATGTGGGCCGCTCGCCGCAGCGCATAAAGCGCTCCGCCGGCGCGCAAGGGCTTGTACATTTCGATCCCTGCCGTTGGAATGGTTATGCGTGAAAGACGGCCCATGATGGCCTTTGTCATCTCGCTTCCGCCGAACGAGTAAATCAGTGGGTAGGCTTCTAAACTATGTCGGATCAGCATAATCCCTAGGGGCCCGCTGGCCTTGGGATCGCGGTACCAGTCGCAACTCCACGCGGCATCGACAGCCTGTCCGTTATGCATTACGGTAAAAGGAATCAAGCCGAGGAAAGAGACAATTCTGCCGTTATCGACACAGGCGAAACCGCGTTCCCTTGCCCTGTTAAATCCGCGATCGTAGTATTTCCAATCGATAACAGCCGATTCATGCTGATAACTCATCAGAAAGTCGTGGACAGAACTCATGGCGATTTGACTCAACGGCTTGATGGTGATCGACACAACCGACAGTGTAAGGCATCGATGATCTTGCAAGGAGATAACTGACTTATGTCCGTTCGACCTCGGGTAACAGAAGAACGGTGCGCGGCAGCCCCGGCCAATTTCGGCGCGTTTCAAGTCTTCGCTACCAGCCCGCAATCGCTCGGTTCGCGTCCGGACACTTATCTGCGGAATGTGATCGAAGTAGCCCAGTGGTCGGAATCGGCGGGTTGCACTGGAACTCTCGTGTACACGGATAATTCCATCGTCGATCCGTGGCTAGTTGCGCAAGCCATCCTTGCGAATACTCGTACTTTGGTCCCGTTAGTGGCCGTCCAGCCACTTTATTTGCACCCCTATGCGGCGGCCAAAATGGTCGCCTCGCTCGCCTATCTCTACGGACGGCGCGTGATTCTCAATATGGTCGCGGGGGGGTTTAAGAATGACCTCCTCTCTCTCGGTGATCAGACGCCCCACGACCGTCGTTACGACCGGCTTGTCGAATACGTCAAGGTCATACAGTTGCTGCTGAGGAGCGCGCTTCCGGTGAATTACGAGGGCGAGTTCTACCGTCTCACGAACGCCGTGCTGAAACCTGAACTCCCCGCCGGGCTCGAGCCGGAGTTCTTTATCTCCGGTTCGTCGGAGGCCGGTTTCGCCGCGGCCCGGGCCACGGGCGCCGTGGCCATCAAGTATCCCGAACCACCGGAAAAAACTCAGGCCGCGGCAGCGTCGGCGGCGAATGCACATTCTGGCTTGCGCGTCGGCATCATCGCCCGTGAGTTGGCAGAGGAGGCCTGGCAAATCGCCTACGAACGCTTCCCTTTTGATCGCAAAGGACAGATTGCGCACGAAATGGCGATGCGCGTCTCTGATTCTTCGTGGCACAAGAGATTGTCGGCGCTTTCGAAGGAGGCATGCCCCGCGGGCACTTACTGGCTAGGCCCCTTCGAGGTATCCAAGTCCAATTGTCCCTACTTAGTAGGTACTTACAGCGATGTCGCGCAAGACCTGCGCCAGTACATGCAGCTCGGATATCGAACGTTCATTCTCGACATTCCACCCTCAGCCGAAGAACTCGTGCATATTCGGACCGTTTTCGAACAGGCCTCCGGTTTTGTCTCCGGCTTAGAAGGTTGCGAGGTGCAAGCTTGACAGTAGAATTATTGCAGGACTATCTCACCTGCCAAGCCCAGTTGCGTCCCGCTGCGATAGCGCTCGTCAGCGGTGACGAGCAACTGACTTACGCGGAACTGGATCGTCAATCGAACGGACTCGCCTGGGCTTTGCGCAAAGCTGGCTGCCAGCCGGGCGATCGCATTGCACTTCTGCTGCCTAAATCGCCGGTCGCCATCGTCAGCATGTTTGCGGCGCTGAAAGCCGGCTGTATCTATGTCCCTATGGACATCGATAGCCCTCGCAACCGTCTTGACATGATTCTGGAAGCATCGGGAAGCCGCTTCCTGCTCGCTGTTCCCTCCTCCGGCTCACTCGCTGAAAAGTTGCTGACCGAAACAGGCAGTGCGGCGCGGCTCGGCTGGCTCGGCACCCAGTCGCACCGCGAATCTTCGAGCGGCAATCTTACCCCGGCCTTTAGCTGGCCGCTAACCGAGGCGGCCATGCCTCCCCCTCGTAACGGGATGCCGCAGGATATCGCCCACGTCCTGTTCACTTCCGGGTCAACTGGTCGGCCTAAAGGCGTGATGATTACCCACGCGAACGTGATCCCTTTCCTCAAGTGGGCGACTTCGCATTTCAACTATTCGCCCCAGGACCGCATCTCTGGCCATCCGCCGCTTCACTTCGATCTCTCCACGCTCGACATCTATGGCACCATCGCGGCCGGCGCGCGATTGCATCTCGTGCCTGCGAAGCTCAATCTATTGCCCCACAAGGTCGCCGATTTTATCCGCCAGGGCGAACTCACCCAATGGTTCTCCGTGCCCTCACTGCTCACCTATATGGCGAAATTCGACGTGGTTCGTCCGCACGATTTCCCGAAGCTAAGGCGGCTTCTCTGGTGCGGTGAACGTTTTCCTACCCCCGCTCTTATGTATTGGATGAAGCGTCTGCCCCACGTCGAATTCACCAATCTCTATGGGCCGACGGAGACTACCATTGCCAGTAGTTTTTATCGGGTTCCGGAGTGTCCCGTGGCGGAAGATGCACCCATTCCCATCGGCGTTCCCTGTGAGGGCGAGTCTTTATTAGTGCTTAACGAACACTTGCAACCGCCCCCCGCAGGTGGGGTGGGCGATCTGTATATCGCTGGCTCCGGCCTGAGCCCCGGCTATTGGAATGATCCCGAAAAAACCCGGACCGTCTTCCTCAACGAACCCTTCGGTCCCGGCTCTCACCGCATCTACAAAACCGGCGATCTGGCGAGCATCGGCGGCGATGGCCTCGTATATCTGCACGGGCGCTCCGATTCCCAGATTAAGAGCCGCGGGTACCGCATCGAACTGGGCGAGATCGAAGTAGCACTCCAAACCACCAAGGGCATTCAAGAGGCGGCCGTTGTCGCCATCGAAAGCAATGGTTTTGAAGGGGCCGTCATCTGCTGTGCCGTAGTTCCGGAACATGGGGCAGCCTTCGAGCCGCAGGTGCTTCGTCAGCGCCTCTCGCAACGTTTGCCGAATTATATGTTGCCCTCACGCTGGATGAGTTTTGAGTCGCTTCCACTGAATGGCAACGGCAAAGTTGACAAGCCTGTCCTCCGCAACCAGTTCTCTGAATCTTTACATCCCGAGGTCCCTTAGAGTCATGTCGAAGTGTGTCGAGAGTATTCAAAATATTTTCTCGCAGGTTTTATACCGCGAAGTCCAGTCTCCGCAGGTCGATCTGTTCGAAACAGGTCTTCTTGATTCGATGGGTTTGGTCGAGCTGCTTTTCAATTTGGAGCAGCAGTTCGGCTTCCAACCGGATATCGGTAATCTCGATCTCGATCAGTTCCGGTCGATAGAGAGCATCGCCAACCTAGTGGAATCGAGTCGCGCAGGCCTAGCATCATGAAGATTTTGGGTATCAGTGGTCTTGATCAGTCCGTTCCGTTCCGCCGCCAGCAGTGGCCCGGCCTCGATGAACGGGAGTATCGCATTTCTCAGGGGCACGACTCCGCCGCCGCGTTGGTAATCGATGGAAAGTGCTTATACGCGGCCGCCGAAGAACGGTTCAGCCGTAGAAAGCACAGCGGCGAATTCCCCGCTCAGGCCATCGACTTTTGCCTTAATGAGGCTGGTTTGAAGATTGACGACATCGATCGGATCGCCCATGGTTTCGATTACTCTCCTTATAAGAGCATCTTCCTCCTCGATCAGATCTCGGCGCGCCAATACAGCACCGTGTACTCGCGCGAGGCCTTGGTTGCCGTCGTGCACCGTCATTTCCCCCACTTTCCGTCCGAACGCATCTGCCAGGTAAATCATCATCTGGCCCATGCTGCCAGCGCCTACTACACTTCCGGCTGGGACGAGTGCCTGGTCATCGTGCTTGATGGCATGGGCGAAGTCGATAGCGTCTCGGTTTATCTCGCCCGCGATGGGCGCCTCGAACGCATTCATCGCATTCCCGCCACCGACTCCATCGGCATTCTTTACTCTCTTATTACTCTTCACCTCGGGTTCGACTTTAACGCCGACGAATACAAGATCATGGGCCTCGCCCCATACGGTAATCCGGCCAGGTTCCGTTCCTTCTTTGACCATGTAGTAACGTTTGGGGATAACGGTTCTATTCGTATCCCGATCCTACGCACACCGTCGGATGGCGAGGAACACACCTATCGCGCTGCCCGCGACTTGCTCGCCCGGAGTCTCATTAAGGAACGTCAGCCGGATGAGGAAATCACAGACGAGCATCGGGACGTGGCCGCCGCCCTGCAGGAAGTTCTCGAAAACACGCTGCTTTACATCTGCGGCTACTTCGGTTCCCGCGCCGGCATGCGTAAACTAGCGCTCGCCGGCGGGGTCGCTCTAAACTGCACCGCGAACGGCAAGCTGCTCCAGTCGGGCCATTTCGACGAAATCTATATCCAGCCTGCCGCCGGCGATGACGGCACTGCTCTCGGGGCTGCGCTTCACCTCTCGGCCAAGGCTGGCTTCGTTGCTAACGTACGCCAGAACGTGCCGTTTCTTGGCCCGGCTTACCGGAACGGCAATGTCGCCTCTGCTCTGCGCCATGAGGCCGACCAGATCGAAGTTGTACCCTTTTCCACGCTGGAGGAAACTTGTGCAGAAGCCGCTCGCCTGATTCACGAGGGGTCGGTTATTGCCTGGTATCGCGGGCGCATGGAGTTTGGCCCTCGAGCACTGGGTCATCGCAGCATCCTGGCCGATCCCGGGCATCCCGAAATGCGCGATCGGATCAATGCGATGGTCAAGATGCGCGAAGCGTTCCGGCCTTTTGCGCCCGCCGTGGCAATCGAAGAGGTGCACCATTGGTTCGATGTCCCGCCCGGCACCGAACTGCCGTATATGATCACGATCGTTGATGTGCGCGAGCCGTATCGCGCCGGACTGCCCGCCATTACGCACGTAAACGGCAGCGCGCGGGTACAGACGGTCTCGGCAAAAGACAACGGCGAATTCCACGCTCTGCTCGAAGCTGTGGGCCGATTTACCGGCCGCCGCATGGTCTTAAATACCAGCTTTAACGTCAAAGGCCAGCCCATCGTAAATACACCGGGCGAAGCCATCGAAACCTATTTGCGCACCGGGATCGACTACCTGTTTCTTGAGAACAACCTGGTTCGACGCAAATCCGCAGCGGCAATACCTCGCCTGACTGCCTAACCGCCCCCACCCAACCAGTCCTCAACCACAGCCATGTTCGCTCTGCTCTTTCTGGGTGTGATCGCGTGCGCCCTCTCATTCCTGCTCACGCCTATAATCGGTCGACTGTTCTTCGCTCTCGGCATCGTCGACCATCCGGACGGCAATCGGAAACTGCACGGTAAACCGACGCCCCGGGCCGGTGGCTTGCCCATCGCGCTCAGTTATGGGGGCGCCATCGCTGCCGCCATGTTTTTCCTTCCGGAAGGCCCACGGCTCGCCAGCCATCACGCGCACGTTTTCGGATGGCTGTTTGCGGCAGCTACCATCATTCTCTTTACTGGTCTGGTGGACGATGCGTTCGGTTTGAAACCGCATACCAAACTGCTGATGCAGGTGATCGCTGCTGGCCTGGCATGCTGGGGCGGTATCCGAATATCGGCCATCGCTGGCCATTCTATTTCCTCTTGGTGGGGTGTGCCACTCACTCTATTCTGGATTGTCGCCTGTACCAACGCTCTTAATCTCATTGATGGGTTGGACGGCTTGGCTACCGGTGTCGGTCTATTTGCCACCCTTACCGCTCTCACTGCGGCGTGTCTCGAAGGCAACATTGGCCTGGCGCTCGCTACTGCCCCATTGGCTGGCGCACTACTCGGCTTCCTTCGTTACAACTTCAATCCAGCGTCGGTCTTCCTTGGGGACAGCGGCAGCCTGACCGTGGGATTTCTGCTCAGCTGCTTCGGCGTCATCTGGTGCCAGAAATCGGCGACCCTGCTCGGCATGGCCGCCCCGCTGATCTCACTGCTGGTGCCTCTAACGGATGTTAGCGTTTCGGTGGCGCGCCGCTTCCTGAGCAACCGTCCTATTTTTGCCGCCGATGGCCGCCACATCCATCATCGCCTGCTCGCCCGCGGTCTCCGTCCGCGCGCCACGGCCCTGGTGCTTTACACCGCTTGTGGCGTGGCCGCTGTGCTCTCGCTGCTTGATGGTCTGTTTTCACGCCAGATTGGCGGCATCATAGTCGTGGTCGTTTGCCTGCTGGCTTGTTGGGCGGGCGTTCGCTTCCTGGGCTACGATGAGTTCGATGTCGCCAGGCGCCTCGCGGTCCCCCATGGCTTTCGGCGCGCCGTCAACGAACAACTCTGTCTGCGCAAATTTGAATCCCGCATGGCCGGCGCCGCCACCTTGGAAGAATGCTGGCCCATCGTTCGCGATCTCTGTCACGAGGTGAGGTTCCACTCGGTGAGTCTGCTCTCTCCGTCACAAAACTTTGGCGAGTCGGAGCCCCCTGCGCAGGCGCCGGTTCCTGGAGTGCCACCGGTGTGGCGCCTTCAGATTGCCATTAATTCTGAGATCAGCCTAGTCCTCTATCGCACCTTTGACAAACGTGACATACTGCCGAGCATGGGATTTCTGAAGATAGTCCAGCTGGCGCTACACGCTAAACTCCTTGAAATTGCCGAAGGCCCGGCTGCCGATAAACCTTCGTTGCCCCGGGCGGCCGCCGCGTTTGTTGGCTCTTAGCCCGCTTTCGAACTGCTTTCACCCCATGCGTGTCGTTCACATTTTTCCTCACCTCAAACCCGGCGGCGCCGAGCGCGTGCTGGTGCATATCATGACCCACCTCGATCGCTCGCGATTCGAGGTTTCAGCTATTTGCCTCGCCAAACGCAGCGGGTCCGACCTCGAGCAACTGCTCGACCTTGCCGGTATCCCGGTTCAATATTTGGGAAAAGGGCTCGGCTTCAATCCCCGCCTGTTTGCTCGCGTGCACTGTGCGCTGCACCGGGCCGCTCCCGATATCCTTCATTCTCACGTCCATGTATTGCGTTATTTACTGCCGTATATCGGTTACAGCCATTTCTTGCGGCAACGCCCCCGGATGCTGCACACGGTGCACAGCCTGGCTGAATTCGAAGTGGAACCACGTGCCCGCTGGATCCAGCGCCTCGCCTTCCGGGATGGCGTCCTTCCCATCGCAGTGGCCGGGGAAGTCTCGCGAAGCGTAGCCCGGTTATACGGCATAGCCGAGCCTGCAGTCGTTCCGAACTGTTTACCCGTTCAGCGTTATCGCAGCCCCGAAACTCCGCGCGATCAATGGCGCGAACGCGAAGGCTTCGCGCCCGAATCTCTGTTGCTCACGTGTGTGGCTGGTTTGCGTCCTGAAAAGAATCATAGCTTGCTGCTCAAGGCTTTCGCCCAGACGTCCGCCCGGCGGAGCGGCGGCCATCTTCTGCTCGCCGGCGGGGGTGACCAAACAGCCCTTCGAAAGCTGGCTGGCGACCTAGGTATTGGTTCCAGCGTCCATTTCTTGGGCGTCCGCACTGATATCCCGGACCTCCTCGCCGCTTCTGATTTTTTTGTCCTCGCGTCGCACTACGAAGGCAATCCGCTCTGTATCATGGAAGCCATGGCAGCCGGCCTTCCCGTGGTGGCCCCGCGTGTGGGAGGAATTCCTGAACTGGTTACCCACGGCCTCGAAGGCTTTCTAGTAGACACATCGGAACCAGGCGATCTTTCACACGCAATGGACACGCTACTCGCCGACGAACCGCGTCGCATCCGAATGGGCGCAGCGAGTGCCGAGCGTGCCATTAAGAATTTCGATATCACTCACATGATTGCGGGCTACGAAAGCCTCTATAATGCTGCCCTGAACTCCCCTTCGTTATATTCCTCGCCAAGCGAGCAGCAATTATAAGCGTCTGTTCGCTTCTCGCCAGCTATTCTCTTCCGCCCTATCGCGTTACAAATACAGTCTCATGCCGTATCCATTCAAATTTACTGTCTTTACAGCAACTTACAACCGGGCCGCCACTCTGCATCGGCCTTATCACTCCTTATGCGCTCAATCCTTACGTGACTTCGAGTGGCTTGTGGTTGATGACGGCTCAACCGACGAAACACGGAACCTTATAGAGACATGGCAACGGGAAGCTAACTTCTCAATTCGTTATCTCTATCAGCCTAACTGCGGCAAACCTACCGCCTGCAACCTCGGAATCGATGAAGCGCAGGGCGAATTCTTTCTGACCCTAGATTCAGACGACGGTTGCACATCCAATGCGTTGGAACGTTTTCTGTACCACTGGAACAACATCCCTCTCGAATCTCGATCTCAGTTCAGCGCGGTCACTGCCCTGTGTCAAAACCAGCATGGAAAGCTCGTTGGCGGATTGTTTCCGAAAGACGTGCTTGACTCCAATTCAATTGAGCTCACCTACAAATACAAGGTGAAAGGCGAAAAATGGGGCTTTCAGCGAACTGATGTGCTGAAGGAATTTCGTTTTCCGGTAAATCCCGAACACAAATTCGTTTCTGAAAGCGTGGTCTGGCTGGCGATCGCACGCCGGTATCAGACTCGTTTTGTCAACGAACAACTGCGCGTCTACTGGATCGACGATGGCGCCGCCGACCATCTCACGACATTGCGTCCGGAAGTGGTAAACGGGCGTGCGGCGTGCCATCGCGTGATACTGAACGACCTCATTGGATGGCTTCCTCAGGCGCCCCTGGAATTGGCGCGGTCGGCCATCAACTTTAGCCGGTATTCTTTTGATCAGGGCTTGGGACCGGTTCGGCAGTTCAGCCAGATCGATTCGAGAATCGCGCGTATCCTGCTATTAGCATCGTTGCCATTCGGGTACGCGATTTCGCTACGAGACCGCCAGCACCTTTGAGAAGATGTGCGCTCCGCTATTTTTCACAGAGAGACTCCAATGACCCGTTCCTATGCAGCCAAGGCTGAACGGGGGGCTACAATCGTCAATCCACCTGCTCCACTTCGCCGGCAACGTTCGCGCACCCGGGGAGACTCGGATTTGGTTCGTCTGGCCTTTTTTCTCTTCTGGTGTCTGGTCTTCACCATCCCTTGGGAGAACCTCGTCGTTATCCCCAACCTGGGAACCGTTGCCCACCTGGTAGGTTACGTAGCCCTGGGCATCGGTCTGCTGGCCGTGCTCGATAAAGGCCGTGTGCACCCCACCACGGGCGGCTTTCTCCTGCTCCTGGTGTTTGCCTTCTGGAGATCCCTGAGCTTCCTCTGGACGGCTTCTCCCGAATTGACTCTGATCGAAATCCAAACCATTTTCCAGATGGTGGCAATGGTTTGGCTGCTCCACCAACTTGCCTTCTCGCGAAAACGGCTGCTCTCAATCATGCAGGCCTATGTGCTCGGAACGCTGGTGTCCTCTTGCGACACCTTTTATCAGTTTCTGCACGGTATTAATCCCGCAAATCAGGCCCGCTTCTCCGCTACCGGCTTCGATCCCAATGAGCTCGCATTGATGCTGGTTTTGAGTCTTCCCTTGAGCCTCTATCTCTCAAGTTCCACCAGTAAGCAGAGCCTCGTCTGGCTCTACCGGGTGCAATTCCTGCTCGCCGCTTCCGCCGTGCTCCTGAGCGCCTCGCGCGGGCCTTTTTTGGCCGCTGCCGGATTGATCCTGATTTTGCCCGCGGTCTTCTTCAGATCGAGCGACAAACAAAAGGCCGCGCTCATTTTCGTTGGCGTCTTAGCCGCCGGTTTCATCATTTATCTAGTTCCGGCTGCCTCCTGGACTCGCCTGGGCAGTATCGGTACCGAAATCTCGACCGGCACCTTGAACGACCGAAAAATCATCTGGGAGGCAGGTCTCGAGGTCTTCCGGCAGAACCCCATAATCGGGGTCGGGGCCGGGGCCTTCCGTGCGGTCGTGCGCAGTTCGGCCGGCTTTCCGTACGTAGCTCACAACACCTTTCTCTCAATTCTGGTCGAGCAAGGTCTAATCGGCTTCGGCCTGTTCCTCGCTTTATTCGTTTATTCGATACGCTCCTGCCTGCGCATGCCCCGCTTCGAGAGAGCGCTTTGGCTCTCGATGCTGCTGACATTGACCATCGGAATCTTTTCTCTCACCTGGGAATACCGCAAGCCCATTTGGCTTATCTTTGGGCTCATCTCGCTCCAGGTTTGTGTGGCGAACAGGTCGCCTAAGTTTTCGCGTGCTCGCCGCCCCTCTGCCAGAATGGAACCTATGCCAGGCTCATCTGTCCTGACCGCCCAGGAGCATCCATGAACTTACCCCCGGCTTCCGTCTGGGCCTTTGCTCTGTCTCTGCTGCTCATTCCGTCCCATCAGAATGGGGGCGCCCCGAAGCGCTCTGGTACCCTCCAAGCCCAAGACTCACTCAAAGGGTCAGTGCGCAATCTGCGTGAGTTCGGCAAAGCCGGGCTGGGGGGCGATGACACGCCGGTCTTCCGGCGGGCTCTGGGTGAAGCGAACAGGCAGGGACGAGCCCTGCAGATCCCCGCGGCGCGCGGCCCGTATCGCATCTCGCCCCTTTATCTTCCGTCCAAGACCACCCTGTTGCTCGATTCGGGTGTTACCATTCAAGCCCTGCCGGGATTTACCGATGGACAGAGACTCCTCAACATTGTTGACGCGAGCGTCGTTCAGATCATCGGGTATGGCGCTTTCCTCAAAATGAATCGCGCGGAATACAAGTCGGGCGAATATCGGGATTGCCTCTCCATCAAGGGTTCCAGTCTGGTCGCGATTAAAGGCGTGACCTGTCTGAGCCCGGGCGGCGACGGCGTGTATGTCGGCGCTAGTGAAAAAAAGCCTTTCAGCGAAGATGTCACGATCGAGGACGTGCGGGTTGAGAATAGCTTGCGTGCCGGCTTGGAGGTTGTATCGGCCCGCAATCTCGCGGTTCGGCGCAGCCATTTCGTGAACAGCCACAGATCTGAAAAGAGCGAACCGCGAATGCCGGTGGTGGACAAAGCCTCCGGCATTGTGCTGATGCCCGGCGGTGCTGGCGCCCGCCTCGACAATATCCGCCTCGAAGAAAACGCGACCAGCCATACTGAAGGCGACGGCCTCCGGGTGGTGCTCAGCCGGTTGACCGCCTCGAGTCCGCCGGTTAGCGTTACCGTGGTCGGCCACCATGACAGTGCGGCCGGCGGCAGCAGTTTCCTCGGGATCGACGGTCCCCCTTCTGGCCGGGCGGTTCGCGGACATTTCTTGTTCGAGGATTGTGTGAGCGAATCCGCCCAGGAGTACGGGGCGGTGTTTTCCTTCTGGGACAGTGCCGGCGCCCGCGTCACTTTTCGCGGTCTGACTGTCATCGACCCTGACGGCAGCGGTTCCACTATGGACAACGCAGCGGTGGCGGTAAAGCGTGGCGGCGGCGGACATGAACCCATCGGCAATGTCGAATTCGCGCGCACCACGATCCGCGACACTCGGCACCCACCGAAAATCGATTACTATTTCAGCTTCGCCGACTATTCTCACGTGGGCATGCAAAACGTTATCTTTCGCGATCCGGTCCAACTCACTGGCGCGCGCCATAAACAGCCCCTCGGACTTTATCAAAGCCAGGGCGTGGGAGCAATCCAGCGAGCCGACGACCCCGCGTTGCGCGCCCTTTGGCTGGCCGCCGAAAAAGCCGAATCCGCGGTTGGTCAACAGAAGCGCTGACCCAGCTGATTTCCTGAAGTGAGGTCGAAGTCTCCGAAGTGATGAAACCGAGCCGGAAGCTCAACCGACCCCTCGACTCACTGATTAGATCCGATGCACAAAACTTTTGAGCCGCTTCTAGTCTGCCCCGTATGTCACAGCAAACTCAATCTAGGTGACGTGGGCTATATCTGTCAGAACAACAGCTGTAAGCAAGAATACCCGCTTATCAGTCGAGTTCCAATTCTTGTTAATGAGTTAGTAAGCACGTTCAAGACCTCCGCCTATCGAAAGGAACAGCACCCCGACTCCGGCAAGCTACGAAAGCGCATCCGGTCTCTTGTCCCCCGGATATCTGTTAATTTAGCTGCATCGAAGAAGCTGAAAGAGTTCGCGCAGCTTCTGCTGCTCGAGACACCCTCCCCTCGCGTGTTGGTGCTTGGCGGTGCCGAGGTGGGTGTAGGCATGAACGGACTGCTTCAAAACGAGCGTATCCAGTGTCTCGAGAGCGACATCGTGATCGGGCCGAGAACAGAGATCGTATTCGATGCAAGTTATATTCCCTTAGAGACGGAATCGGTGGATGGCGTAGTGATTCAGGCCGTTCTGGAGTACATTCCCGATCCCGCCCGGGCAGTAGCCGAGATCCATCGCGTGCTGAAGCCTCGGGGAATCGTTTATTCGGAGATGCCGTTTATGCAGCATGTACACGGTGGCCGCTACGATTTCACCAGACTCACGCACCTGGGACATCTGCGAATGTACCGGCATTTCGCGGAGATACGGAGTGGAGCCTGCGCCGGACCAGCGACGGCCCTGGCCTGGGCACTCCAGCATTTCTTCTTGTCTTTTGTGAGATCGCCTTGGCAACGAGATCTGACAAAGGTAGGCACCGGGTTTCTATTCTTCTGGCTCAAGTATTTTGACTACTTGCTGGCGCATACGCCGGGCGGCCTCGACGCCGCCACCGGAACCTTTTTGTTGGCCCGCAAGACCGATCAGGTCATACCTGACCGTGAATTAATCAGTCGCTATAGAGGCGCGGTTCCCATCACCGAAATTCTCTGACCAATCAACATTTGATTTGGTAAACCAGCAAAGCCTCTCGGGTCGCCTAGGCGAGGCATACTGCCCGAGTCCGATTCCGCAGCGCGCGTCCGGACAGTCCTACTTATAGTTAATACCGGGCTCTGATAAATCATGCCGATACTAACATCTCTCGCTATTAACGGAGCAACGTGATTTCTTTTGGCAAAACACTCATTCTCCCCCTGTTAATTTTTTTCTCCCAACTTCCGGCAACGTCGGCGAGGGCGATGGAGAACTCCTCTGCCGTCAGTCTGACGTCTTTTGGAAATGCGGGACAGGGCGGCGACGACACTCAAATCATTCAGATGGCTCTCAACGCAACTTCCGTCAGGGGACAAACCCTGGAGATTCCTGCCGGTAACTACAGGGTGCGTCCTATTTATTTCCCAGCCAATTCGACGGTAGTAGCGGACCCGAATGTGACGGTGCAGGCCATGCCCGGCTACGGCGAAAACGACCGCATGCTGAACATAGTGAACGTGCAAAATGTGTCTCTTACGGGGACTCCCGGCCAGAGTGTATTTCGCATGCAGAAGGCCGAATACACTTCCGGCGAGTATCGGCATTGCCTGGCCATTAACGGCGCTACGAATGTCCGGATCGACGGTATTCAATGCAACGATTCGGGAGGGGACGGCGTATACATCGGAGACGGATTGCAACAATACAGCGCCGATGTGCAAATCAAGAATTCCGGGTTCGACAACAATCGGCGACAAGGAATGAGCGTGATCTCAGCAAGGAACCTGTCAATCAGCAATTGCAGTTTCACGAATACTTCCGGCACGCCCCCATCGGGCGGCATCGACATCGAACCGAACCTGGCGAGCGACAGTCTGGAAAACGTCACGATCGACAGTAGTCGCGCCACCGGCAACGCCGGGAATGGCATTACTTTCGGCATTGAGCGCTTGAACGCGGGGAGCGCGCCTGTTTCCATACAGGTCTCGAACTTCAGCACGCAAGCGAACGGCGGCAGCGGTTTTCTGGCCAGCAACGGCCAGGATCGAATGGGCTTAAGCGTTCCCGGTAACGTCACGGTTAGCAACTCGACCTCCACCAACGACACGCAGTATGGGGCCCTAGTATCCTATTGGGACACGGGCGGCACATCCCTCGTCTTTCAGAATCTAACGGTGGTGAATCCGAACCGCTGGCATAACAACGTCGATAACGCTGCTATAGCCGTCAAGCGTGGGGGAGGAGACGTAAACCTGATGGGCAACGTGCATTTCATCGGTACCTCGATCAGCGACTCGAATGGCAACCTCGATACGTATTTTACGGTCCGGGACTGGTCCCGCGTGGGCATCACGCAGGTGCAATTTATCGATTCCCGTGCCCTGAGCGGCGCGCGTCACAATACCAGCCTGCTCAGCGGAGTGCCTACCGCCGTAATCAATGTACCGTAAAGAGGCGCCTCAGGCTAATAAAGGCCCACTTTACACGAGGTGCAAAGTCTTGCTGTGGAGTAGGCATTTGGGCCGGCATTGCGGTTCGTATCTATATTGCTTCGGCCCAGCCCGACTTACTGCCGAACGTGTCTCTGTATCAAAACAAAAAAGCCTCAACCTTTCCTAACAGGATCGGTTGAGGCCGCCACCAGGACACGCATGTCCTTATCTTGCTCTAATTAATGTTCACCGAATTCATAGGAGCACCGTTCAGCAAGCCGAGCCCACCCGTTTTGGATTGACCCGAACCGATCAGACCACTGAGAGAAACTGCGGCCATCCCACCCGGGTTAGACGGATTGAAATCGAAGTAGTACGGCAGGCTGTATCCATTGATGTAGTGCACCGTAATTCCTGAGAACGCAATGTTCCCAGCGGGTACAGACTCCCCACCTCCACCATTGACAGCGATTGCGGCATCGCCATGCGTTACCGTCTGCGGGTTGGTGATC
>DATAYL010000529.1:0-3969 GCA_036272575.1 Bryobacteraceae bacterium | reverse complement strand
CACCGCCGGAAGCCGCGCCGGCGTGCGCGCTGACACCACGTTTTCAAACCACTGCCGAAAACTAAGCGCCCTCGGTAGGGAGTCATCAAAACGTTACGAGTGTGGACCAGGCACCGATTTCCAGTTTCTTTTAGGCACAGTCATAAACCTTTGGCGCACGCGTCTGCGATTAACGGATCGAAATTGGTCGTCCAAACCAGACGCGCAAGCTGTGCACGCATTAGCGTTGCGAGGACGAGGTGACCGTAAGACGGCTTCGCGCCGGCCATTTTCGAGTCAAGATAGGCACGGCGATCGGCTTCTGCAGGATAAACTGCTTCGAAGAGCGCCGCGTATTCATCCGCCGCGCCGGCGGCCGGTAGCTTACCTGCTGAATCGACGTGCGCCTGCAACTGGGCACGAATGGCGGGATTGGAGAGGTCAGCCACCAACTTCGGTGATGCACGGCGCTGGCTGATATAGAAGGTCTGCTTGAATTCCCAGATCATATCGCCGGCGGTCGGAATGCCGGCGGCGGCCGAGCTCCCGGCACCCAGGAGCCACATCAGGTTGGCTGCTCTCAACGAGAAGCGGCGCGCGAAATCGTCGGCGGCAATCTCAACGAAACCCGTTTCACTGTGAGCTTTCGGTGGGCGTGCGTAAGCTGCAGACGGTGGCCTGGGAAACCCAGTATTGCCAGTCGGCAATGGATTCCGCCGTTGGTTTCGCTCTTCCGAAGCGGCGAAAACGAGTTTGGTGGCGATGCACGGACCGCGTTCATTCGGACCATACATTCCGATTCGTGCTTCATCAATGGACGGTCGATTGATTGGGCGGCTGCGGTGCGAGCTGTGTCAGCATGCCGTTGATCGCCGCGAGAACCACCGCGGGATTGTCAACTTGGATAAAGTGCCCGGAATCCGGAACGAGCTGCTTGTGACCGCGCGTGGAGAGCGCAGCGTAGGCGTCATGTCCGGACGCGAGCGCCCGGAAAAACAGTGGCGCCTGCTCACGCACATCGGCGGGCAAATCCGGCGGCATCGGGTGATTTCCGGAGGTCAGCACGGTCAGCGGCATGTCACCGTAGCGGCGCTGGGGATTGATCACCTCGCGCCCGCTCTGCGAGACATTTTCAATCGCCGAAGCCTGCGTCAGGAGCCTTGCGGGATCGGCATTGAGTTGAGCAAGAACCTCGGTCAGAGCTGAGGCGGAGGGTAGGAGGGACGGAGCGGTACACTCATTATACGCTGGCGTGCCGCGTTTCAGAGCGCCGCTTCGAAGCTCGGCGGCGCACTGGCGCAGTGCCATGGCTTCCGCGCTCGGTGCCCCGCTGCCGAATGCTGCGAACTTCGGTGCGACACGTTCCCGAACCGCGCCCTGGTCGGGAATAGCGGGGTCTACCAGGACATCTCCGACGACGGTCCCTGGGTACTGGTCGGCGAACCGTATGGCGACGTAGGCCCCGGCAGAGTGTGCGACCATCACGTACGGGCCGTTGATGTGCGCACCCTTCAATGCCTGTTCGAGATCTTCGGTTTCGTGAATGGCGTCCTGCGGCTCGGGGCTCGGGCTGCTGAAACCGAGTCCGGCGGGGTCCCACGCGCAAACGCGGGTTCTGCGTGAAAGTGGGCTTTGGATCCGGTACCACACCCACGACCAGCCACCCAATCCCGCGGTCAGGACTACGGTCGGCGAGCCATGCCCGAGGCAGACGAGGTTGATGGTGCGCCCTTCGGCAATCGGGACCACCAACTGGGACTTGAGGTAAGGAGTAAGTTGGCTGGAGACTCTGGCCTGAGGCGGCGCGCCCTGCGCGGAGACCGGCACATTCGAAATGACGGTCAAGAGAATCAAACTCACGCTCGCAAGAAGACCAGGCCCGATCGGATACCTGGCCCCGAACGGCTGCCCCCTTCGGGACAATTGAGAATCTCGGCGCATACCTATACTCTTCCTCCAAACACCGACAACGGGTGTCCGTTTTCCTTCTTCGTCTCGGTAGGTTTAGAAAAGCCGATCACCACAACAGGGCCGAACGCTTCGCACCTCATTCGGTAAAGTACCCCGCCCTTGTTTGAACTATTAGGCCGGGCTGCCTTGTGGTCAACCGAATCTTGCGATACTGACCTTCCCTATCCTTCTGCTCGGGCGTGTATCCAATGCTGTATTGGGTGCGCAACTGCTCTTCGATTGAGGCATAGATCTGTTCGATAGGTCGATTCTTGGACAGCTCAAAAAATTCACCACCCGTTTCCTGGGCCAGCCGTTGCATCGTATGCTTGCCTTTCGCGTGTATAAGCGGAAACGCTGCAGCGACTGCCGGGTCTATTCTCTCGATCCGCGTTATTTCATTAAACAGAATCGAGTAGATAATGACGTCGGCCCGCTGTGCAAATTCAATCGCGGTTGTAATAGTTGTCGGGTCGTGCGGATCGAGGCCATCGGAAAGGATGACAAAGGCCTTACGCCCCGGTTGTTTTCTCATCTGCTCCTCGGAGCAGTTGCGGACCGCCTGAAAGAGCCGCGTCCCGAGCCGTCGCGCAACTTCGAGCTTCTTGAGGGCGGACTCGAGTTCCGTGCGTGAATAAGTCAAATCCTGTAAAACTTCTACGCGGTAATCGAAGTGAGCCACGAAGGCACGGTCTTTGCCCTCTCGCAGAACTCTGTCGAGAAAGGTGTAGCTGGCGGCGCGTTTATCTTTGACCAACCATTCCAAGGGACCGCCTGGCCGATGGTTGTCTAAGAAACCAGATTCGATCGCTCTCTTACCGGTATCCACGAGAAGGCCGATCGTCAGCGGGAGGTCCGATTCTCGTGAAAAATACAAGATCCTTTGACGCACTCCATCCTCGTCGACGAGAAAGTCTTCCTTATTGAGATTTGTGATGACAGTGCCACCTCGGTCGTGTACCGTCGCAAATAATGTCACGACCTTGACTTCAGTGGAGAATTTGGGCTCCTGTGCGAAGGCACCCCAAGTTGCCCCCAGCATCAAGTCACGTCGTGTGATTCGTATCATTGATAACCGCGTATAGCCGTAATGCCGATAACCGCGTATAGCCGTAATGCCGTTGCTAATCGTATCGCCAGGCGTTGTTCTGAATAGGGCACGCGGGCGTAGAGAACGCCGATAGACATTTCACCAACTTGCGTAAGTGGCCAAAAGCGTTATCTGATTTTGCTTTTGAGAAGCCCGTTTTACAGGCATTGCGCGACGTCCGGTTGCCTGGCCGAAGAGGATCCTTTCTGGCCAGTTACGACCCATGGTACGCTAATCAGCGCTCAACGTCTCACGGTACGACCACGGCATCCACTTGCCGGGTTCAGCAGCCACTTCGGGTGCGTGTTTCTGCAACTCTGTCAGATAGTGGAAGGAGTTTGCACCGCACAGCTCGCAGGTGTGAATGAAACTCATAAATAAGTCACCGGCCTGCGCGCCATTCATCGTTTTATAGAATAGAGCGTTCTTGCGATGCAGCACGGCACGTTTTAAAGCACGCTCACAAAGATTATTGGCGAAGGTCGTCAACTACACGGCATGACGACGCTCCAGATACAACTTTCGAAGTCATCCATCCACACCATCCGCTAAGGGGTCAGAGGTTCAAGCTGATCACCTATCGCCATAACTGGGGCGAGGACCGAGTCTATTTCAACAACGCCCAAGGAAGTTTGAGCTCTATACCGGCGAGTTGGACGACGGCAGTGGCGGGAGATCCGTTTGTGGCGATAGCCGATGGCCGATGCTTTTTCCGATTCGAAGACTTGCTCAGAGTAGCTGAATTGGTGGAGAAGCTTCGGTGAGGGCGCGACCGACACATCGTAAAGCAAATTACGCCGAGTTAGTAAAGATAAAAACGCCGCCGCCAGTAGCGAGCATAGTTTATTTTGAGCAGATAAAATCAGAGCATTGACCAATATAGATGCGGTCATCACAAAACAAAACACTTGACAAGGCGTTGATGTTTGGCATAATTACATTTACAGTAG
>DATAYL010000528.1:0-5782 GCA_036272575.1 Bryobacteraceae bacterium | reverse complement strand
GAGGCACGATATCCCAGTCCGGCGTTGAATGAGGTATGTAGTTCTTATTCGCGACCAGTTCTACCTTCGGCGTCCACATGCGCCCAAGCCGTTCGACTGGCGAAAAGTCTTGCCAACGGCCGATCGCCAGAAGAGGGATCTTGGCGCCTTGGGTTGTGTCCGTCGGCTGGTCGGTACCCAATTGCAATTGCACAAAGCTCTCACTCGGCAATATTTGCGCGAAGGCCGCGAAGGTCTCAAACTGGGTAACACTCGAGCCAAGTCCGTGCGCTGTGCTTCCACTCGGGAGAATGAGACCACCGAAGCCACTGAGAATGAAACCTGCGTTGAGGTTTGCAAGCACGACGTGCTTCAAGCCGATGGTGGCATCTCCAATGCCACCATGCCAGTCTCCGGGACCTGAGCGGACGAAGTTAATGGGAGCATCAACTTCCAGCTGATTGCGAGCTCCGAACGTGTTTTCGGAGATGATGTCGTTCTGAACGCCTGGAGTACGCTGAGCGTTGATATGTGAGGTAATTATGACTTCGTCTTCGGGGAACCCTTTTTCGGTGAATTGTGTCAAAGGCAGGTTGAACTCTCCGCGCGGCCATCTTTTATCCGTGCAGAACCCGCGCAGATATTGGACCACCTGCTGGATTTGCTTTGAGGTTAGCGCTTCGCCGAAGGACGGCATGATACGCGAGAACCCGCGCCCGGCGCCCCCCATCGCGGATGGTCGCTTCCCAATCCTTATTGAGTTCAGGTGTGGTTTGATCGCATTGCGTGAAGTCGGGAAAGGTGCTTGGCTTCTTAAACGCAACCGTGGTGTCGGGCATTCCTTTCCCATCCGGACCGTGGCAGGCCACACACGCAGCTTCATAGCTACGATCTTGTTCAGGTGAACAATGTCTCGGCACTGAATCTTAGAGTTGACGGAAGATCATCGGTTTCCCTAATTTGGAGGCAAGAATCAATTCCGGTGCGAACGACGGGCCTTACATAAACTGAGGATAAATGCGTCGCTGCAAATCGTCTCGCTCACGTCGTACCATGATCGTCAGCGGAGATCGTCAGCGGATCGCCTCATGCAACTGCTCTTGATAGAAGACGAACAGGAAGCCGCCCTGATGATCGCGAAGGGGCTTCGGCAAGATTCGCACTCAGTAGATATCGCAACCGATGGGCAGAGCGGCTTGAACAGAGCTCTCTGCCATCCATACGACCTCATTGTGCTAGATGTCCGGCTACCTTTGAAAGACGGATGGGCGGTCTGCCGAGAACTGCGTCACCTTGGCCTGCAGACCCCGATTCTAATGCTGACTGCAAGTGGAAGTTACCAGGATCGTGTGAAAGGACTGGATCTGGGCGCAGACGATTATCTGGTAAAGCCGTTCGACATCGATGAACTGCTGGCCCGGGTAAGAGCACTTCTGCGCAGAAGACCGCTTATGCAGAATCCCATCCTCCGCTTGGACACACTCGAAATCAACACGGGATCAAAAACTGTCACGAGAGCAGGCAAGTTTGTTCGCGTCACTGCGAAGGAGTACGCACTGCTGGAGTGTCTTGCTCGAGATGCTGACACCTTACTCGATCGCGAGACTATATCCGAGCGCGTTTGGAACGAGCCCTACGATCCATTCTCGAATTTGATTGAGGAGTACATTAAGCGGCTGCGGAAGAAGATTGACGTCGAGGGGCAGAAGCCGCTGATTCGCGGCCGTCGGGGCGAAGGTTACATTCTTACCGCTAAAGAGTTCGCTTGAACGTCGCTTGCTCTCGCGTCTCCAAGAGCGGGAGTCGCAATCTCAAAGATCGTGCGGCCCGAATGCGATTCCACTAACCTGAGCAGCCCGGAATGATTTTCAACAATCGACTTTGCAATCGCTAGTCCTAGGCCTGCTCCGGGAATTCCTTGTTGGCCGGCTTCACTTTCTCTAAAGAACCGCTCAAAAATCCGCGGCTTCGCCTCTTCAGAGATTCCCCTGCCGGCTGTCGGTCGTCAAAACTCCGGAGAGTTCTGGAATCAGTAGCTTCGGTATGTGTTCAGCGGCTGAGTAGCATTAGAGTGATGGTCACGTTTCGATTGGCGATGCTGGCGTTCGCCAGGGCGCTTCTCATGTCGCGGCACGATCTGGCAATGGAGACCGCAGCTCTTCGCCAGCAACTCGCCGTTTACAAACGAAAACAACCCTGCCCTAAACTGAGTCAAGTCGATCGGCTGTTCTGGGTTGTCGTTCGGCGCGTTTGGAACAACTGGCCCTCAGCCCTCGTTCTCGTCAAGCCCGACACGGTAGTCTCATGGCATCGCGCCGGTCTCCGCCTGTTCTGGAGATGGCGATCTCGCCCTCACCGAGTTGGACGGCCGAAAGTAGAGGAGTAGGTTCGGTGATCTCGATACCCCAGTTCAGCAGTTCGCCGCAATGCGCGGTGCACCCCAGCACGGGTTGTTGTGGGTCAGCATTCAGATCAGATCTCGAACCTCTTGCGGCACCTTAGGGCGACCCGGCTTGCCACGATGGATGCGCCACGTCCAAAACAGGCGAAAACCCTTGCGATGCCAGGCGATGACGGTCTCGGCCTTCGATCATCAGGGCCGATTTCAAGTCATCCCACAGGCGCCGTAGCCAGACCCAGAAGATTCGGTCGGCGGGCGTTAGTTCCAGCCGCTTGGGAGCTGAACGGCGCAAGACTGTCAGTTGTTGCCGTAAAGCGAGGTTCTCCACTCGCAGCTGGGCCGAGGTCTTGCACATCGAGGTGAGGGCGCCCATCACAGCGAGCGGGCGTTGCTTCGCCTGCCAAAAGAGCCAAATGCAAGTCGATCAACTTCAATGATTACAGATCGATCGCGATATTTTGGAGGCACAGTTGCCTTGACGGGCCCGCTGACGTAGTGGAGCGCCACGCTGATGTTTGGTGTGAAAACTTACTCTCTGGCGAACGCAATGGACGACTTTGCGCGACCCGTATATTGAGGTTCCAAAGTCGTGAAAAACGCCCATACCGCCGATTTGAGCAACTACCCGATTAAACGTGAGTAACGGCCTATCAATTGCTAATCCGCCGAACCTGGAGTTTCGGGCCGTTCCTCTACGCATCCAGACTCGGCGCGGGGAATCGGCTCGGCCGTTTCTCCGGCATGGCGACTTATAGTCGAGCCAAGGAGTTGGCTCAAGAGGGTGAATATCAAGAGCCGTCGGCGCACGGCGGTTGTGGAAAAGTTCTCCGTGGCTTGTTTTCAATCCGCTCCGGCGCTGGATCGGAGGGGAAAATGAATAGGCATATAGAGCAGGCCTCCCGCTGCTACGAGCATTGGCGACTGACATTTGATGTTTTCGTGTAGACCCTCGAACGGCGGGATGTGCTTCGCTAAGACGAATTCTCAGAAGCTGTCACTGGATTACGGTACGACATCTATAAGTCCTTTGGAGATGCGAAGCCTGCTTGCCGAAAGAATCGCGGAGCGAAAGCAAGATGAAGCAAAAAGATAACACGGATCGCGATGAGCGCTACGCAGCATGGGTGGGGTTCGATTGGGGCGACCAGGAGCACATTTGGGCACTGCAATGGACCGACACCGGAGAGCGGGAGCATGATTGATTTCGGCATACTGAAGTGGGCTCTTCCGCTAATTTGGTGCAGTTCGTCAGGCTAAAAGTGCTCCAAATAAAACAATATAGAAATGTTTGGATCTATTTTTGCAATGGCCACTTCCCCGAGCCATTCGCAATCCGTCCTCCCCAATCCTCAACTCCTCATTCTCGACGGCATTCAACTTGATCCAGACGGCTTCGTCCTTGAGGTCCGGAGCCAGTGTGCACCACAGTGTCCCTATTGTGGAAAGCGGTCACATTCATTCCACAGCTCGTATTGCCGCCGGATGCAGGATCTCCCCTGGCAGGGTCAGTCGGTTCGGCTTAGAATACGGGCTCGACGTTTCCGTTGCCGCAATCCTTCCTGTGCGCGAAATATTTTTGTCGAGAGATTCCCGAATGTGGCTGCCGCCTATGCTCGTCAAACGGATCGTTTGAAAGAGATCATCCGTTGCGTTGGATTCGTGAGCGGCGGTCTGCCCGGATCTCGCTTGTTGGAACGGCTGGCGATCGTTGTCAGTGATGACACTGTTCTGCGATTCGTAAAACTACTTCCCTCTGCAGATTCAGACGAGTATCCGGTTCGTTCTTAGGCGTCGATGACTGGGCGTGGTGCAAAGGGCAGGAGTACGGGACCATTCTGGTGGATCTAGAACGGCATTGCGTCGTGGACCTGCTGGCAGAAAGATCCGCCGAGAGCCTAGCGGCATGGCTGACACAACATCCGACCGTGAGTTCAATCGGTCGTGATCGCTCCGGCGTGTACGCGGAAGGCGCCCAACTGGGAGCACCGAATGCGCAGCAAATAGCCGACCGCTTCCATCTCATCCTGAATCTCTCCGCAGCGATTGAGAGAGCACTCGAAGAGCAATCGCGGCAACTGCAGATCCCAGCTTTGCAAACCCCAAGTGAGTCGGATACCAAACCCGAACAGAAACAACCCACGTTGACTGCACAGGAGAAAGTGAAAGAACAACGACGGGAGCGGCGATTGCAGCGTTATGACGAGGTAATGGCGCTGTATCAGCAAGGGCACTCACAAAGGGCCATTGCTCACGCTTTGTCGATGGAGCGCAAAACCGTCCGGCGTTGGCTCCGGGCCGGTCAGTTTCCAGAGCGGAAACGGGCAGTGCGAAAAGCAGCCAAGGTGCAGCAGTTCGCCGACTATATTCAACGGCGATGGGCCGAGGGTTGTCACAATGCAACTCAGTTGTTTCAGGAGATTCGAAGCCAAGGCTATCGCGGCCAGCGTGGCATGGTTGCTCATTTCGTTTCCCGTTGGCGGTAGCCGAAACATCATGCCATAACAGCCCGCATTCAGAAAATTGCGCCCCGACAGGCGGCCGTGCTCGCAACGCGGGCACCTGACCAACTCACTCAGGAACAGCGGGTTCTGTTTGATCAAGTATCGTCCACGTGTCCTGAACTAAAACTAATGAGAACGCTGGCGCTCGACTTTCGCGCCGCCTTGACGAGCAAAGACGGAAATCAGATGCGTGACTGGATTCATACGGACATGCACTCAGGCATTGGATCACTGGTGCGTTTTGCGTTTGGTCTTCGTCGTGACATCTCGGCGGTCATCGCAGCCGTAGAAAGCCATTTCAGCAACGGCCAGGTCGAGGGACAGATTAACCGTCTGAAGATGATTAAGCGCCAGATGTATGGTCGCGCCGGTCTGAAACTGCTACGCGCCAGGATTCTCCCCTGTCGAACTCTCGGCGGCTGTGCTGTTCAAAGGGCACCATGAGTTGCACCAAATTAGCGGAAGAGCCCGAGTGTAGTTGCCAAACGCAGAGGGCGCCTAGAGCAAACGCCGGAAGCTTTGGACCTTTGGCTCGGTCAGGCCCCGGTAGTTCGATCCGCATAACTTGCAGGAGTAGTGTCTCCACAGGGCCGATTTAGGCCCTCTGGAGTATCGGCCAAGCCTCACAAACCAAGAAAAAGCATTTCAGGAATCGCCAAACGAGAGCAGCTAAGCGGAAACGTCACGCCGGATTCCTGTTTTTCCGTGCACTACTAGTGTCCTGAGTTAGAAGAGGATTGAATTAGGAGTCGGATAGGAACATACTGTGTGCTGAGCAGCGCGTTGCTCATGAGGGTTGAAGTCCCTCCGACGCTCGGATGAGGAGCGGCGTATCCAAAAGCGGGGGTAATGCCTCGCTGGCCGGAGAGAAGGGAAGGTATGGAGAAGCCTAAACGGGCAC
>DATAYL010000527.1:0-15524 GCA_036272575.1 Bryobacteraceae bacterium | reverse complement strand
CACCGTCAGCGCTTCGGCCGGCCCGCATATCCTGCGCGGTAAAGCTTGGGGCAGTTCCGGCGAATACTGCGAGACCGATATTCGCCTCAACGTCAGCAGCTCGCCAATCGGTATCCAGCCGCCACCTAACGCTACCGTGTGGGCGCACCTGGAGAACGACAACAACGGCACTTCAGGCGGTAGCTGCAAAGGCGCCAATCCCAATGCAAATGTCTGGCAGACGCAGCCTGATTCCGGCACGGGCGGCACCAAGTCCGGCAGCTCCAGCCTCGTTTCATCGCCGGTTTACGGAGGGCAGTCGGACTCGCGCCAGTTCACCATGACCTTCAACAATGGGGGGAATACGAGCGTGAGACCCGGCGTCCGCTGGTTCGACAAGGCCATAGCCGATACCCCGTCAGCAACCCACTTCCTCTACGACGCTTACGTTTATCTCGCCCCCGGTTCGAATGTGGATGACATTGAGATGGACATCAATCACTCCATCGGAAGCACCGGCCAACTCTATATCCTCGCCGCCCAGTGCGACCTGCCCTCAGGAAACTGGCAGGTCTCGATCGAGACAGAGAGCCCGCATTGGGTCAATACCAACGCCAGTTGCTCGGCCTCGCAGGTGACTCCCGGCGTGTGGCACCACTTCCAGATCGAGACTTACCATGACACGGAACCAGGACAGAACATCTATTACGAATCCGTCGCCTTGGACGGGAACGTCACACCCATCACCACCTGCAAGAACCAAACCACTGGTGCCACCGTTCCGTGCCAGAGCACGTCTACCAATCCGAACTGGTCCGGTCTGATCGGCCCCAATTTCCAACTCGACGGAAACGGCAAGCTCAGCTCGGGAACCGCCACCGCCTACGTGGACAACTTTACAATTTACTACTGGTAACGCCGGGCACTCCAGTCGCTTCGCCCCTGCTCTTCTTGATTGGGCGGAGGGTGGAGCGATTGGAGCTCGATTTCAGAACACGCCGACTCGGAAAGCGAGGCACGCCGGGCGAAGTGTTCCGCGAGCATCCTCAGGCGGAAGCGGTGGATCGCAATTCGCCGCGACCGTAGCAACATTCAAATAGACTCCGTATAATCCGGAACCTCGAACGCGTTATATTTTGGTGTAACGTTCTTGCCGTTGGCGTAACAATGTTACTTGATGGCACTGGATTTCAGCTATGTTGCTGATTCCGTTGTTAAACAATATTTCCGAGATGGACAGTCGAAATCTGGACATCGCCTTCATTTGCGCCCGCTTCCCCGGGCCCGATAAACGCCTCATCATCAATTCGGACTTGCCATCCGCTGACCTGGACATTCTTGATGATGGCAAATCTGTATGCTGCCCATCGAGCTCAGTTTTGTGCACAGGAAAGCCCCAGTTATCTAGGGAGACTCGGCCTCCGTGGGATGACAATCTCACGACGTCCAAAAATCCTTGCATCGATCGAAAGAGCTCCGGGGCCGAGCAGAACGATAGCAACACTGACGGTTCCCGTGAACAGGAACCACGATGTCCCCTCGATCAAATTGCGGGAAATCGACGGAAATAATGAAAGAGCACTGGCGATGATGATCAGCACACTCACTATACCGGCAGCTGACGTAAGAAGGCCCAACAAAAGCATTAGACCGCTCACGAACGAAACCCCACCAAGCACGGCCATTTTGGTCGTCAGAAGGCCAGGGCTGTTCAGACAGTGCGTGCTTTGAAGAATCATTGCACACCCTACCGCCAGTCTGAGCAGCAGAAGACCCACACCAGGCAACCCACCCGGAAAGGCGGTGAACAGTCGTAACAGGAGATACTTCCTTATCGTGATGCCTGGTGTTGCCTACTTGGACAAAGGACACCATAAGTTTAAAGGCTGGAAGAAAAATGCGAAACACCCGTATGCGGGATCGTTTGATAACGCTTTCGGGTTAGAACTTCGGGTTAAAGCTCAATGTAGCCCCGACGCACGGCGATAGCAACAGCCTCTGTACGGTCGCTGGCGTCCAACTTATCCATGATATGTTTCATGTGCACCTTCACTGTCTCTTCAGCAATAAAGAGCTTTTCTGCGATATCGCGGTTTCGGTTGCCGCCGGCAACGTGCTTTAGCACGTCTATCTCGCGCTCGCTCAGCACATCGCAAGCCAAATGCTCAGCAAGTTTCGCCGCAACTTCGGCGGGAACGTGTCGTTTTCCCAAGTGAACCTGTCGTATCACACAAAGCAAATCTGAGGGGGCCATACTCTTCAATACGTATCCGCGGGCTCCCGCCCGAAGTGCGCGTTGCACCTCGATGTCGCCGTCAAAGGTAGTGAGCATGATGAAACGGGCGTCAGGAAACTCCTCCTGAATCGCAATAATTGTTTCTATTCCACTGATATCAGGAAGCCTCAGGTCCATTAAAGTAACGTCGGGCCGATGCACCCGAAATTTCTGTATAGCCTCATGACCGTTGGCTGCTTGGGCGACCACCAACATGTCGGATTGATCGTTGATGATCGCGGCAATTCCCTCGCGGAGGAGCGGATGGTCATCCACGGTCAATACCCGGATTCGCGCTTCGTTGTTCATTTGCTCCACCTTTCAGCGCTGAACATTATTTCCCCACCTTCCTTGAGAACAGCGCGCGCACCCACCTTCGCGACCCGTTTGCCCCCACAACCCGAAATGCACCTGCACTGGGCACATAGAGAATTACTTCTGTTCCTGCTGTAGTGCTGCTCCGAACGCTGAACTTTGCTCCAATCGCCTCCGCCCGTTCGCGCATACCCATGATTCCCCAATGTCCTGCGCGTCCCGATTGAAGGGTTTGGGGATCAATACCACAACCGTCATCTCGCACCAAGAAACGAAATTCGTTTGAGCCATAGTGCATTTCAATCTCGATGTTCGTTGCGCGGGAATGGCAGAAGGCATTAACCAAAGCTTCACGGCCAATACGATAAACGTCATCCCGAAGCAGCGGCTGCAAAGGTTGCTGCTTGCCCTCAACTGTGATGCGGAACCGAATGTCAGCGGAAACGTTCAGTTCCTCGGGTATGCGCGAGAACGCCTGTTCGAGATTCAGTAAGTCACTCTGCGTTGAGCGAAGCCCACGCAGGGCAATGCGACCCTCACGGCTCGCCTGTTCCATCAATTCGATCGCCCGGCTCAGGGGAGGCATTGCAGGCGAATTCGAAGGCAAACGCCCGGCAGCGACATGGACTTGCATGGAAGCACTCAGAAACCCCTGCAATAAAGTGTCGTGGAGTTCCTGGGCGATACGCGTCCGCTCTGAAAGCCGTTCATCGAATCGATGCTTGAGTTGAACACTGATTTGGCTCAATCGAAAACGATAAATGGCTGCTATGGCAAGCAGGCATGCTAATGCAAGGCAAGCGGCAAACCACCAAGTCTGCCAGAATGCTGGCTCGACTTGCAAGCCGACCGTCGCCTCCGTGCTGCTCCAAACGCCGTCCGCGTTGCTTGCCACCACGCGAAAGCGGTACGAGCCTGGACTCAAATTCGTGTATACCGCTTCGCGATCTGACACGGGACCGGTCCAGTCTTTATCAAATCGGTCGAGTTTGTATCGAAATCTCACACCTTGGGGAAACGAAAGACTGAGACCCACATACCCGAAAATGATCCTCCTTCGACCCGGCGGAACTTTAGCCGGGCCGTCAACCGGAAGCGGGCTGCCATCCGCAGAGATCGATTGAATGTGAACTAAAACGTGAAGTGAATCGCCGATCAGCCGAGTGGGATCTACTACGCATATACCTCGGTTCGTTGAAAACCAGACACGTCCCTCGGAATCACGAGCCACTGATTGCTGCCGCTTTACGCCTTCATCACCGAGCAACCCATCCGTAAGCCCGTAAACTGCAAGGTCCCCATCGTCGAGTGCGCCCTGAAGCAGCTTTTGCCGTTTCACCCGGAGAATGTGCTCCGTCGTTGCAACCCACAGCCAACCATTCCTGTCTTCAGCGAGCCCGAGGATCCCGTCGCCTAAGACTCCGGCGACACCTCGATAACTCTCGATTTGGCGGCCACGGAGCGAGGCGAGGCCTGTACCAGTGCCGATCCAAAGCACATCGTTTGAACCCACGAGGAGGCAATTTACACCGTTTGGCGGAAGTTTGTCGCGACCAGCATAATTTCTCCAGCGACTCGTCGAAAGTTCGCTGAGGCCGTCTGGTGTTCCAAACCACATCGTTCCATTCGGACTCTCCGCGATCGAGGTAATCGTATTGGATATCAAACCGTTTGCGGCCGTGTATGTAGTGAACCGACCATTGTGGAATCTGCTGACGCCGCCTGTAAGCGTTCCGGCCCAAACTGATCCGTCGGAACTCAGGTGCACAGCGTAAACACTATTCCGAGAAAGCCCTTGTGTCTGGGTGTACGTCTCAGCCTCCAGCGCACCGCCGCGGTAGTGCAAGTGAGTCAGGCCGCCTTTCCGTCGGCCAATCCATACATCGCCGTTGCGTCCGGCGATTGAGTAGACTACATCCCCATTGAAATCCGCCTTTGTGATCCGTTGGAGTTCTGTTCGTCGCCGCCACACAAGACCGCCGTCCGGAGCCGCTGACCACGTGCGGCCCTCGTCATCTACGTACAGGGGTCCGTTGTTTTCCGATCCTGATCCCGTGGGTAAGGGATATGCCAAAAATGGGCTCTCGCGAAAGCTTTCGAGCCCTTCCTTCGTGCCCACCCAGACGTTTCCCTCTCGATCCTCGAAGAGCGCAGTTACCGCGTCGCCAGGCGTGCGCCAGCGTTGCTCCCAGACCGCTGGACCTTTCGAATCGATCCGTAAAAGCCCGTTGGCAGTGCTGACCCAGATGTTCGATCGCCGATCCTTTATCATGGCCAAAATTTTGGTGTGCTCCAGAGCCCTTGGAATGCCATCTGTTGTCAGTGCGACCCCGTTCCAGCGCACGGCGCCGCTATCAGTACCGATCCATAAATCTCGTGTTTCGACTGCAAGCAGACTGTTAACCTTCCGGTCCGGAAGCCCTTGCGCGAAACTTGCGACCCGGCCTCCGCTTAGAGAGAATAGTCCTGCGTCGCGCGTCCCCAACCAAACTTGGCCGTCGGGCGTTTCCGCCATTGAAATAATGAAAAAAGGCAATCCGGCTTGAACAGCGACCGTTCTAATCCCGCCTCGCCCATAAGCAAGAATGCCGCGGGACTGCGCCGGGAATAATATCTCGCCATCACTGCCTCTACACATCGACGTAACACCATTGCTAGAGTGAACAAGATCGCGCAGAATTTCTTGAAACCTCGCTCCTCTATACCGCAGCAGTGTCGTATCCTGCTGTTGTATCCACAGATTTCCTTCCGCGTCTGTTGTCAGGCCCTGAACTGCTCTGGGTAGCAACTCTTGAGAATTGGTTTTGTCAAATGTTCGGAAGTTGAAACCATCGAATCGGATCAAGCCATTCTCTGTGCCGATCCAGAGGTATCCGTCTTCTGTTTGGGATATGGCATGAACCGGCCCTCCCGGGAAACCCCGCTCGCTACCCCACTCGTTCCGTATGTAAAGCGGCGAGGTTGGATCTCTCTGCAAAGAGTCTGCCGCAGGCAAAAGACCTGCAAACGCCACAGCTGCCGCGAAGCAACGGATTGACCATCTGCGGCAAGGTATTCCATTAAGGGAGGTATTCGAATTTTTCAACGACGACCTCATCCTCTTTCTCGGGAAGGACCTTGCCGACTCGATAGACGTAAAGGACCATGCGAACACTCTCCAGCCCCGGAGAAGGAACTCCCGACGTGAAATCATAACGTGCGATAGTGCTTCCGGGTACTCGGACACTCTTAAAAGACATTCGCCCCGTTTCCCACGTGAACGAGTGCGTGATCGTCCCTGCCGGCACCGAAAATCGAAACACATTTGCCGGCACATACGACGGCTGAATCACGAATTGCGCATTCTTGCTGTTCGGATCTCCCCAGCGGCCGATTTCAATGTCGACTTCGCGATTGTTCTGGTCTCCTCCTGCGTAATCCCAAGTGAACATTCCAAAAGTTGCAGCCGGATCTAAGTGGGAGATGTCGCGAACGGAAAAAAGGTACGTTCCAAATCCCAAGCTGCGAGTCAGGCTAACTTCCGCGCACGTCCATTTGCCGGGCGTCTTCAAGGTCCGCAGGTGCATCGCTCCACTGGCATCCACCCAAACGTTTGCTGGATCGTAGAAGTTTTGTGCACCTCCCCGACTGCTAGGCGCGTTGCGAACTCGCCACTCGTAACCGCAGAAAGACACGATTATGGACGTCGATGTCATTTGCCCCTTGACGATTTCGACAGCCCTCACCATACCCTCTGGAATTGGTAACTCGTTCGTTGACGCCGGGGGAGCATACCCTGGCTCGACCAGTAGAGCCGCGTAATCCGTCCCGAGATGAGTGGTGTTGATCCACTTCGAATTTGCCTGAACGTCGGTAAAGGGCTCACTTGTTAGCGGTTGTAGCCACCAGGCTCCGGTTTTGGCATATAGAACGATCCGCTCCCCGGGGCGGGCTCCAGCCACAGTCCCCTCTATGATGTCGTTCTCGCCTCCTCGGCCACCCTGGTCCGCCCGAGGAACTCTCGTGAAAGTGATGGAGACCGGAGAATACGGCACGCGAGAATGGCAACCGAGTAGAAGAACTCCCGGGGCACTTAGCAACACGCCACGCCGAGAAATCTCGTGAGCGAGAGGCATGGCCGTCATTTGCCGTCTCGACGCGTGGCTCACTAGCTCTTTCTTCGGCCGCCCAGACTGCGTATGATCGGTCACTTATTTACGAGAGCAGCTGCCTAGAACGATTTCCTGCGACGGCTATTGCGGTAATGCGCGTCCAACCGTTTACAACGCCTTTGTCGACTGCTTCTTCAAAGCTTATCCGATCGGAGCAATGTCCGAGCGATCGTAGTTCTGAAAGCCCTTTTGATGACAAGCCCGATCAGGAGCGGCCTTCTTGATCATGGAACCGAATTTTCTGGTGGTGCGCCGCCCGGTGGGACAGGGAATAGCGCAATAGGGGCAGCAACTCGGCGCCTCGCTCAGCGCGACAGAATAAGTCAGATGGCTCAGTCCTTAACCCTCTGCTTTGCGCATTCCTGGCTGCAATGAAGGGTCGTCAAGGTCGGCGCTTTTGAACTCGGACGTTTGTGGCAGCTCGACGTGAAAACTGCGTTGTGGGCAATCGCTAGAGTGCCGTTTGAGAGCACGTATTCGAGAGCGTGGCCTCCGGCAAGGTGGTCCTCACGGAGAAAGTGGAAGTAAAATCCTGGAAGCCCGACACCTTGAGCGTAAGCCGGAGAGCGGAAGCCCGCGAGAGTACCTTTCACACTGCGGAATTCACTCGTCTTCTGATTTGATGCCGCTTCGGACAGGTTTGAGAATGGCTTCTTTTGCGGGTTGACGGTGCGTGTTGTTACTGAGGCAAACAAGCCATCTACTTTGATAGCGTAGAAAAGGTTATCGCTCGTCAGAGTTTGAATCAGCTCCTGGAGGTCTTTCTTCGTTGTAGTTGACCAGATCTCTTGTTGAACAGCCGCTTTGAAAAACGTCACTACTGCGAAGGGTGTCTTCTGTTCGGGGTCGACTGGATGAGCGCTGCCGTCTGAACGCAACTGGTAGAAGTTTCCGTCAAAGGCGACCATCTCGCCATCTAAATCGTTGAATGTTCCAAGGCCGAAGTCTCCATGCTCACGGAGAGAACCATAGGTCACCTCACCCTCGTAGAGACCCTCAAATAAAGCACTCATAAGCGAGAATTGATACAATTCAGCCGCGCTCGGCGCCCCTGTAGCTTGTGCTTTACGTCGGCTCTCGAGAGCTGGCACCATAGCCAACGCGCCTTCGACGGAGTGGTTCACGGTGCCGATTTCTAACTCAATTCAGCTGGCTTGGCAGCACGTGTTGAGCAAGTTCAAGGTTCTTGCTGTAATCAATCGGGACGTCAACAATGACCACACCTGGAGCATCCAGAGCCTTACGCGCAGTGGTGCACAATTGATCCGGTGTGGACACGCGCAGGCCGATTGCGCCGAAGCTCTCAGCGTATTTGACAAGATCGGGCTCGCCAAAATTGATCCCAGAAGTGCGCCCGTACTTATTCATCTGCTGGGATGCAACCATGTTATAGCTGCCGTCGCGCAGAATGAACATCGTGATGGTTCGCCTTTATTCGCATTGCAGTCTCAAGCTCCATCGAGGAGAATAAAAAGCCACCATCGCCCGCAACGGCAACCGCCTTCCTGGTCGGGTCAACGATACTGGCTCCAATCGCCCATGGAAGAGCTACACCCAATGTCTGTTGACCGTTGCTGAAGAGCAACTTGCGTGGTTCAAAAGAGAAGAAGTGTCGTGCCATCCAGATGTAGTTGGACCCGATATCCACCGTCACAACGGTCTCATCGTCGACTGCCTTGCGCAACGTCTGCACGAATTTCAGCGGATGAACACTCGTCTGCGAATTAGGCACGTCCAAGTTCTGCTCAGTCAGCCATTCTTGCCGGATTCCGTTCAGATCGGTATCGAAAGAGGCCGTCCGCTCCTCAAGGCTCTCGACGAGCATTGCTAGGGTCAATTCAACATCGCCGCGCAGCTCAATTTCCGGTTGATGATGATTGTCCACATCGCACGCTGTGTCATCCAGGTGAATGATCGCTCGATGGTTGCCAACGTTCCAGAAACTCGGGTCGTATTCCACGGGATCGTAGCCCACCGTCAGCACGACATCGGCCTTCGCAAGTCACTTATCTCCGGGCTGATTGCGAAAGAGCCCGATGCGACCGAAGAAGAGCGGAAGCAGATCGCGCGAGACGGCGCCTGCTCCTTGAAAGGTTCCTACCACAGGGAGAGCGTGCTTACCCAGCAACAAGCGGAGTGCTGCTGTTGCTCGGGGCTCGCTGGCGCCCATTCCTAAGAGCAAAACAGGACATTTTGCGTTTGAAATCCGATCTGCAGCCTTTCGGAATCAGTGACTCAGGAGCCGCACCAAGACCGGGCAGCGGCAGCATGGGTGGAGCAATTGCGGTGGCATGCGCATCCGCAACATCGGACGGCAGTGAAATGAAAGCGGCTCCCTTACGAGGTATTACGGCTGCCCGAAACGCATTGGTCACCACCTCGCCTGCCGCGTCTGGGGAACGTATCTCCACACTGTACTTAGTAACAGTTTTCATCAGAGAAGCGTTGTCAAGCGATTGATGAGTCTGTTTGAGAGCATCAGCAAGGGAACCGCTCGAGAGCATCCCAGATAATCGCGTGTACGTTTCTCGGGACAGGGCGGATCGGTTTGTTCAGCAATTCACGTCGTTCTCGCATGGAACAGTCGTGTCCGTGGACGCTAATGAGAACTGACCCACTCGCTCTTGATAGAAGCTACCCACATTAAGAACAAGATTGGGAAGGGAGCGTCATCATCCGCGCCGCATGGCGCGTCGGTGTGGGAGCGTTCGATAGCGGGCAGCATCATCCACGCCGAAGGCGTGTCTGTGCAGTCAAGGAAGAGAAGTTAACGGGCTCGGGTGAACTTGGCAATGCGATCGCGCAGATGCCCGAAGTACTCAGAACAATATTCTTCACCTGACTCGCCGTTTTCGTCTCGTGAATCATGCCGCTTCTCCTTTCCCTTTTTCATCTGTCTTTCCCGAGGCTTGGAAAAACGTAAGGAGGTCGGCGTTGATCTGTTCCGCGTGGGTCGTCGGCATGCCGTGCGGAAGGCCCTTGTAGGTTTTCAGGGTTCCGTTCTTCAGCAATTTAGCGGACAGCGGTCCGGAGGCGACATAAGGTACGATTTGGTCGTCTTCGCTATGCATGACCAACACAGGGACGGTGATCTTCTTGAGGTCTTCCGTAAAATCGGTTTGAGAAAAGGCCACAATGCCATCGTAATGCGCCTTGGCGCCCCCCATCATGCCCTGGCGCCACCAATTCTGGATCACGGCCTCTGAAACTTTCGCGCCCGGCCGGTTATAGCCGTAGAAGGGTCCGGCGGGCAGGTCGCGATAGAACTGCGCACGATTAGCGGCAAGTTGCGCCTGGAAACCATCAAACACTTCCTTGGGAAGGCCGAGCGGATTGGCCGGCGTCTTTACCATGACGGGCGGCACAGCGCTAATCAGCGCTGCCTTGGCCACCCGGCTTTCGCCATGCCGAGCCAGATAGTGCGCCACCTCGCCGCCCCCGGTGGAATGGCCGACATGGATAGCGTTTTTCAGGCCGAGATGCGCCGTAAGAGCCGCCAGGTCATCGGCATAATGGTCCATGTCGTGGCCATCGGCGGTCTGGGTCGAGCGACCATGGCCACGGCGGTCATGGGCGATAACGCGATAGCCATGATGCAGGAAAAACAACATCTGCGTGTCCCAATCATCTGCCGACAATGGCCACCCGTGGCTGAAAACGATGGGCTGTCCGTTGCCCCAATCCTTGTAATAGATCTCAACTCCGTCTTTCGTAGTGATCGTGTTCATAACTGCTCTCCCTTTGCTTCCTTTCTTTTGTTCATGCGCTTTGTAGAGCGAGATAGTTTGTAAAAGTCGACAATTGCCGCAGCGCGGCAAAAGTGTCCTCGTCAATCTGGCTAAGCTTCACATGCAGCAGCCGCGCGCAAACCCTGCGAGACAGGCCAACAAGAAACCGCAGCACAAAGCACAGGCGAAGATCTCGTGGCAGACGCAAGACATGCTGCAACTCGCACGGAACCATTGACGACGCTTGCTTCAGTTCCTCCTCCTGTTGTTCCGGGAGACCCACCGACGCCCGCGTAGAGGCTCTCACGGTCTCGCGAAGCAGGCCGTCAGCAAGGGAATCGTCAGGATGCAACGACTGGATGGCCTGCAACAGCGCGGTTTCAGCGCGCTCTACGCTTGCAGTAAGCAGAAGGGCTGTCCTAAACATTTGTGCGATGTTCCTCGATACAGCCGCTTCATCCACCACAACCATCGGCCCGTTCACTTCCGTCATAATTTGTCGTTTCTCCAGGACATTACGCGTCCGTTCGTGCCATTCTGGACTGATTGCTAAGCTTTGAACGTCTCTGCGTCTCCCGCAAAACGCCAGCCGTTCTTGTCTTCCACGATATAGCCAGCACTGGGTGTCGCGAAGTGCGTTCCAAGGACTAGCACGTTCTGGTTGGCATTGCTCTGGATGAACGAAGTGCGCGTTGTGCGCCCAATCGCTCGATCGTGATCAAAGATGCTGCAGATGCCCGGATCGGCGAACTGTATGGGGTTGTGAATCACGTCGCCGGCGATAATTGCTCTATGGCCATCGGAATCGATGACAACGCTGACGTGCCCAGGAGTATGACCAGGTGTCGGGAAGAGAGAAACCTCATCAGTAAGGCGATGATCGATCTCCACAAGCTTGTGTAGAGAAGCTTCAACGATCGGCGTAAGAGAATCACACACGGCCGCCTCAAAGTCCATCAGTGCCGCGATCGACGACGGGATGTCTCCGATGCCGGGATTGTTGCTCCAGTGGCGCCATTCCTCTCTCCCAAACAAACAGCAGGCATTAGGAAACGTCGGAACCCATTTCTCGCCGTTCCATCGCGTATTCCAACCGACGTGGGCCAAATGCATGTGCGTGCATAGCACGAGATCGATGGTTTCCGGCGAAAACCCCACCTCCGTCAATCGTTCGAGGAAGGGAAGGTGGAGAAGATTCAATACTCCGGCGGTTCGTTGCTTGTCATTACCGAGGCAGGTATCGACGATGATCCGCCGGCCCTGAGATTCAATGACGTAAGAATGAATCAACTTACCATCCGGGTCTGCATAGTTGGGGTGAATCATGATATGGACTTGACTCGTTCCTCCGTCAATTCCGCAAACATGAAATCTGGCGGAAGGCCACCGGCTTCGATCTCGACAACTCGCGTGATCTTTACCTTGCCGACCACCCACTGGTTTGCCGGGTGTGTTACGGGAGCTCTTTGCATTTGCGTCCTAATGAATCGAGTAGCCGCTTCTTACTTCGATCACCAATTCATCCAATCACTTCTTCAATTCCACGTCGAGGATCCAATCCGCGGCAGAAATTGTGTCAGTCGACTGATCGAGGAGACTGGTGCTCAAGATGGCTACCCGGCTGTAGTTTCATAGCAATGCGAATCGCGAGGTTGGCATTTGGCTAAATGTCTTTTCATAGGACAAGAGCCGCTCAGGTATTTTCTTGTTGGGCTTATTTGCTATTTCAGGAAATCGTCACTAGTGGGAGGTTGATGCTTCATCCAGGCGGCACCATATTCACCGTTCAATCGACTATTGTTGCCTGATTGGTGGTCTTCGGCGCGCGCGTTGCCGATTGCAAAAGGGTACGGAAGCATTTTCAGGCGGCGGCTGGCCACTCCGCGAATAGCCACACGCGCAAATCGCTCCTCAGCTTTTGCGTGGTGTGACGGCCACGAGTCATCAACGTCGATGGACATCGCGCGTGTCCGTCCGTTATAGCGGAACTGAAACAAGCTGGCGAGTTGCGAAGAATCTGTCGATCTCCACGCTCTCGTTCCATGACCATGTGGTCGAGCAGGATCGTCGCTTCATCAAGAAGCGAATCATTGCCGTTAGTGGTCCAGATGTAAAACGGTTTCGCAAAAGAACAGCTGCCCGAAGCGAAGACTCATTTTGATACAAGCCCTTATGTACGATCGGTGTTGGCAATTTGACGGGAATTCGCCGAGATGCTTGTCGCAGACGCGCGTTCTTCGGCTCTAAACCGGAACTTGTTAATGCGCAAGCTTCTGATCCTTGACTCGAGCGTCGACCGCGGAATTCCGAGCTTGACTGCCGCACCGGAAGGACCGAAAATTCTGCCCCGGCTCTCCCCCAGTGCGGCTTCGATCATTTCCTTTTCCCGGCTGACGAGGGCCTCTGTAAGAGCAATAGGTATTTCGGGAACGCCGGGTGCTTCGCGCTGAAGCCAACTTTCGTCTACTGAGAACGTTTCTCCATCACACAGAATCACCGCTCTTTCGATCGTGTTCTGTAGTTCGCGGATATTGCCCGGCCAATGGTACGCCTGAAATAACTCCAGCGTCTTTTTGTCGATGTTCCTGATCCTCTTGCCGGCCGTTGTCGCATAGCGCTCAATGAAGTATTTGGCGAGTAACGGGATGTCGTCGGTGCGGTCACGAAGTGACGGGACGCGGACCGGAAAGATGTTGAGCCTGTAAAACAAGTCCAGCCGGAACGTCCCTGCGTGCACAGCGCCTTTCAGGTCCCGGTTTGTAGCTGCCACCACCCGCACGTCTACGGAAACGGGGCGGCTACCTCCGACGCGTTCAAATTCGCGCTCTTGCAGCACGCGCAGTAGCGCGATCTGGGTATCAGCCGGAATATCGCCGATCTCGTCGAGGAAAATCGTGCCTCCATTGGCCAGCTCAAATCGGCCCAACCGTCGTTCAGTGGCCCCCGTGAACGCGCCTTTTTCATGGCCGAAAAGCTCCGACGCGATCAGCGACGAAGGAATCGCGGCGCAGTTGACGCGGACGAATGGGCGCTTCGCGCGCCGAGAGCGCTTGTGTATGGCACGGGCGACGAGTTCTTTGCCGGTCCCGCTTTCGCCCGTTATGAGAACGGTGGAATCGGTCGGTGCAACTCTCGCCACATGTTCCAGCGTGCGCAGTAACGTTTTCGACGAACCGACAATCTCCTCAAACATCGCGCCGCTGAGGATCTCATCTTCTAAGTAAATTCTCTCGCACGCGAGTTGCTCCTTCAGTGTTGCGATTCGCCGAAACGCAAGTGCGTTATCGACGGCAATGGCTACCTGGGTCGCGACCTGCCGGAGAAACGCAATATCGGCTTCATCGAAGGCATCTTCCTTTAGGCTGGCAAGTGTTAGAACACCGCAGCCGCGATCGCGGCTAATCAGTGGAAGGTGGCACAGCGATCTAAAGCCGCCTGCACGGGCCACCCCGTGAGTCTCCAATTCGGTCACGGTGATGCTCAACGGATCGCCGGTCTTCATGAGGTTTGACACCCAGCCCGCGTCTTCGCGCCAAGTCAGATGCCCGTTTTGGAAGTATCCGCTCGTGCGCGGATTCTGTGCGCACTCTCGAAACGCATCGGGATCTTCCGGATCCAGCAAGGCAATACTTACTGCATCGCACTGAATCGTGCACCGAATGCAGCCTAGAAGCTCGTCGAGCAGATCGCGGAACTCGAGACTCGAGACCGTACGGCTGGTCAGATCGAGCAAAAGTTTTAGGCGCTTTTGTGAAAGTTGCGCGAAGCGAAGACTATCAGTTTCATTGATGGCGCGAGTTAGTTGTGGCGAGCTGCTCATAACGTGATCCTGATCCCCACGGTTACAGGTGAAAATTTGGAACGGATGATTCGACTCATGTTGCCGGTTCCTTTCGTCTTCTGCCTGATTGTGGGGCCAGTCTCGCCTGCGACCAACCCTAGATGGGAGTTTGCTTAGACTCCTGGATAGTAATGGGAAGTAACGCTACTTTTTGGGACTAGAACCGTTACCCTTTAGTGGTATCGTTACCGCCTTCGAGCCCGATTGCCGTTAACGAACAGCTTCCTTCCAAACAGGCGAGCATCAACCGACCATGCGCCAGGGCCGAGCATTGCCAGGCAAGCGCCCAGGACGGCCAACTGGATGAAAGTCCACGGATCGCCTGAATGCGAGAAGGCGCCCCATAGCTCAATGATCGCAACCACGGTTCCGGCGACGGGCGTCCACAAACCAGCGAACATAAGGCTGCCCCCGACGCCCGCTGCCAGCGACCCTGCCGACGGGCTCGCGATTGCATGGTGCATTAAGCGAATGCCGGCTGCGAGCCGTAGCAAAAGAAGCCCTAGCCCGGGCGCACCATCAGGAAATGTTGAGAATAGACGTTGCAGGAAGCATCCCGTCTTGATCGTAGGTAATCCGAGCCACTACTCGAAAGCCCAAAAGGCGTACTTGGGCTACGCCTCTTTCGGGGGGCGTTGCTCCCCCTCTACAACTCGATAATTCCGCGCTTCAACCCGATCGTGACCGCGTGGGTTCGGTCGTTCGCACCCAGTTTGGCCAGAATGTTCTTAACGTGACCTTTAACCGTTTCCTCCGTGATTGAAAGCTGGGCCGCGACCTCCTTGTTTGCATTCCCGGCGGCTACTAGTCGCAGAACGTCTATTTCCCGTAAGGTTAGATAATCGTCGGTGACGTGGTCGGCGATTTCGGCTGCGACCTCAGGCGGCACGCGCTTTTGGCCGGCATATACGGCACGGATTGTCTCCAGCAGTTCCTTTCGCAAGAGGCCCTTCAATAAGTACGCTCGTACGCCGATCTTGAGGGCGCGCATCACTTGTGCGTCGCCTGCATAGGTCGTAAGGACAATGATTCTTGCGTCGGGGAACTCGTTACGAATCGCGCAAATCGCATCGATGCCGCTCATCTCCGGCATTTGCAGGTCCATGAGCGTGATATCCGGGCGGTGCTTTCGAAACTGTTCGATCGCCTCGCGCCCGTTGGAGGCTTCCCCGACCACCTGCATATCCGATTGACTGGCGATGAGCGCGGCGACGCCGTCGCGAAGCATGGGATGG
>DATAYL010000526.1:0-45373 GCA_036272575.1 Bryobacteraceae bacterium | reverse complement strand
ATCTACGAGTTCCCCCGCGAGGTGAAGCGCATACGCGATAGCCTGCTGCAATTTCTGGTTGAGTCCTTTCGTCCCAATCCGCTCCAGCCGTCGCCGTTATTGCGCGGCTTTTACTTTAGCGGCATGCGTCATGTTCCAGCCGCGGCCGTAGCAGCCAGTTTTACCGGCTCTGAATATAGCCCTAAGCCAAAGACCTTCGACGCCACTGTCCTCTTCCAGGCCAAGACTTCGCCCTCTGAAGCCACGGCCAGCACGCTGCGGCCCGACTCTGCCGAAACGCTGGTCGAGCGATGGGCTTTTCTTGCAGATCTCTTTCAGAAAATCGTGCTGCGCGATCCGCTCAGCCAGGTGGCCGCAGTTCGTAATGTGCGCCGCGATCATCGCGCCCGCTTTCTGTTCGCTGGGGTTGCCGTGGCCGCCCTGCTGCTCACTGGTTGTTTCACCATCTCCTGGCTCGGAAACTTGCGTCTGCTTTCAAATGTCCAGCGAGGAGCACAAATAGACCTCAGCCAAGTCCCGAAGGACGGCTTGCCCGCGCTCCAAGACCTTCGTTCTCTCGATGCTTTGCGCCAGGCTTTGACGCCGCTCGCCGAATATCGGCAGAAGGGAGCTCCCTGGCGCCTGCGATGGGGACTCTACACGGGCGATCGAGTGTTTCCACGCGCCTATGAAGCTTATTTCCAGCTGTTCCAACTCTACTTTTTGACTCGTACCGAAAATGCATTTTCCGGCGATCTGCAGTCCCTGGGTTCGTTGAAGGGCTCTCACTCATATGACGGAATTTACGACACGCTGAAGGCCTATCGCATGACCACTTCCGGAGAATGCAAGCCTGATGCCGCCTTCCTGGCGCCGGTCTTTTTTCACAGTTGGCAGGGTGAACAGTTGCTCGACGCCGACCCTATCAAGCTCGCCAAACAACAGGTTCAGTTCTATGCCGCCGAGCTCACCCGAAAGAACCCCTACCAATTAGCCGAAAATCCGCAACTGATACAGAACGGCCGTCAGGCTCTAGCCGGTTTTGGCGGCGTAGACCGCCTTCTTCGCGGGCTGCTGGAAGCAGCCAACCAACTGCCGAGACGAACGGTGCGCGTAGCCGATCTATCGCCGAATTTTCGCGACGTCCTCACCGGGCCCGGTGAAGTGCAGGCCGCCTTCACCTCAGATGCATGGAGCTACGTGGAGCAGAAGCTCCGCCAGTCGGGGCAATTTTCACTTGGCGAAGCCTGCGTTGTGGGCACCGGCGCTTCGGCCGCGGGTTACTCTGGCGGGCCGGAGGTGATGGCTCAGCTCAACACGCTATACGTTCGTGAATATATTCAGGTCTGGAGGAAGTTTCTTGCGTCAACCGCTGTCCAACCGTTTCGTTCGCCGGCGGACGCCGCTCGCAGCCTGGGCCTGCTCGCCGACAATCGATCGCCTCTGCTGGCCGTGCTCTTCCTGACTGCCGAAAACACCAATTTGGTACCGACTCCATCCTCCAACGCCGCCCTCTCAACTTTGCCCGTGTCAGCTAAACACCCTCATAGCCGCGAAGCCGCATCGGCTGAACCGGGTGCTGAGTTTGCGCGTATTTTCCAACCAGTACGGCAGGCGGTCCAGGTTGGCGACCGCGATCGCCTGATAGGCGACCTCAACCGGGGCTATGTCAACGCGCTCGGAGAAATGCAGCAGGCCATGGAGCGCCTCGCGCACGACTCATCGTCAAATCCCGATTTTAGCCTTCATCAACAGGCGCAGGCCGCCTTTGAAAAGGGTCTCGATTCCGTTCGCCTGATCGCCCAACGGTTCAATATCAACGGCTCTGAAGGCGTGGACACCGAAGTGAAACGGCTGCTGGAATCTCCCTTCCGCGATTGCTCGAAATTCATCATCACGGATCCTTCGAAAGTGGGCCGCGATAAGATCCTTGCTGCCGCCAAGGACTTCTGCCGGCGTTTAAGCGCCATTGCGCATACCTTTCCTTTCGACCCGACCAGTGATACCGACGCCACAAGCGAACAGGTAAGCGCGGTGTTTGCGCCGCCTGCCGGAGCCCTGTTTTCTCTCGAGCAGCAACTCGGAAAAACGATGGAGCGCCAGGGTAGCTACTGGGTGCAAAACCCGGACGCCTCAGACCTGAAGCTTTCACCGGGCTTCCTGGCATTCCTGAATCACATGCAGGCTATCTCGGAAGGTCTTTTTTCAGGTGGGTCTTCGCAACTAAACATGCAATACAGTCTGACCCCGCTTCCGAGTCTTGAAGGCGAATCTATTTCGGTTGCTATCGATGGACAAAAGCTCAATAGTGCTGGCGGAGAATCGACGCCAACACTATTTAGTTGGCCCGGTAAAGCCGACCAGCAGGGCGTTCTGATCCGGGTCAAAGCTGGCGCCAACATTCCTTTTGCCTCGTATGAAGGATTATGGAGCATCTTTCGCTTGTTAGATGATGCCGACCCCCGATTGCCCGGTAGCCGGATTGTCGAAATCAGCAAAGTACGCCGCGGGCACGGCAGGCCTGAATCAGTACTCGATGAAAACGACAAGCCGATCAAAGTGAGACTTCAATTGCCCGACCTAAACGGCAAGCCGGATGTCTTCGAGAAGAATTTCTTTGATATTCATTGTCCTGCAAAAGTTCTCGAATAGCCGGCGGGTAGTATACGATGATCTAACAGCCGGCCAACCGAGAGCCATGGATACAGACTCACCTGACGCTCACCAAGTCACGCGATTGCTTCATGCCTGGCGCAGCGGCGAAACGGATGCGCGCGAACAGTTGATTACCTTGGTTTATCCCCAGCTCCGTTCGCTGGCCGCTCGCTACATGAGCGGCGAAGCGGGCGGACACACGCTGAGCGCCACCAGCCTGGTACATGAGGCGTACATTAAGATCCTTGGCTCTAGCGTTGACTGGGATGACCGGGTGCACTTCTTCGCTGTTGCTGCGCGTATCATGCGCCATCTCCTCGTGGATCACGCTAAGTCGAAGCGCCGTGCAAAGCGCGGTGGTCCCGCGGCGAAGATTTCTCTCGACGATGTCGTCGTGGTTTCAGCCGAGCCCGAAGATCAGATCGTGTTTTTAAACGAGGCCTTGGAAGATCTCGCCGCTATCGATAGCCGTAAAGCCGAAATTGTCGAGCTTGTTTACTTCGGAGGCCTAAGTCAGCTTGAGGCGGCCTCCGCTCTTGGAATTTCGGAAGCGACCATTCAGCGAGAACTGCGTCTTGCGAGAAGTTGGCTGTACCGCGCGTTGAGTCGTGCCGGAGAAGAATCTTAGGCCCGCTCCAGAGGACCTCGGTAAACACCACGCGTCTCGATCAAAATTATTGATATAACAAGAGCTCCAGGGACGAGCGTCCCGCACCGTGGAGCTACGCCACTCAGAACCGAAAAAACGCTACCGAATCACTCTGGAAGGCGTGGTACAAGGAGTTGGCTTCCGCCCCTTTGTGAAAAAATTGGCGGACCGCAATGGTCTGCACGGAGTGAGCTTTAATACCGCTGGTGGACTGGTCGTCGAGATCGAGTCCGATGACGCCGTAATCACAAACGACTTCATCGAAGCTCTGAGAATACAAGCTCCGCCAGCCGCTCGCATCAGTCGCTTCGTCATAGAAGAATGTCCGGAAATGGCCGGTTATGGCGATTTCCGGATCGTGGCCAGCACACCTCGCAACCAGCAATTTACCCTGGTCTCCGCCGACCTTGCCATCTGTGCTCAGTGTCTGGAAGAGATCAAAACACCGGGCGCTCGTCGCTTCCGCTATCCCTTTACCAATTGCACTAACTGTGGACCTCGCTATTCCATCACTCGCTCCACGCCGTATGACCGTGCGAATACCACCATGGCGACCTTTCAAATGTGTCCGGCCTGCGCACACGAGTACGGCGATGTTGCAGACCGCCGTTTCCATGCGGAGCCGATTGCGTGTCCGCTCTGCGGACCTCAGCTGGGGCTGGACCTTTCCGAAGCCATCCGCGCCCTTGAACAAGGTCGCATTATCGCGCTGAAGGGACTTGGCGGATATCAATTAGCGTGCAATGCATCAAGTGCCGGGACAGTCGACGAGCTACGCCTGCGCAAACGCCGTAGCCGCAAACCGTTCGCAGTCATGATGCGTGACATGGCGACCGTTGCCCAATACTGTCTCTTAAGCGAACCGGAGAGGCAAATGCTTCTAAGTCCGGCAGCGCCCATTGTCTTGCTGAAAATGCGTGAACGCGATGGGCTCGCTCCCGGTATTTCCCCTGGACTGCAACATCTCGGAGTGATGCTTCCCTATACACCTCTGCATCACCTGCTCTTCGAAGGATCTCTCGAGTGCTTGGTCATGACCAGCGGAAATATCAGCGAAGAACCGATCGTCATTAGCAACGCCGCGGCGCGATGTAAGTTGGCGCCTCTGGTTGATGTCATCGTTGACCACAATCGCGATATCTTCATGCGCGTCGATGACTCGGTAGCGCGCCTGTTCGAGGGAGTGCCGCGCATCCTTCGGCGTGCCCGCGGCTATACACCCGAAGCAATCCCGCTCAGCCACCAGGTAGCCGAAGTGCTCGCTGTCGGAGCCGAGCTAAAGAACACTTTTTGCCTGACAAAGGGCAGCTTTGCCATTCTCAGCCAGCACATCGGTGACCTCGAAAATTATGAAACGCTGCAATTCTTCGGGGAAACACTAAGCAACCTGCAAAGCGTTTATCAATCAAAACCGCGCCTCATCGCTCACGATCTCCATCCCGATGCGCTCAGTACTCGCTGGGCGCTGGCTCGCCCCGAGCCCAAACTCGCCGTCCAGCATCATCACGCTCATATCGCCAGTTGCATGGCGGAAAACAATCTTGATGGCGAAGTCATCGGCGTCGCTTTCGACGGCACCGGTTGGGGTGCAGATGGCCAAATCTGGGGTGGAGAAATCTTCGTTTGCAGCTATTCGACGTACACGCGTTGGGCCCATCTGCGGTATGTCCCGCTCGTTGGCGGCGACCAGGCAATCCGTCAACCGTGGCGCATGGCCGCCGCTCACCTATATGACGCATTCGGCTCAGAGTGCCGGAAATTAGACCTGCCTTGTTGGCATGCCGCGCCTCCTGCGACCTGGAAAGTACTGGACCGCCTGCTGCAAAAGCCTGCGCTCCACACTTCCAGCTGCGGCCGTCTGTTTGACGCGGTTGCTTCGCTATGTGGCGTCAGCCAGGAAAACAGTTACGAAGGCGAATCCGCCATGCTGCTGGAGGAGGTTGCCGTCCCGGCAAGTGATGAGATTTATCCACTACCCATCGCCACCGGTCAGTTCCCCTGGACCATCGACACGCGCCCGATGATATCCCGAATCGCTCAGGAGATCGCTGCCGGCAAATCGGCCCCTGTTGCTTCCCATTGCTTCCATCATTCGATCGCGCGTATGATTGAGAAGGCCTGTAGAAGGGTACGCGAAACCAACAACGTGGACAAAGTTTGTCTCAGTGGCGGCGCCTTCCAGAATTTCACTCTGCTCGCTCAAGTCTCCGAACAGTTGGGCCGCAGCGGCTTCCAGGTTTTTCTCCACTCTAAAGTCCCGCCCAATGATGGCGGTCTCTCGCTGGGCCAAGCCGTAATCGCCGCCACCTATCTTGTCCATCCTGTAGGGAGGATTAACCCATGTGCCTAGCCATTCCGGGTAAAGTCAGCGGTTTGCACGAGACCGGCGGCGTCCCTATGGCCAAAGTGGAATTCGGTGGCATCACTCGAGATGCCTGTATGTCATACCTTCCCGAGGCCCGCGTCGGCGACTACGTGCTCGTCCACGTGGGCTTTGCCATTAGCAGACTCGACGCAGAAGAAGCGGCCAGAACTTATCAGTATCTAGCGGAGATGGACCAGCTTACTGAACTTAGCGACGGCCAGGAGGAACCCGGCCATGAAGTACCTTGACGAATATCGCGATGCACAAGTCGCGCAGAAAATCGCGGACGAGATTCGACGAACCGCCACGCGCCCCTGGGTGTTGATGGAAGTCTGCGGAGGACAAACCCACTCTATTGTCAAATACGGTCTCGACGGACTGTTGCCGCATAACGTAGAACTGGTGCACGGCCCCGGATGCCCGGTATGCGTCACATCGCTTGAGATGATCGATCGAGCCCATGCCATCGCGCGCCGCCCCGACGTCATCTTCTGCTCCTTTGGCGACATGCTGCGCGTCCCCGGATCCAGCGCCGATCTGTTCAAACTAAAAGCCGAAGGTGCAGACGTCCGCGTGGTCTATTCACCACTCGATTGCATCAAGATCGCGCGCGCCAACCGCGACAAGCAGGTTGTCTTCTTCGCTATCGGTTTTGAAACCACCGCGCCCGCCAACGCGATGGTCGTGTGGCAAGCCAAAGAACAAGGCATTCAAAACTTCTCGGTCCTCGTCTCGCACGTGCTGGTTCCCCCTGCCATCACCGGTATCCTCGATGCGCCCGATAACCGTGTCCAGGCCTTTCTCGGTCCAGGTCATGTCTGCGCCATAGCCGGTTGGGCTGAATATGAAGCTATCGTCGATCGCTATCGCGTTCCCATCGTCATCACAGGCTTTGAACCCGTCGATATTTTGCAGGGAGTGCTGATGGCCATACGCCAGCTCGAACAAGGGCGCGCTGAACTTGAAAACGCCTACGCCCGCGCGGTACGCCGCGAAGGCAATCCTGCAGCTCAGGCGATGATTGACCGGGTATTCCGTGTTTGTGATCGTGGCTGGCGGGGCATCGGCGTGATCCCTGCCAGCGGGTTTGCCCTTACCGACGAGTTCCAGCAGTACGACGCGGCACAGATCTTTGGCGTAGAAGTCATCCAGCCGGTCGAACCTGCCGTTTGCATCAGCGGTCAAGTTTTGCGAGGCCTGAAGAAACCGTACGACTGTTCTGCTTTCGGTAAGCAATGCACGCCTGAAACCCCGTTAGGCGCCACCATGGTGTCGGCAGAGGGCGCTTGCGCCGCTTATTACAACTATGGCCGGCACCTGGTCAGCGTAGAATCTCTGCTCGCGAAAGCCTGACCGTTGCCGATGGAAAAAACCTTCGCTCTCAGCTGCCCTCTCCCCATCACGGAGCGGAAAAGTATCGTGATGGGACATGGCAGCGGCGGCAAACTCACCTCGCAATTGATTCAGGATCTATTTCTTCCGGCATTCGACAACGAGTACTTGAAGAAACTTGACGATCAGGCAGTGTTCCGCGCCGGCTCCGCACGTCTTGCCTTCACCACGGACTCTTTTGTCGTTACGCCGCTCTTCTTTCCCGGCGGAAACATCGGCGAACTCGCTGTGAACGGAACCGTCAATGATCTTGCGATGAGCGGCGCGCAACCGCTTTTTCTGTCGAGCGCCTTCATCCTCGAGGAAGGCTTTCCCGTCGATGATCTTTCGCGGATCATCGACTCAATGGCCCAGGCCGCCCGCGCCGCTGGCGTTGCCATCGTGACCGGCGACACTAAGGTTGTAAACAAAGGTTCGGCCGACAAGCTCTTCGTCACCACTTCCGGCGTCGGCCTCCTCCCCGAAGGCGTCGAAGTCTCTGCTTCCCGAGCATGTCCGGGAGATGTGATCCTTCTCAGCGGCTTTGTCGGCGACCACGGCATGGCCATCATGTCCGTCCGCGAAGGATTGGAGTTCGAGGGCGAGATTCGCTCCGACACCGCGCCTCTGCACACCTTAGTCCGCGCCATGCTCGATGCCGCCCCTGATCTGCGAGATATTCACGTGCTGCGTGACCCCACCCGTGGCGGCCTGGCTACTTCGCTCTGCGAAATCGCAGCCGCATCCTCCACCGGTATCGAAATTTCCTCGAGCGCCGTGCCCGTTCGGGAAGACGTCAAGGGCGCGTGCGAGATCCTGGGGCTCGACCCCTTGTTTGTCGCAAACGAAGGCAAACTTGTTGCCTTTGTTCCCGAAGCATCTTCCGAAGCCGTGCTTAATGCCATGCGCAACAATCCAGCTGGGCTAAACGCTGCCTCGATCGGCCGTTGTGTGGCCGGTCACCCGGGCATGGTACTGCTGAAAACTGAAATCGGTGGCACCCGTATTCTCGATCTACCCTTCTCTGAACAGTTGCCCCGCATTTGTTAACCAAGAAAATCTTGACTCACCAGAAGTGAAGGCATAGACTCGATGGCGGAGGGAGGTGCTTATGCCCTTGTCGGCAGAAGTCGCCCCGTACGGACGCGCTACACAGAAGCAGCCAGCGGTAAGCGAAGTCCATGTGCTTTGGATCACCGCTGGTTTGAGCTGCGATGGCGATACGATCTCTATCACGGCCGCATCCCAGCCCAGCATCGAGGATGTCCTGCTCGGGGCAATTCCCGGCCTGCCAACAGTTCATCTGCATAACCCGGTACTCGCCTACGAAGTTGGCGACGACTTCATGAAGTACTGGTACCTCGCAGCGGAAGGCAAGCTGGAGCCGTTCGTACTGGTCGTTGAAGGTTCAATCCCGAACGAGAAAATCAAGAGAGAAGGGTATTGGGCGGCCCTCGGAACAGATCCTGACACCGGTCAGCCCATCACCACGTGCGAATGGATTGATCGCCTGGCGCCGAAGGCTACCGCCATTGTGGGCGCTGGAACCTGTGCCACTTATGGCGGCATACACGCCATGCAAGGCAATGCGACCGGCTGCATGGGTCTTGCCGACTACCTCGGCTGGAGTTGGAAATCAAAGGCAGGCTTGCCCATCGTCAACGTCCCGGGATGCCCTGTTCAACCTGACAACTTCATGGAGACGTTACTCTATCTTCTCTTTCAACTGGCCGGCCGCGCTCCCATGATTCCGCTCGACGATCAGTTGCGCCCGAAATGGCTGTTCGGCGACACGGTCCATGATGGCTGTGACCGGGCCGCGTTTTACGAGCAGGCCGATTTCGCCGAAGACTATAACTCTCACAAGTGTCTCGTCAAAGTCGGCTGCTGGGGACCCGTAGTTAATTGCAATGTGCCGAAACGCGGTTGGATGGCCGGGATCGGCGGCTGCCCCAACGTTGGCGGCATCTGCATCGGCTGCACCATGCCCGGATTTCCGGATAAGTTCATGCCCTTCATGGATGAGCCGCCTGGCGCCAGAATCTCTTCCCTGGCGATCAGCCCTTACGGCACAGCCATTCGTGCGCTGCGCGGCATCACAAAGAACACGGTTAATAAAGAACCGAAGTGGCGTCATAGCGGCCGCCGGCTCACCACCGGGTACTCGCCGCTGACTTACTAAGTAAACAGAAATAGGACAACCATGGCTACTACTACTGAACCGGCATCTACTGTCGGGAGTTCGCAGCGGCGTCTCGTCGACATGAATTGGGATCCGATCACTCGGATCGTCGGAAGTCTCGGCATTTATACCAAAATCGATTTCGCTAACAAAGAAGTGGCCGAGTGCTTCAGTACCTCGTCCATCTTCCGCGGCTACAGCATCTTCATGAAGGGCAAAGATCCACGCGATGCCCACTTCATCACCAGCCGCATCTGTGGCATTTGCGGCGATAACCATGCTACTTGCGCCTGCTATGCGCAGAACATGGCCTTCAATGTCCGACCCCCGGACATGGGCGAGTGGATCACCAATCTCGGCGAAGCGGCCGAGTACATGTTTGATCACTGTCTCTACCAGGACAATCTCGTCGGCGTCGATTATTGCGAGCAGATGGTCAAAGAAACCAACCCCGGCGTTTTGGCCAAAGCGGAGACAACCCAATCCCCGCATGCCGACCTGCATGGATATCGAACCGTCGCCGATATCATGCGCGCTCTGAATCCGTTCACCGGCGAGTTCTACCGCGAAACGTTGCAAATGAGCCGCATGACGCGTGAGATGTTCTGCTTGATGGAAGGGCGCCACGTCCATCCGTCCACGCTCTATCCTGGCGGCGTCGGCACGGTACCCACCGTTCAACTATTTACCGATTACCTCGTGCGCCTGATGAGGTATGTCGAGTTCATGAAAAAGGTCGTCCCGCTGCATGACGACTTGTTCGATTTCATCTATGAGGCATTGCCCGGTTACGAGAAAGTCGGGCAGCGGCGCATTCTGCTCGGCTGCTGGGGATCGTTCAATAATCCCGAAGTGTGCGACTACACTTACAAAAACATGGATAAATGGGGCAAGGCGATGTACGTCACCCCCGGTGTGGTTGTCGATGGAGAGTTAGTCACCAATAACCTGGTCGACATCAATCTAGGCATTCGTATCCTGCTCGGAAGCTCTTATTATGACGATTGGCAGGGCGCCGAGACCTTTGTCACCCATGATCCGCTGGGCAATCCCGTAGACAAACACCATCCCTGGAATCAAACCACCACACCCCGGCCCCAGAAGCGTGATTTTAAAGGCAATTACACCTGGGTCATGTCCCCGCGCTGGTACGACAAGCGCACCGGCGATCACCTGGCCCTTGATACGGGCGGCGGTCCTATCGCTCGCTTCTGGGCCACAGCGCTTGCCGGTATTGTAGATATCGGCTACGTCAAAGCGACCGGAAACAGTGTCAAGATTTATCTCCCTAAGACCGCCACTAAATCCGAATGTGAATTTGAGTGGAAAATCCCGAAATGGAGTAATGCCATTGAGCGGAACCGCGCGCGCACCTATTTTCAGGCCTATGCAGCCGCTTGCGCGCTACACTTTGTCGAACAGGCCATGCGGGACTTGCATCGTGGCAAGACGCAGGTCTGGTCTGATTTCAAAGTTCCCGAGGAGGCTATCGGCTGCGGCTTCCATGAAGCGGTGCGCGGCGTCCTGTCGCACCACGTCGTGATCCGCGAAGGAAAGATTGCCAACTACCATCCTTATCCGCCTACTCCCTGGAACGCCAGCCCTCGTGACGAGTATGGAACGCCGGGACCGTACGAGGACGCCGTCCAGAACACGCCCATCTTCGAAGAAAACGGGCCGGACAACTTCAAAGGTATCGACATTATGCGCGCCGTGCGCAGCTTTGATCCGTGTCTCCCCTGCGGCGTCCACATGTATCTCGGAGAAGGCAAGACCATTGATGTTCGCCACTCTTCCATGTTCGGCGCAGATGGGTGCGAAGTAAAAAGTCCGGGTGTGCATGGCCACTGATTCCGCCGCCAACATCGACCAGGAGCGCGTCCATCGTATTGAGGATTTGGTGCGCCGTCTGGAACGGATCGCTGATCCGGAAAGTCGTGACGTTGCCGAACAGTTGATGCAAACTGTTCTGGAACTTCACGGCGCAGGTCTCGAGAAGATAATGAATCTGATTTTCGAATCTGGAGCAGCCGGCGAAAACATGATTCGACGCTTTGCGAACGACAGTCTCGTCTCAAGTTTATTGGTGCTGCACGGACTTCATCCTGACGACCTGGAGACCCGAGTGCGACAGGTCCTCGGTAAAGTTCCAGGTCATGTGGAGTTGGTAAGCGTACTTGATGGTATAGTGCGCGTCCGGTTTTCCGCCGGAGGTTGCGGATCGGGCGAAACCGACGAAGAGTCGCTCAAATCGCTGCTGCGCGAAGCGGTTCCCGATCTCACCGAAATAATCGTTCTGCCTGGCGCCCCGCTGAACGGCTTTGTTCCCTTACTTAGCATCAACGGCGTTGTCTCGAGGGCAGGTTAAGATGTCGCCGGCTCCGGTTGCAGCGCTGCGCCGGTTTGTTCCGGCCCGCCCCAGCAAGGAAAAATGCGACGCCTGCGGAGTTGGTCTTCCGCCGGACCACATCCATCAATTTGACCCCAAAACTCGTCTGATTCATTGCGCGTGTCCATCTTGTGCTGCACTTTATCGGGGCACTTACCTCGATATTCCGCCGCAAGTAATTGCACTCCCGAATTTCGCCATTACCGACACGCAATGGGACGATCTTCTCATCCCCATCTCGCTCGCTTTTTTCACATACAGTTCGGCCGCCGGTCGTGTAATTGCTCTTTATCCGGGACCGGCCGGCGCCTCTGAGTCCTTGTTGCGTCTGGACGCCTGGGAGGATATCGCCGCCGCCAATCCTGAACTGCTCGACATGCAACCCGACGTGCAGGCGCTGCTTGTCAACCGTGTTGGCGCCGCGCGCGACTACTTCATCGTGCCCATCGACGAATGCTATAAGCTGGTCGGCCTCATTCGGTTGCGCTGGAGCGGCCTCTCGGGAGGCGCCGTAGTTTGGGGCGAAATAGCTGCGTTCTTCGACGGCCTGCGCAGGAAAGGAAGCACTTGCCGAACCTGAACTTCGCTGTCGAGAGCGCGCATGCCGTTCCTTTTGCCGCTGCCCCAACGATTGCGTTTCAACTCCGCCTCGCGAACGCGATCCCGGGCGAGTCCATTCACAGCATTGCGCTCCGCTGCCAGATTCAGATCGAGGCCCAAAAACGCCACTACGCGCCTGGCGAACGTGCTCTTTTGGGCGATCTTTTCGGTGAGCCCGAACGCTGGAGCCGCACGCTGCGTCCACTGCTCTGGACTCACGTCAACGTCACCGTACCGGAATTCGTGGGCAGCACCACCGTCTCGCTGCCAGTCGCTTGCACCTTCGATTTCAACGTCGCCGCCGCTAAATATTTTTATGCTCTGGAGGGCGGCGAAGTCCTTCTCAACTTTCAGTTCAGCGGCACAGTATTTTATCCAGCCGAAGATGGTGCGCTGCAGATCGCGCAGATTGGCTGGGATAAGGAAGCAAAGTTCCGTCTGCCGGTCCAAGTCTGGCGCGACATGATGGATGTTTACTATCCGGATGGCGCGTGGCTCCGCCTGCAGCGGGACGTCTTTGATCGTCTCTACGAATACAAACGCTCGCTGGGCCTCGCCACTTGGGAGGAAGCCATTGAACGCCTTCTGCCCAAAGAAAGACAGGCCGCAACGTGAACTTCGAACCTCTTGAAAAGATCGCGAGAGCCGTTCTCTATGAGGGGTTTCTGCTCTATCCGTACCGCAAGACCGCGGTAAAGAATCAGGGCCGCTGGCATTTCGGAACCCTGGGGCCGGCTGGCGGCAGCTACCCGCTCGAGATGCAAACCGAGATCCTCCTCGAAACTCGCCCCGAAACCCTCGTCGACATCAAGATCCGATTCCTTCAAGACCGCACCGAACGCGGATTTGGGTATCGCTACGCTCCGTTTTCCGCACCGCCAGAGGTCCACTCATTTTCTTTCGGGGAGCTGATGGGCGCTGTCCATCTCACGGCTACCCGGATTACCGGCGATGTAACTCGTCTCTCTATCCGCATCCAGAATTTGAGTACGAACATGAGCGATGATTCCCGCACCCAACCCTCGCCGGTTCACATGCTTTCCTGCCACACTCTGCTCGGCGTCGATCATGGAGCATTTCTCTCGCTCATCGATCCGCCGGAAGCCTATCGTGTCGCTGCCGCAGCCTGCCACAATGTCGGAACCTGGCCCGTTCTCGCCGGCCACGAAGGAGAACGTAATCTGATGCTCTCCTCGCCCATCATTCTGTACGATTACCCGCAGATCGCACCTGAAAGCAAGGGCGATTTCTACGATGGAACCGAAATGGACGAGATGCTGAGTCTGCGTGTTCTGACCTTGACTGACGACGAGAAAGAGGAAGTGCGGAACAGCGATGATCGGGGTCGCGAAATCCTCGACCGTACGCAAACCCTTCCGCCCGAGCATTTGGCCAAAATGCACGGCGTTATTCGCAGTCTGCGCAATGCGGCCAAACTGGAGTTTCGGGAAGGCGATCGCGTGCGCTTGCGCCCGCGCAAGCATGGTGACATCTTCGACATAGCGCTCAACGGCAAAATCGCTGTGGTGGAATCGGTAGAGCGCGATTTCGAAGACCGCGTCCATCTCGCCGTCACGGTCGAGGACGATCCCGGCCGCGATTTCGGCGTCGCGCGGCAAATCGGCCATAGATTCTTCTTTTCGCCCGAAGAAGTCGAGCTCGTATGAACATTCTGGTCGCGGGCATCGGCAACATCTTTCAAGGTGACGATGCATTCGGCTGCGAAGTCACCCGTCTGCTCAGCACGCGGACCCTTCCGGAGAGCGTTCGTGTAGTGGATTTCGGGATCCGCGGGCTGGATCTCTCCTATGCGCTAATGGACAAGCCCGATCTTACAATCCTGGTTGATGCAGCTCCTCGCGGAGGCCCGCCGGGAACCGTCTACACCATCGAACCAACCCCCGGGCGCTCTGAAACACCTGGCGACGTCGCCTTGAATGCCCACGCTATGGATCCGGCCAACGTGTTTCGAATGGTGCAGGCCATGGGCGGTGAAATGGGCCGGGTCTTGCTCGTGGGTTGCGAACCCGCCGATCTGGGCGGAGAAAATGGCCGCATGGGCTTGACTGCGCCGGTCGCGGGAGCCGTCCCGGTGGCCGCCGATGTTGTAGCATCGCTTATCTCGAAAGAATGTCAGGAGACATAAAACTATATGGGAAAACTATTCAGGGGAATGGCGTTCGCTCTCGCCGTAGTGGCGGTGGTGGTCTCTCTTCCCGATATCAAGCGTTACATCCGTATCAGCACGATGTAATCGGCGCGTGCACGAGCTTTCTATCGCCTTGAGCATCATCGAAGGAGCCGAAGAAGAAGCGGCGCGCCAGGGAGGGGGACGTGTATGTTCCGTACATCTTCGTCTGGGCCCGCTCTCCGGTGTTGTCAAAGAAGCGCTGCTCTTCTCCTACGAGCTCGCCTGCGAAGGCACCGCGCTTGCAGGTTCCACCCTGCTCATCGAAGACGTACCGCTTCTCATTCAATGTCCACAATGCGAAACTGAACGTGCTCCGGTTTCTCTCCAGCGCCTCCAGTGCATCGAATGCGGCACGCCCGCCTCGAAAGTTCTGCATGGCGCGGAGCTCGAAGTCTCTGCTCTGGAGCTCGAAGCGTGAATCAAACACGCCTGGTCGAGGTCCGTCAAAAGGTATTAAGTAAAAACGACGTCGCCGCGCGCGCCTTAAGACAGCGCTTTGAGGACGCACAGGTGACCGTCATTAGCCTCGTATCCAGCCCCGGATCTGGTAAAACCGCCTTCCTCGAGCGCATTTTGTCTGAGCTGCGTTCAAACTACCGCGTTGCCGCCCTCGTCGGCGATCTCGCTACCGAAAATGATGCCATTCGCTTGGCGCGCAGCCAGGTTCCCGTCAAGCAGATCTGCACTGGCACCATTTGTCACCTCGACGCCGGCATGATCGTCGCTGCCCTCGAAGGCTGGCGCCTTGACGAACTCGACTTCCTTTTCATCGAGAACGTCGGCAATCTGGTCTGCCCCTCCAGTTACGACCTCGGTGAACAAGCCCGCATCGTGCTCTTATCGGTAACAGAAGGCGAAGATAAACCCCTGAAGTATCCCACCATCTTTCACGGCGCCGATATCGCAATCATCACCAAGAGTGATCTCGCAACCGCAGTGGATTTCTCGTGGGAGGACGCCCGGCGCAATATTCAGAGTGTCCGCCCCGGAATGCCCATGTTCCAGGTATCCGCCAAGTCGGGTCAAGGAATGACCGACGTCATCAGCTGGATGGAGCAGGTTTGCGAATCTTCCTCCACAATTAAAGAGTGACCCTCAGGCAAGCCGGTTGACAAGAGATGCTCCGCCTTCTAAGCTATACCTAGCTAGATATGCCAAAGAGCCAGAACGATAAGTTGCAGGGCACCTTGACGCTGCTGGTCCTCCGTACCTTGGATGCGCGGGGTCCGCTGCATGGTTATGGCCTCTGTGCTCACATTCACTCCGTCTCCGACGAACTGGTTCAGGTGGAAGAGGGCTCGCTCTATCCAGCGCTGCATCGCATGGAGCAGGATGGGTGGATTTCCTCGACCTGGGAGGTGACGGATAAAGGGCGGAAAGCGAAGATTTATGCCCTGACGTCCCGCGGAAGGAAGCAGCTGGCTCATGAACAAGAGAATTGGGCGCGCTTAACACGCGGTGTCGGACGAGTCCTCCGCTATTCGTGATTTGAGAAGCCATCATGCCTTGGCAAGCGCGGTTGCGGAATGTATTTCGGGCTGAACGGCTGAATGAAGACCTCGATAACGAATTAGCATTTCATATTGCAGAGACCGTGGATCGTCTGGTGGCCGAGGGCGTGCCGGAGGAGCAAGCATCGCGGCAGGCTCGGCGGCGGCTGGGCAATTACTCCATTCAAAAAGAGAGGACACGAGATATGAACATTACCGGATGGCTGGAGGTAGCACGCGCCGATCTCTCTTATGGGCTGCGCCAGTTAAAACTCAATCCCGGATTTGCCGCGGTGGCCATTTTGTCGCTTGGCCTGGGCATCGGTGCCAACACCGCGATTTTCCAGTTGCTTGATGCCATCCGTTTGCACGGATTACCGGTGAAGGATCCGGGACAGCTGGCAACCATTGCGCGCGGAGGCAAGCCTGACGATTTCTTTACTGCTGGCTCGTATTCTTCGAGAGAAGAAGCCTTCACCTACGCGCAAATGGACGAGCTGCGGAAGCATCAACAGGCTTTCTCGCAGATGCTCACCTTCTGGCCAACGCAGTTCAACCTGAGTGCGGCGGGGCGTTCCCGTTATGCCGAGGGCCTGTTAGTCAGTTCCAATTTTCTGGATGTGCTGGGCGTCATGCCAATTGCCGGAAGAGGCTTGCCGGCGGACGACGACAAAGTCGCTTGCTCCTCTGGCTCGGCTCTCTTGAGTTACGGCTTCTGGCAGCGGGAGTTCGGCGGGAACCTCAACGTAATTGGCAAGCCCATCAGCCTCGACGGTCATCCTTTCCCGATCGGCGGAATTACGCCTGCTTCTTTTTTTGGTGTCGAACCCGGTCAGCGCTTTGACGTCGCGCTCCCCCTCTGCGCCGATAACGTCTTCGCCAAGAACGGCAAAGGCCGCGCATTCGACAAGGTTGCGTACTGGCTGACTCCCATCGCACGCCTGAAGCCTGGCTGGTCTGTTGAACGGGCGTCACAGCACGTGAGCAATCTGTCTCCTGCAATTTTTCGAGCAACGGTGCCGACCGAATACCGGCCTGACTTCGTCAAGTCATATCTCAAAAATAAATTTAAGGTAATTTCGGCGACCGCGGGCGTTTCCGCGCTGCGCAGACAATTTGCGAATCCGCTTTGGATTCTGATGGCGATTACCGGCTCGGTGCTCCTGATTGCGTGTGCCAATCTTGCCAATCTTCTGTTGGCGCGTGCCAGCACCCGTGAGCGCGAGATTGCCGTAAGGCAAGCCGTGGGAGCTTCACGGCCGCGATTGATGATGCAGCTCCTCACCGAAAGCCTTCTGTTGGCGGCGGCCGGAACTGTACTCGGAGTGTGTCTCGCGCAGCTCTTGAGCCGAACCCTGGTGGCGTTCCTGAACACGACCCGCAACCCTATCGCCATGCCCATAGGACTGAACTGGGATGTGTTTGGATTCCTCGCCGGTCTGGCGATCGTAACCTGTATTCTCTTTGGCCTCGCTCCGGCAATTCGGGCGAGTGGCGGCGCGCCGGCGGCGGCCATGCACGGCGCTCGCGCATCTACCGCAACCCGTGAGCGCAACGGCCTCCGCCGCACACTGGTAGTAACGCAAGTCGCGCTCTCCTTGGTTCTACTCGTTGCAGCACTCCTGTTCAGCCGAAGCCTGCAAAAGTTGCTGATGACGAATTGGGGATTTAATTCGCGTAACGTTCTGGTGGCGACCGTCTCGGCAACCGGCCCCGCCTTCGAGAATCCAGAAAAACGCAAGGTGCTGTTCCGTGAGCTCAAAGAACGTATCGATTCGTTAGGCGGTGTGAGTTCGGCGGCCCAGGTTGCCTTCACCCCCTTAAGCGGGTACGGCTGGAATGGAAACGTGCACGCCGACAACGACGCGGCTCGTACCGGAGGCAAAACGTCCTGGTTTAACCGCGCCGGTCCGCGCTATTTCGCAACCATGGGAACACCGTTGCTTGCGGGTCGCGACTTCAATGATCACGACACCGTGGGCGCCCCCAAGGTCGCGTTGGTGAACCAGTCGTTCGCAAAGCGCTTCTTCGCTGGAAAAAATCCCGTGGGCAGAACTTTTCGAGTGGAAGACGGAGCGGGAAAATCAGACAGCGTATATGAAATCGTCGGATTGATTGGCGACACCAAATACAACGACCTCAGAGAGTCCGAGCCGAGCATCGCCTTCTTCCCGGTAGACCAGGACGATCAGCCCGGGAATAACAGGACTTTTGTGATCCGGGGGCGTGCATCGCTGGAATCACTGACCTCCGCTGTTCAGCACGAGACAATGCAACTCAATTCGAATCTCCTCGTCGATTTCCGCGTGCTCGATGCGCAAATCCAACAGTCCGTCTTGCGAGAACGCCTGATGGCAAACCTCTCGGTCGCTTTCGGTATATTGGCGGGCTGCCTTTCCACATTAGGTCTGTATGGGGTGATGTCATACATCGTGGTGCGTCGGAAAAATGAAATTGGAATTCGTTTTGCGCTGGGCGCTACCCGAAGCAACGTCTACCGGCTGATCGCTAAAGACGCAACCATTATGGTGACCGCAGGGTTGTCGCTGGGCGTCATGGCATCGCTATCTTTGTCACGATATGCCGAGTCGCTGCTCTTCGACCTCAAGGCAAGAGACCCTCTCACGCTCATCTTGGCGGTGGCCTTGCTGGCAGTTACCGCGCTCATCGCCACACTTGTACCCGCCAGGCGAGCCGCCCGGTTGGAACTGCTAACTGCGCTGCGCGACGAGTAAGCTCTACCGCTGCCATAGGCGGTAATCTCCTTTTCACTCCCATTCGCCCAAAAAGCGGCCCCTTTTGCGCGCGACGGATAATTGTTGAGACATGACAAGAGGAGAAGGGCGCGTATGATGAGCCCAAGTTCCCGGCCTCCGCGAGTCGCAACAGCTACTCGCATGCACACGTTTTGGCGGCGCATCAGCGATGGAATCGCCGTTCAGCAACTCTGGTCGCAACTTCATGGTGAAGCTCGCACGAGCTATCGTCTTTATTCGAAGGAGGTGGATTGGGAACGCGGAGAAAATGAAACGCGAACTCAGAAATTCAAGCGTGTCGCAGGCGGCCTGTTCTGGGCCATGGTCTTAAAACTCTCCCCGGCCCGGCGCGTCCTATTCCTGATTGCGCTCCTGCTTCTGGTCTTTCCCGGATTCGATTTCAGTTACCGCGGGGCCGAGGCCCAGATGCCCAACCTATCCTTCTTCGGAGCATTGGTCTTGATCGTCCTTTTGGCGCTCGAACTTGCCGATAGAGTGACCATGAAGCGTGACCTCGAGATTGCCAAGGAGATTCAGACCTGGCTGATGCCGGCCACCCCTCCACAATTGGCCGGCCTTGAAATAGCCTTCGCCACACGTCCCGCAAACACCGTGGCCGGCGATTATTACGATGCATTTTTTCGCTCTCATGTGGCTGGAACCGAATCCGTGTGCCCGCCCCTGTTGATAGTCGTGGCCGACGTTGCCGGGAAAAGCGTTCCCGCCGCTTTGCTGATGGCTACATTGCAGGCGAGCCTTCATACATTGGCCGATACCTGCACGACTCCGATTGAGCTGATCGAGCGTCTGAATCGCTATGCCTGCGATCAAAACATCGGTGGACAGCGCTTTACCACTGCTTTCCTCGCGGAATTGAACCCCGCCACCCGCGAGCTAACGTATGTGAATGCTGGCCACAATTGGCCTGTTCTGCGACGCGCCTCCGGCGCCATGGAGCGGCTGCAAACGGGCGGCATACCGCTGGGTATGATGCGGACCGCGCGCTACGAATCGGGTCGCTTGACGTTAACCGCCGGTGACCTCCTGCTGATATTCACAGACGGGTTGGTGGAAGCTGAAAACCTCAAAGAAGAGGAGTACGGCGAATTCCGCATGCTGAATACGCTGAACACCCATTCGGGTCGGAGCGCCGGCGAAGTGCTTCAGGCACTCATGGGATCTGCCGATAGCTTCGTGGGCTCTACTGCTCAGCACGATGACATTACCTGTCTTGTGCTGCGCTGCCTTCCGGTTTAATTAAGACCTCAACGATCAAGCACCACCCACACCGGAGCGTGATCGCTGGCGTTTTCTTCGCCACGCACCCATCGATCCACACCGCCGTCCTCGAGTCGCTCCGCCACCTCCCGCGACAGCAGAACGTGATCGAGCCGCATGCCTTTGTCAGCTGGCCATCGCTCGCGCTTGTAATCCCAGAATGTCCAGAGCGGCCCGTCTGGATGTAGTCTCCGCAGAGCGTCCGTCCAACCTTGTGTCAGCAGCCGCGCGAACGCCGCACGGCTCGCCGGTTGGATCAAAGCGTTTTTATCGAGAGATCGTGTTGGATAGATGTCCTGCGCGGTTGGCACGACGTTGTAGTCGCCAGCCAATACCACGGGCACGCCGGCTGCGGCGAGTTCGGCGGCGTGACCGATGAGCCGTTCGAACCAGGCCAGTTTGTAATTGAACTTCGGACCGGGCTGCGGATTGCCGTTCGGGAGATAGAGGGAAGCGATCAAGACTCCATTGATAGCCGCTTCGATGTACCGCGCTTGGCGATCTTCAGGATTGCCGGGCAGGCTTGAGCGCGTCAAAACGGGGTCGCGCTCTCGCGCGAGGATCGCCACGCCATTCCAGGAGCGTTCACCCTGCCACACTGCGCGATACCCCAGCGCTCGAAACGCATGCGCCGGAAATGCTCTCTGCTCGGCTTTGAGTTCCTGGAGGCAAACAACGTCGGCCTCCGCTGTTGCCAGCCAAGCCAGCAGATTATCCAACCGCTTATTGACGTTGTTGATATTAAACGTGGCAATTTTCATCGCTCAGGACATTTCTGTCAACGCGACGAGCTTTGCCACCGTATTAATGTTCCGAACGGTTGCCGCTGCTCCGTTCAGCGGAAGCTTCAGCTTTGAACGCCCCATGCCATCGGGGTAGTAGACGTAGATCTCCCGTTTGCCCGGCCGGACCTGCTCGCCACCAGGTGCGACAACTTTTTTCATCAGGTCCTTCGGCGTTGGTCCCACCAGAAAAGCCACTGCCACCTTGGCTGGCTCCTTACCGGGAAAGGGATTGCCTTTGAGGACCGCACGCATTTCGTCGTGAGTTCGCACCATAACGTCAATCCTCTTCCCCATTTTGGCCGCCAACGCTTGCTCAAGCTCGGACCGAATCAGCTCTTCCGACCGTTCGCTCACAAAGATCACATTGCCGCTTTGAATATAAGTGCGGACGGACTGCAACCCGATCCCTGTGCACAGGCTCGCCAGTTCCTTCATCGGCAGAAGTCCCGTTCCACCGACGTTGATTCCGCGCAGCAGAGCAACGAAAATCCCCATTCGTTCATTCTGCTATAAGATTTAGCCACACAAGCAGGGTCCAGGTCATCCTCTGAAAAGCTGTCGTCGAATCCCAGTTAAGATTACCTGCATGCGTGTCTCGCGCTTGATCGCGCTTACCGGCTGCCTGATGTGGTTGGCTGCTCTCGCTCATGCACAGATCCGGGTTTTGATTATCGATGGCGTCAACAATCACGACTGGGTCGCTGCAACCGCTGCTATTAGATCCATTCTTAACGAAGCAGGAGGTTTCAGCGTCAATGTCTCTACCGTTACGCCAGAGACTTTCAATAAATGGAACCCGGATTTCCCGCGCTACCAGGTCGTCGTCAATAACTTTAACGGCGGCCACACGGACCAGGGCATCGAGTGGCCCGCCCGCATCGAGAGGCGGCTGGAAGCTTATGTCACAAACGGAGGCGGCCTCGTCGTCTACCACGCTGCCAACAATGCATTTCTGCACTGGGCCGCCTACAACGACATGATCGGCCTGGGCTGGCGCGAGCCCAGTTTCGGTCCAAGTCTTGTTGTCTCAGACAACGGTGCGGTTGTAACCGTGCCGAAGGGCACTGGACTTGAGCCCGGCCATCCGGCGCGCGGTGATTTCGTGGTTCATGTGCTCGATCGCAACCATCCCGTCACGCGGGGTTTACCGGACCACTGGCTCCAGCCCATGGAGCAACTGACTCACGGCCAGCACGGTCCCGCGCAAGGCCTCACCATCCTCACTTACGCACATTCGCCGGTTTCAGGACAAAACGAGCCGATGGACTGGGTAAGGAACTATGGCAAGGGCCGCGTTTACGTGACCATGCTTGGCCACACCTGGAAGAACGAGCCCAATCCCAACCTTGCCTCGCCGGAATTCCGCAGACTCCTTGCTCAAGGTATTCGCTGGGCCGCCACGGGTAAGTGACAACAGGGCCGTTTTCGCTACGGCTTGACCTCCGGACGGCTACTTGATACCCGTGCGATCAGATCGTCAATTCTCGACAAAAATAGCTTCAGCATGGGCGATGTATTCGCCTTGTTATGTCCGGCGACCAGGTCGATTATCGGAACGTCTCCGCTCGAAGGACGGCTTGCGACCGACCACGGCAGAAAATTCTGCGCATACGCTATTCGTCGATGGGGAGCCGTCACCTGCGCCGCGACTCTAAGCGAGCGGCAACATCTTTCGATGAGGACACGTCAGTTGAGGACTTCGACCGCCTCTTCGCGGTTAATCTGCGCTCGCCCTTCTTTCTCGTTCAGCAGACGCTTCCCATCCTGGGCAACGGCAGCAGCATCGTCATGGTTTCGTCACTCGCCGCACATGCAGTGGTTGGCATGCTGGCCGCTTATGCGGCAACAAAAGGAGCGATCGATACCCTGGTGAAACACTTTGCCGCAACCCTGGGCCCCCGTGGTTTTCGCGTCAACGCCGTAGCCCACGGTGTCGTGGATACTGATATGTCGAACTTTGCCAAGACCGACGCCGGCCAGAAATACACGTTGAACCTGCCAGCCATCCAACGTTTGGCGCGCAACCGGACGACATCGGCGCTGTAATCGCCTTCCTCGCCTCCGATGATGCCCGCTGGATTACCGGCGAGAGCGTTCGCGTCGACGGCGGTTCGAAACTTTGAACCTGACTGGCGACCCCTTCACTGCTTGAAAAAAATCATCCAGCGGCCCAAATTTTGGAAGGCCTCTTGATCATGGTCGCGATCCGCAGTTGTTTCATCTGAATCGCTAGAATCCCCTTATGCCTATATGATCAACGCGGCATGGTGAACGAGAAGATCGCACTTTCCGCGGCCTCGCTTCCGCCCAAATCTCAGGACGAAGGCTCACGATCCGCCACGAGGATCAAGGTTCTTAATTAGCGCTCCGATTTTCAAAAACTCATCGAAGGTACTGGGCTTGCGAAAATATCCGCTACTCCCGAGCCGCTTCGTCTCCTCACGATCTTTCTCTGAATCAGACGATGTCATGATAAGCACGGGAATGTGAGCGTGCTCGGCATTTGTCCTGATGCACGCCAGAATTTGCAGCCCGCTCCGTTTCGGCAAATTGAGATCCAGGATGAACAAATCCGGAAGCTGCTCGGCCACACTGTGTTCCTCGATGCGCCTTATCGCTTCCTCGCCATCCATCACTACCTGCAGTTCGGCGTCGATGTGGTGAGCTGTTATCGCTTCCTCAACCAGGTAAATGTCGGCTCTGTTGTCTTCAATCAGGAAGATCTGCAACTTCCTGGGATCGGCGGGCTTATGCCGGGACCGTGAAGAGGAAGGTAGATCCCTTGCCGGGTTCTGATTCGACCCAGATGCGGCCACGATATCGATCGACAATTCGTTGACAGATGGCCAACCCAATGCCAGTGCCGCTATATTCATCGTTGCCATGGAGGCGTTTGAATAGCCCAAAGATCCGCTCCTTGTATTCTGGACCGATACCAATACCGTTATCTTTTACCCGAAATAGCCAGCGGCCATCTATTTTCTCAGCCGAGATGAAGATCTCGGGTCTCTGTTCACTCCGGTATTTGATCGCATTCGCCATCAGGTTCTGAAATAGCTGTTGCAGATGAACTTCCCGCATTCTGACCTCGGGAAGCGCGTGATAACTCAATTGCGCATCGTTCTGCCGGATGGTTTCCGCCAGGTTCAACAACGCCGCCTGGAGCGGTTTTTCTGCTCCGATAGGCTCCGGCAGTTCGTCTGTGATACTGGCCGCCTTGGTGTACGCAAGAAGGTCGCGAATCAGCATTTCCATGCGCTTTGCGCCCTGGTTCACGTAGCCGAGAAATTCTCGCCCTGTCTCATCCAATAGCGCTCCGTAGCGTCTGCCTAGAAGATCGCTGTAGATGGCGATGTTCCTGATGGGCTCCTGCAAATCGTGACTGGCAGAGTAAGCAAACTGTTCCAGATCCGCATTGACGCGCGTGAGCGTCTCCTGTCGCCGCCGCAATTCGTACTGGCGCATGCGAGCGCGCAAAGCAGCGCCAGCGGCAGCAGTCACAGTCTCCGGTCGCACCGGTCGCTCCAGAAACGTAACGTTGCCCAACGTCTGGAGTTCCTGCGCCTTCTGCGCCGTCGCGGCATTCGCACGCCCTTTCGACGTAAGGACAATAAACGGCATGTCGGACCAGGGAGGCTGAACCTTGAGCCAATCGAGCACACTATTCACATCGCGGTGCGAAAGAGATTCTTCCGTCACCATCGCAGCGGCCGCCCCCTGTCCCAGCATTTCCAAAAATTCGACAAAATGGGCGCAGACTTCACTCTCCATCTTCGCCGCCGTAAGCGTTGCGGCAAGCAGGACAGCATCCCGCCCGGTAGGTGCCAGGATGAGCACTCGCACTTCCAGCTCGCTTTGACGATACATCTACTCGACATCTTCTGGGGTCAGAAGAGGCGCTGCCTTTCCGCGATATTTAGGGACGCCGGTAAGGACACCTTCAAACTCTCGCAGCGGCGCTCCGATCCGTACGCCTCCTGGCCCAAGCCGCATTTCGCGAATGGTTCGTTCATGAGCGCTCCGGCGCTTCTTTACTACCGAAATAGCCTGCCGCACTTCGCCCTGCGCCTCAAAAAAACGCAGCAGGATTACGGTGTCCGCCAGGAAGCTGACGTCCACCGGAGTCTGCATCCCGCTTCCCAGCATCCCGTGCTGTGCCAGAATCAGGAGCGTCACCACTCCCTGTTGGCCGAGGTAGGTGAGCAGTTCGTGCATTTGGATCAATAGAAACCGTTCGCTCGGCATCGCGCTCATGTAACCATTAAGACTGTCAATCATTACCATCGAGACGTCATGCTGCTCGACAGCGCAGCGGACCCGATTCGCAAACTCACCCGGCGAAAGCGCAGCCGGATCGATTTGCGATATCCGAAGAAGGCCCGAGGACACATAGGGGCGCACGTCAAGTCCTAACCCGGCTGCCCTATGGCAAAACGTACTTTGACTCTCCTCAAATAAGAAATACGAGACCGCCTCGCCGCGCGCGAGAGCGGCTAACGCGAACTGTGTAGAAAGAGTTGTTTTGCCGCACCCCGCAGGTCCCATGATCAGGGAGCTGGAACCGCGGTCGAGCCCTGGACCTAACAGGCGATCAAGCGCTTCCACGCCACTTTCAACCGTTTCCTCGCTATATTTCTTCGGGTGATCAATGGCGGATAACCGAGGATAGATCACCAGCCCTCCGGTATCGATCGTAAGGTCGTGGAAGCCATCCCGGAAGTGAACCCCTCGCATTTTTACGATGTGAATCTGACGTCGCGTATCCCCGTATTCGCGTGCGTGGCGTTCCAGTCGGATTACACCATGCGCAATGCTTTGTAGTTGCTGCTCGCCCTCTCGCGTTGTGCGGTCATCAAGCACTAATGCCGTGCATCTCTGTTGCGCAAAGAACTGCTTTAAACCGAGAATCTCACGGCGATAGCGCGCGTTTGTTTCCGATAAAATCTTCAGTTCCGAAACAGAATCCAAAACCACCCGACTTGGGTTCAGTCTCTCGACTTCTGATCGTATATGTTTGACCGTCTCTCCCAACTCAACGTCTGCAGGATGGTAAACCGTGTAATTCGCTGCCTCGTGGAGCCGTTCGGCAAGCGTGTCAAGCTCGAGCAGCTCAATCCCATCGAGAGCCCATCCATGCGAGGCGGCCACTTCCTGCAGTTCGTTAGCGGTTTCCGATAGCGTAACGTATAGGCAGCGCTCTCCCAGACGTGCTCCTTCCATCAGAAACTGTAGCGCCAGTGTCGTTTTGCCTGCGCCAGGGTCTCCTTCAACAACATACATTCGATGTTGTGGCAGCCCTCCTCGGAGGATGAAATCCAGGTTGGTGATCCCGGTGGTGATACGAAAGTGCGTGTTTGCTTGCTCTAAACCGCTTGTCACTGTTGTTTCCGGCCTCTTCTGACTTATCCCGGAGGTCTACTCACGGCAGACCAATATTAGAACGCTCGAAACTTAGGATAGGGAGAATGTGGCGGATTGCGCCGAGGCTTCCACACAGCCTCAAACAACAATCTACCCAAGAGTTTCGTTCCCGGCATGACAGCGGGCTCTAACGAACCATGGCAGGCGAGCTGACTAACCATTTCCGGTTTCGAGAGGTGCTTGTTCAGTTTCGCATGACGTTTTTGAGCCCCTGAGTAAACATCGCCTCACCGCAATACGATCCGCAGAAGCGGTTGTCCCGACTGGAGTCGTCCTCGCTGGCCGCACCATGAAGATATCCCTGTCCGACACTAGCCCCCAAGATCTTGTTCCTTCGTCGATCGCTGTCTTAGCGATGTATGGGGCACCGTGAAATAGAAAATGGACCCCTTGCCAGGCTCCGACTCAACCCAGATGCGCCCCCCTAGGCGTTTCATTACCGCCCGACAAATAGCCAGCCCAAGCCCGGTCCCGGCGATCTCATTTCCATGCAAACGTTTGAGGGGCAGGAAAATACGTTCTTGATCTTCCGGACGAATGCCTTCGCCATTGTCCCTCACGCTCACGATCCAGCAATCGCTCGATCGCCTCGACCGGATTGAGATACGGGGTGGATCCTCTCTCCTGTACTTGATGGCATTCCCAATGAGGTTTTGGAAAACCTGCTGTAGCTGAAGGGAATCGGACTCGACGATCGGTAAGTCACTAAAAATGACTTTCGCATCAGCCGCCTCAAGACTCGATTTCATTAAATTGAGTACTGTGTTCACAACGGCGGTCATATCTGTGCTCTCCCGGGTTAATTCCACTTCGCCCAATTCGGCGTACCGGAGGAGCCCGTCAATCAACGCTTGCGTGGCGGCGACACTTTGGCGAATTACCGAGAGGAACTCGTTCCCTTTCTCATCAAGGCTCGCTTGATGTCGCTTGATGAGAATTTGCGCGTAGGTACCAATATTTCGAAGTGGCGTTCGAAGGTCATGAGCAACGACGTGCGCAAATTCGGCGAGCTCCTGATTAGAACGCTGGAGAGCCAGAATTGTCCGCCTCCGTTCCGATATGTCACGTACGTAACCGGCGAAAAGCGGGGCTCCTCCGATCGGCACTCGCGTGACAGCCAGTTCCACCGGGAACTCAGTTCCATCCGAACGCAGCCCTTCCGTTTCGATGTGACGTCCGATAATCACAGCGTCCTCGGTTGCAAGATAGCGATTCAGTCCTTCGCAATGCTGTTGGCGCAACCGTGGAGGAATGATCACATCAGCCAGAGGTCTCCCAATTACCGCTTCTCGCGATTGCCCGAACATCTCTTCCGCGGCTGGGTTGAACTCCTGAAGTATTCCCTCTTGGTCCATCAGAATAATGGCATCCAACGAAGCACGCAGGATGGCATTGTTCCGAGCCTCGCTTTCGCGTAGCGCCTCTTCGCTCAACTTCTGGGCGGTGATATCTCGTAATACGCGGACCATCCGCACCGGCCGTTCATTGGCATATTGAACGACACCCTTGGCATGTATCCAGTGGGTACTGCCATCCGCCCAGGTCACACGGAATTCGTGATCGAAGTCTCCGGTCTCGAGGGCCTCACGAGTACCGAGAGCGATACGTTCCCGATCCCACGGATGAACCAGAGAAACCCATTTCTCGTAGTTCACCGGCTCTCTTTGAACTGTCATCCCCATTATTCGGTAGTAACTTTCGGAAGCATCGATAGAATCCGCGAGAACATCCCAGTCCCAAATGCCCAAAGCAGCCCCTTCCCGCGCGAGGCGAAAACGCTCCTCGATTACCTGAAGATTGCGTTGAGAGATCTGCCGGCTGGTGCCATCCCGCATGAGTTTGGCTAGGCAGAGAATCAAGCCCCTCTCGTCCCGAACAGCGACCAGAACGCCATCGACGAAAATGCGGCTGCCATCTTTCCTCACGTGCCAGCGGTTGTCACCGGCGTGGCCGGTTTCAATGGCGTCTCTGATTTCCGCTTGAAATATATTTTTTGCCTGGTCCTCCGGCGTGAAAATTAGTGCCCCGGATTGTCCGAGCCACTCTGATTCTTGATACCCGAGAAGCTTCTCCACGCCCGGATTCCAACTGAGAATGACTCCCTCCAGATCCATGATGAACAAACCACAGTCAGTCATTTCCTGAATTAGGAGCGTGTAAATTGCTGGAAGTCTGCTTTTCAGATTCTCGCTATTCCAATTAGACATTCGTGCCCCTATGGCAGGCGCAAGTCGGAATGTGAGATCTTTCCTGCGAGTTGTGCCGTACCGCTGGCCATACCTTTGCCGTCGCTTCCCGAACCCGAGCGGCTTTCGTCGTGAACGCGTTGCATGCGTCGACTGCGGGTCGAAAAACCATCGACCGCGATCCGTTGCGGTACTGTCCCAACCACAAGAATTGTACAGAATGTCTTAAAACAGCGCCTTAAGTTCATCGCTCCTGACGGGAGATGCGGAATGGCTTGCCAGTCGGCAACTCGCGTGTGACGCCGCAGTGTTACGACTTGCTCCTGAGTGGTCGGCGATTCGGTGACTCGACTAAGCGCTTTCGTAAGCGGAGTTTTCAGGAGATCAAATCGGCTCCGCGCCTCGCCGCGTACTCAGCGCCCGAGCGCGAAAAACTGGTTAAACGGATTCTGAATGGGCAGCTTTTCGAATTTTGAAAATCCGACTTCTCCTGCAAGTTCGCGCGCGCCTCGCTCCCCGATCACGGTTCCCAACCCGGCGCCATTGTGAGCCAGCGAAACAGTCATGCAGTGCAACGGACTTATCGCATGAAAGGTTCGACCGAGTGGGTTTCGATTTTCATGAGCCTCATGCGAGCAATTAGGTTCCGACCAGAGATAAACGCCATCGGATGCCAAAGCGCTGTAAATCGCTCTTAGAGTCGCAATTGGGTCGACCATATCATGAATGCAATCAAAGCTGCAGATCAGGTCGTATTTGCGGTCCTGTGAAATTTGCTCGGCTGGACCTTGGACGAATTCCACGTTCGTCAAACCCGCCCTCTCGGCCAACTTTCGGGCGGCAGTGATACTCCTGCCATCGTAGTCGATACCGAGGAATCGGGATTTGGGATAAGCCTTAGCCATGGCCACCGTGGATTGGCCTCTTCCACAGCCCACGTCGCCAACCGCGATCCCTTTCTGGAGTCTGGCAATCAATCCCGGCACTGCCCCTAGCCAATCCTTGCTCAGGAAATTCACATAACCTGGGCGAAAGAAGCGCTCAATGGCCGGTGGAATCTCGTCGCCAATTTCCGAGTATGGGATTCCGCCGCCGTTCTTAAACGCCTCCATGATCCTCGGCACGTTCAAAAGCGATGGCGCCGTAAAATGGAACCCGCCGCCAACGAACATCGGACTGTCCTCGTTCGACAACACGAACGCTTGTTCGGACGACATCGAATATTTCTGAGACTTTGCGTCGTAGTCGATGTACTCGGCGGCGACCATGGCGCGCAGCCACTCACGCACATAGCGTTCGTTGAGGCCCGCCCTTGACGCAAGCTCTGTACTGGTAATCGGGCCGGCCCCGTCCATGGCTTTGTAGAGTCCGAGGCGGTCTCCGATGAAGCCCAATGCCATGATGAATGCCCCGCCCATATCGCCGACAACTCGAAAGGCCAGCTCTTCCACCTTCTTCATGTTCAATGGTGGCTGTGCTGCCATAACTCCCCCTCTGCGCAGAAATTCCTTTGTCGGCGTGGCCCGGTTTTAAGCTGCGTTCATATCATCCTAGCGCTTTTGGCCAGCATTGACAGAGTGGGAGCGGTGGGGCGGCAAGTTCCGATGCAGTTCCTAGCGGCCGACCGAGGACTCAACCGAACAGCTTTATCCCAACCGCGAGCCGCGATCTCCGCCAAATGTCTGGTCTCTCACTGCACTGAAAAGGCCAAGAACATATTTCCTGGCATGCCGCCCCATTGGCCGAAACCGGAGTTGATGAAGACCATGCCACGAACTACTACCGGACCGGCGGTGTCGATCGAGCCGCCATGCCCGGGTTTGCCGGTTGCTGTGTCAAAGCTCCGCGCTGTGTCCGTGTCCCACAGAACTTTGCCAGTGGATGCCGAATAAGCGCGCAGGTGGCCGTCGACCGAACCTGAGAAGACCACGCCAGGAATCGCGGTAACAGCGGCGGACTGCGCGGGCGAACAGTCAGTTCGTCCGGCGGCACAGGGCGTTGCCGGGGTGCTCCACAGAATCTTGCCGGAGCGAGGATCAAGTGCGTACAGTCCGCCACCCTTCTTGGGATCCAGCACGAGTCGATAGCCCTTGGCCGATTTCGGATCTCGGACCACGCCCAATCCAACATCGGAGATGGCCACAAAGATCTTGCTGCCGTCGGATGCCGAGCCCCACTGGCTACCCCCTAAGACCCCGCCGTTGCCGACGCGCCTCTGCCAGAGTGTTTTGCCTTTTGCGTCCGGGTCGAGGGCGTGGGCCATTCCGGATTTTTGTCCGATCACCAATTCTCGTTTGCCCTCCCCCAGGTTGAGCAGAATCGGCGGCTGGCCGAAGTCGAAATCGGAGCCATGCGTCTGGGGACAATTGCCGGGAACGGGCAGGGAGCATGCGTCGTTGTAGGCGTCGTCGTGCGTGAGTTGAGTTGACCACAGCAGCTTGCCGGTTTTGAGATCCATGGCAAGAACGGCGTCGCTCGTGTCGGTGGGCGGGTCCGAGTAGTTGTCTCCGGTGGCCAGGTAGAGTGCGCCAAGTTGCTCATCAATTGTCGGTGTTGACCAGACGCCGGCGCCCGACGGGCCGTATTGCTGAGTTCCGGAGGGACTCTTGCCTGTGGGCTTGGCGGTTTCGGGGATGGTGAAACTTTGCCAGATCTTCTCACCGTTGGCGGCGTTCAGGGCCACGACGCTGCCGCGAAACGTACAGCACTCGTACTTTGGATCAGCGCCTACTCCTTCTTCAAAAGACGCGAAGGCTTGGTAAATTACGCCGTTGTGAAAGCGGGGTGTGGCTGTCGCCAGCGTGGCGAAATGGTCAACAGGCCGAACCTTCCAAATCAATTTGCCGGTTTGAGCATTGACCGCATATACATTTGCGCGTGTGTCGGCGATGAATACCGCGGGTGTACCGGCGGCATCACCGATCGCAGTGCCGCCGCGAATAGGGGATGCGGCACGAAACCCCCAAATGGTGCAGCCGGAATCGGCATCGAGCGCGTAGAGTGCTCCGGTCCCGGCGCCGATGAACACGTAGCGGCCGAGGACGGCAGGCTGTGACCGCGCGTTGATGACATCGCCAAGATTGAAGGCCCACTTGAGCTTGAGTCTACCCAAATCGCCGGCGGTAAGGCCAGCGGAGGCGGCATCCTGAAACCGCGAATTGGTGACGCTCGTGCTCCAGCCGTTCCACTCCGCGGTGTTCGCGCCAGCCTTGAATGCAGGTTGACTTGCGCAAGTGGGTATCACGTCGGGGGCGGCCGGTCGCGCGCCTCCTGTCGGCGCAATGTAGGTGATGAGAGCAATGATTTGGGCGCTGGAAAGACCGGCTGCCTGGGTCTGCATAACGCCGCGGGTCAGAGACAGATAAATGGCTTCGCCACTCTTTTCTTTTATCGTGTTGAGGGAGGGAACGCGGGGCGCGGGCGTATCATGGCAGGACGCGCAACGTTCCTTATAGATTGCTGCGCCATCTTGCGCGCACAGCGTCGACGTGATCAGGGCAAACAGACACACGTATCGCATGACATTTCCTTTCGAGTTTTCGAGCGAGATCAGCTAAATAAAATTACGCTTCCGAGATTGGAAGAAGAACGTGACAGCGGCTATGAAAATGATGGTTCCCAATTCCCCGGAAATGACCATGAGAGCTGCGGGACTCCAAACTGCGACTGGGCCGTTCCAGCCGGCAGTCAGGTGCGGGATGCGCGCCAACAAGAACCAGACAAACCAATAAGAGGTGTTGCAGAGAAGGCTGGCCGCCATCATCCAGCCTTCGGATTCTCCAACCAGTGCGGCCGCGGAGATGACGCAGAAAGCAATCAGGGGCAGCAGGGCGAGGATGAGCAGCATCGGGATTATTCCGTTAGGGCGCACGTGGCGTGCCTCGATGAGAACTAGCGCGGAGATGAGCAGCGTGAGCCAGGGAACCAGGAACATTGCCAGACTCGACAGAACTTTCGCGATGGTGTACTGGACGAAGGAAACAGGAAGGCTCATGATGAACGCCAGCGTCTGTTTCTTCCGCTCGTTCAAGATGGCCGAGGCGGGAAGCATGCTGGCCAGAATACACAGGGAGACAAAGAACCAGACACTGCCGAAGACACGAGCGACCTCACCGCCGACCTGCACAATCACCAACGCGCTGAGGCCGACGGCCAACGAAAGCGAGATCATCAGGCGATTGAGGCGCCAATCTTTGAGAATGAGTTGGCCGATGATTGAGTTTGTCACGCTTCCACCTCCTCACGGCTGTGTTCCACGTTAGCGACAAAAATCTCCTCCAGCGTCATATTCTCAATGCGCTGAACGCGGACACCAGTGTTTTCGTAGGCATTGGCAAGGTCGGGCATAAAAGCATTGGATGTGGCGACTGCCAATCTGCCTTCCCGCCGCACCTCAATGATTCCGGGCAGCGGCGGCAAATCGATGCCGCCAGGGATCTCCAGGCGAAGCCGGCGCCAACGGTCGAGGTAGTCCTCCTTGTCCATTGAATCGATGATGCGCCCGCGATCAATGAAGGTGATTTGATCGGAAATCTGTTCCACGCCCTGGGTGTTGTGGGACGAGAACAGGATGCTTCTGCCCTCGTCGGCCATGACGTTGGTTAATTCGCGCAAAATCTCATGGCGCGCTACTGGATCGAGGCCGGTAGTGGGCTCGTCCAGCACGAGCAGTTTGGGCTTCCGCGCCAGGACCAGCAGCAGCGCCGCCTTCACGCGCTGGCCGTGCGACAGGCCTTTGATCTTCTGATCCGCCCGCAATCCGAAACGTTTGATCAGAACCTGCGCGTAGGCGGCATCCCAATTCGGGTAGATCGACCGGATGAAATTCATGTGCCAACCGAAAGTCATGGCATCGTAGAGGCGCATGTCCTCCGATGCGAAACCGATCTCCCACTTGGTGGTGACCTGTTCGGCAGGCATGCGGTGGCCAAGCACGCGAACCTCGCCCGAATCCTGATGTACCAAACCCATCAAAATGCGGATAGTGGTGGACTTGCCGGCGCCATTGGCCCCGATAAGACCCATGATCTGCCCACGTGGGAGTTTCAAGTGAATATTGTCGAGCGTGAAGTAGCGGTACTTTTTGCTGACTCCACTCACTTCAATAGCGAGATCCGTGGCGAGATCTGTCATATGAGTTCCTTTTCTTTCTCTGCTAGACGGTCCCCGGCTTCGCGCAATCGATCTTCCAGTTGTTCGGGCGCCATGCCGAGTTGCGCTGCGATGCGAGCCGCCTTCTCCAGATGTTGTTGGAGTTCCTGCTCGTGCAGGCGGGCACCCAAACCAGGCGTGGAAGCGACGTGCGAACCCTTCCCGTGATGCGTCACGATGATCCCTTCGCGTTCGAGTTCGTAGTAGGCGCGCTTCACGGTGATGACACTCACCTCAAGGTCCACAGCCATTTGGCGGATGGAGGGGATCGGCTGGCCTTTGACCCACTCGCCGACGGCAATTCGCAGCTTGATTTGCTCCATGATCTGGAGATACATGGGGCGCTTGTCGGATTGTGATAGACCCAGAGCGGGCATGTGTACATACTGAGTATATACAACAGAACAGCTCCGTCAAGCGCTTTTTTGCAGACGAAAAGTACCGGCTGCAGTTGTATGCAACCCGGAAACTAGAAAGCAGTGTCGCTCCGCCTCTGGCTCGGCGACACCGCTTCCGCGATACTCAAAGCGAAGATTGTTGCCACTGCCTAGAACCAGAGTGCACTTATGGCCCGGGCCATACACATTTGGCCTCCGTACCGGAACGCCGCGGCAGCGGCGGATATAATCACCATCCATGGCCAGGATGATCCCGCTATTCATTACACTCTTGTTGGTGCCCGGCTTTGCTCAGGACAAACCTTCCCACGCACGCCCTCGCGCTTCGGATATTGGATTGAAAATCGGAATCCTGCCGGTGGGCCCGCTTGATGGAATCACCGATGTTGCCGGTGTTGAAGTCGGACAGACTACCATCATTCGCGGCGACAATATCCGAACCGGTGTAACTGCTGTTTTGCCGCATACCGGTAATCTCTATCGAGAAAAAGTCCCCGGCGCCATTTTTGTCGCTAACGGTTTCGGAAAACTCACCGGTTCCACCCAGGTGGACGAAATGGGTGACATTGAAACTCCCATCCTGCTCACGTCCACCACCAGCGTGCCCCGCGTGGCCGACGCCCTCATCAGCTACGTGCTTGCGTTCCCTGGCAACGAAGATGTCCTCTCTGTCAATCCTGTGGTCGGCGAGACGAATGACGGATTTCTTAATGACATTCGTGGACGTCACATTACCCCCGACGACGTGTTCGCCGCCATCAAGAATGCTCAAAGCGGCCCGGTCGACGAGGGTGCCGTCGGCGCGGGCGCCGGCACTGTGGTGTTCGGCTGGAAGGGCGGCATCGGAACCGCATCTCGCCGTCTGCCTCCTAATCTCGGTGGCTACACGGTTGGTGTATTAGTCCAAACGAACTTTGGCGGCGTGCTGACGATCGCCGGTGCGCCTGTCGGTCGGGAGTTGGGCCAATACTATCTGCGCCAGGAACTTCAGCAGCCCGGCAGCGGCGCCGACCATGCCAACGGATCTTGCATGATCGTAATCGCAACCGATGCACCCATGGACGCGCGCAATCTGAAGCGCCTGGCGGCAAGAGCGCTTCTCGGTGTCGCTCGCACCGGTAGTGCCGCGTCGAACGGCAGCGGCGACTATGCCATCGCATTCTCCACCGCATCGGAACTACGCATCCAAACTGCCGATAAATCTCTGACCCGCCACGTCGAGGTGATCACTAACGAAGCCATGTCGCCGCTGTTTCTCGCTGTGATCGAAGCCACCGAGGAGGCGGTCTACAACTCCATGTTTCGAGCCAGCACAACCACCGGGAACGGACACACAGTCAACGCCCTGCCCATCGATAAAACGGTCGCAATACTCAGAAAATACAGAATCATCAAGTAAACGGCGTTTTAACACATGTGCCAAGCGCCCCAACTGCCAGAAAATGTGTTAGGCCGGCAGAAACAACATATGATCCAGCGTATATTTTCGGCCGGGTGCTTGATCTAACATCTGAGGTTTAAATGACTAGCGAAAAAGTAATCGTTGCCTATATTCAAGATGCCGAAGCTGCCGAAAGGAACTTCGAAGATACCCTTGCCACCTTTGGAAAAACCGGCGAACAGGGTGCCGTCATGAGTTTTTTCCAATGGGCTTCAGCCAAGGCCAAAACCCAGCATGAAAGATTAGCGAATCGGCTTCGGGAACTCGGCGGTAGCCCTTCCACCGCTAAAAGCCTGCTTGCTCACGTTCTCGCGTTCTCGACCACTACCGCACAGATTGGACACGAGCCGGCGGAGAAGAATACGCAGCACTTAATCATGTGTGTGGGTGCCGCTGCTTCCGAAATGGCCATGTACGAATCTTTGGCTACGGTTGCCGCTGCGGCCGGTGACTCGAAAACGGAGCAGCTCGCGCGACAGCTTCAGGCCGAGGAGAAGGACGATTACGATAAAGCTTGGGCTCTTCTCGCGCCAAGCGCACGGGATTCTTTCGAAAAGGCCGTAACCCGTTCCGCCACCGCTTAGCACCCCGCCTGGTAAGAGTCTCAGCAAAAACTAAAAACGCGCGCTACCTGAAGCGCGCGTTCTCTTCTTTCCATACCTCGGCGGCTAAGAAGCAGAAGCAGCTGCCTGCGTGTTTGCACGCTGGGAAATGCTACTAAGTAGTTCGTCTGCGTGCTTTTCTTCGTCCAGCGTTTTCTGCAGCACTTCTGCATGACGCGGATGGTCTAGCAACTTTGCCCAGTCGCGAGCGGAGCCATACGAGGCCATCTCATAGTGCTCGATCTTTTGTGCCGAGGCGATCAGACCGGCATCGCGCACCGGCCCCGCATCGGACTCACTGACGATGTTCTCTCCCGAGCCGATTAGCGCAGTAATGATCGGATCCTTCTTCTCATCCACAGCACCCTCATTTACTTCGCCGATAAGTTCCTCCAGCCGACTGGCGTGAACCTCCGTTTCCTGCAGGTGAGATTGAAAAGCCTGTCTAAGCTGCTGATCTGTTGCGTTCTTGATCATGCTCTGAAGACCCTTTACAATCTGGTTCTCAGTGGAAAGGAGATACCGGAGCTGCAGCGTGTACAAAGATTTGAAGTTCTTGATGTCGTTCGGTGTAAGTAATCCCATTGGAGATCTCGAAGGAAGTAAGCGACTTCCCTAGCTGTTAGAACTGATCGCATCGACAGCGTTTCGCATGCAAGGCTAGGGTGAACTACTACTGTTACTATTTCGGGCCGTAAATACGCATTAGCTGGTACAATCTCCCAATGGCCGACTCCGTCTGGATCCCGACGTCTGCTTCGGCCATGCCGGCTGACCCCGCTCCCATGCGCCACTCTGCGGTTGTCCGGGTCACCCACTGGCTTACCACCCTGTGCTTCCTGGCCTTGCTCGTCAGCGGAGTTGAAATCGTTATTTCTCACCCGCGATTCTATTGGGGTGAAGCCGGCAACGTGCTTACTCCACCGCTCTTCACACTGCCGATTCCGGCCTCTCGATCATCCGTCCCGACCGGCTACGGTTACGTGCTCCCTGACCAGAACGGCTGGAGCCGCTACCTTCATTTCCAAGCCGCTTGGCTCGCTGTTTTGACCGGCCTGCTTTACGTAGTCTTTGGATTAGTTAAGGGGCATTTCCGGCGAAATTTGCTCCCCGATCGCGCTGAAATGTCGTGGCGCACGCTCCGCGCCGTAATTACTCAACACTTGCGCCCCCAAACTTCTAGTGACGAGGAACTAACGTCCTATAACTTGCTCCAGCGGATCACTTATCTATACGTTATCTTCGTTCTATTTCCTTTAGTAATTTGGACGGGCCTGGCCATGTCCCCAGCCATCGCGTCTGCGTTTCCCGCTGCGGTCATTGTCTTGGGTGGCCAGCAATCCGCACGCACCATCCACTTCTTCGTCTCTGGACTGCTCGTACTTTTTCTTTTCGTTCACGTCGCCATGGTTTGTCTTACCGGATTCCGAAAGCGCATGCGAGCGATGATCACCGGTCGTTCGGCCACGGGTATGGAGAAGCTATGAGAACCCTCTCACGGCGAAAATTAATCACCGCTGGAGTAGTAAGCGCCGCGGGTGCGTCCGGGGTCGTCGCATCCCGAAAACTTGCCCAGCGTTATGGACTCATTCCGCCCGATGGCGTTGGCCTCTATGGCCCCGGCGAAACGCTGACCTATGCTGCCCAGCGGTTACTGACTCGCCACTCACTGGCCCGTGAGTTCGCTCCCAGCCAGATTTCGAAGGCTCCCTTCGCCAACCAGGTGGCCCCGCTAGGCGAAACTTTCAAGCACCTTCAGCAAGGAGCGTTTGCTGATTGGCGCTTGGCCGTAGACGGAATGGTCGCGCGCCCTGCATCATTCTCGCTTGCTGAAATCAAGAGCTGGCCCCGGCGTAGCCAAATCACTCATCTGGCGTGCGAAGAGGGCTGGTCTTACATCGCCGAATGGATTGGCGCGCCTCTCTCGCACCTTCTTAATCTCGTAGGAACTCTCCCGCAGGCCCGCTACGTCATCTACCGTTCGATTCAACCTGATTGGTGGGAAAGTATCGACATGGCCGACGCGCTGCATCCTCAAACGCTTGTCACCCACGGTATGAATGGCGGTGAGCTCCCCGTCGGCTTTGGCGGACCTCTTCGACTGCGTGTTCCCCGGCAGCTTGGCTACAAAAGCGTCAAGTACATCACACGCCTCACCCTGACCGATAGCTTGAAACCCTTTGGTAAAGGCCTGGGTTCCGCGTCTCCAGAAGGCGGATACGCCTGGTATGCCGGCATCTGAGCCTGCCAGTGGAAATCTGGACAGGTGCGAACAGCCCTTCAAACACCGGCCGCCGCATAAGCGCCGCTAAAGAATTTCTGAAAAATATCCGAATATGCCGGCGATTCCACCAGACGCTGCGAAAACATAAAAACGATCGCGCCGCTTTGCACATCCCAATAGGCGACTGTGCCATAACCGCCATCCCAACCGAACCCGCGCGGCTCGCCCGGAAGATGTTGCTTGATGATCGAGCCGGCATAACCCCAGCCGCGCATTTCCCAAAAGCCCGGGATGAATGTGGACCGCGCTTTGACATCGGCCGGAATGTGGTCCGTCATCATTGCGTCAACCGAATTCGCCGACAGCACCTGCCGGTTCCCCGCCTTGCCTTTGTTCATCATCATCTGCGCAAATGCGAGATAGTCATCGACCGTCGACACTAGCCCGCCATGGGCGCCGGGAAAGCCGGGCTGCCTGGCGAAGAAACTCTTCTCGCCCGAAGCGTCCCAAACCTCCAACTCCCCCGTACGGGCATTCTTTTGATACGCGGTCGGAAAACGCTCGAGCTTACCCGCGGGCACCATAAATCCGGTATCCTTCATTCCAAGCGGCTCGAAGATTTGTTCTGCTAGTACCGTGCCGACCGGCTTACCGGTTGCACGCTCCAGCAGCGCCCCCAGCAGCGTAATTGAGGTGTCGTAACGCCAAACTTCACCCGGCTGATTCATCAAAGGAAACTCTGCCAATTTCGCGATCCACTCGTTTGCGTTTCGAGCGGTCGGCATCTTAAACGGCGTAAATACTCCCGATTCCATCAGTGCCGTTTGTATGGGATACTCTCCCGGCGTCATGATCGCGCCCATTCCCATCCGCATTGTCAGAAGATCGCTAACCAGGATCGAACGCTTCGCCGGAACCGTCTCATCGAGCGGACCGTCGAGCCGCTTGAGCACACGGCGGTTCGCAAGTTCGGGTATGAGCCGGTCAATCGGTTCATCAAGTGCCAGCTTGCCCTCCTCTATCAGCTTCATGGTCGCTGCGCCGGTGATCGGCTTAGTGATGGAGGCGATACGGAAGATCGTGTCGCGGCGCATGGGCATTCCGCCTCCTATCTCGTGTGTGCCGATCGCGTCAACATGCGTCTCTCCGTTTTTGGAGAGCAATGTCACCAGGCCCGGTCGTTCCCCGGCCGCCACATAAGCCGCCATGGCCTCATGGAGGCGCTGCAAGCCGTCCTTAGAAAATTGCGCGTTCTGCATTCTCGGTGCCCCCGCATACGATTGATTTTGGTTCCATGCTTCCAACAACATCGTCGCCGCACCGGTGAGAACCGTGCGCCGCGTCGGCCGCACCCCTGAAGAAACTTTGTGCATGGGCCCCTCAAAAGTCACCATGCTATGCACCAAACTGGCGTAGATGATGGTCCAGATGCTTGTACGCCAATATCGCCCATTCCTTCGGCGCCATCGGCCCGAAAAAACTGTGAGGATGTCTCGTGCATCCCTCCGGGCCCCCTGCTACGAAGCGGTCCACCCACTCAACCAGTCGCTGCCGCTCCGCCCCGAACTCACCTCGCTCTCTCACAATCAGGCTTTTGTCCGTTGGCATGTTGCGTCGCACCGGCGCCTCGTTCAAAATCGTTGACTTTGCGAACCGCCCAAAGACACGCCCCACTAAACTTCGCGGCGGAGACTTCAGCCCCGCCGCAATCGCCATCCATGCCGAGCAATGCGCCAGCATCTGGGTCACGTCCATCTTGCCCCACCGCCGCTCGCTATCTGGCGTCAGGCGCTCCAGCCGTTCTTTTGTTTCTTCCGCCGCCGCTATTTCAAAAAGATCTTTCATGCTGAAAGCTTTCTTCCATTTCCCACCCGCTCTGTTCATCGATAGATCGAACGGGCCGGCCCAAAACAGACACTCCGGCAAAAAGTTTTTGGAATTCCCGCTTGAAAGTAACCCGGTACAAAAATGGCCAATTATTGAGGCTGGTTATTTGTAACAAATAGGGAATATCATACTGCAGAGGTTTCTTATGCGATTACGAGCTGCTCTTTTCGCGCTGGCTTTCTTCGCGACGTTTCAAGTTCGCGCCGATACCTTCCGTTGGAGCTTCAATGTTAGCTGTTATTTGTGCGGACCATTCGTAAACCAGCAGGGAATGCCGGTTAACACTGGCGGAGTACCAGCCACTCTGTTCATTGCCGCAGGCGGTACCTTGACAACGACCGACACTCCAGTAAACGGGGCACTCACGATTACTGGCATCACGGGCGCCCGAACCACGAATTGGTACATGGGTCAGTACCTGCTTCCTTCAGAAACCGACACTATCACCGGGCTGATCCCGCCTGATCCCTCCAACCCGCTCGGGTTGACTACGGCTACCGACAATTTGCTCTATCCGAAGGGCAATCCGTTCATCGATCACAGCGGCTTTGCCTTCACTATGAACTGCATATACTGTGGAGACTATGGCCCTTCAGGGATTGTTCAAATCACTGGGCAGAGTCCCGGCGTCTACTCTGAATTAGGCGCAACGGGCGTGTATTCCGGACCCACCTCGTTTACGCTGACACCGGCGCCAGCCACTCCGGAGCCTTCCACGTTTGTCCTTTTTGGCATTGCGGGATTTGTCGCGGTCCTTTGCCGATTCACCCGTAAAATGTGCGCCTTGAAATGGGGGATGGCGAAGGCCTAGACGGTAGGTTTGTCTCGGTCCGCGTGAACGACGACCTGCCGCTGTTTTTTTGTCTCGACCGACTACGTTATGTCTCAACATCCGGCCTTTGTCTTGGGCAAATAAGAAAGAGCAACTCATTGGCGCAGGAATCCAAACACGAAGCTGTCGGCGCGACGATGCGTCAAATCAACCGGGTCTGGCTAAATGGCCAGGTCGAAAGCCTTGCGCCAATGGTGCACCCGGAGATTGTCATGGTTTTCCCTAATTTCATCGGGCGTACACAGGGACGAGAAGAATTTCTTGCCGGCTTCAGCGACTTCTGTCAGAACGCAAAAATTCATGAATTCCGCGACCACGATCATCAAATCGACATCGCCGGTAATACGGCCGTCGTCAGTTTTCGATATGAGATGGTCTACGAGCGTTCTGGTGAACAATACCATGCAACCGGTCGGGATCTGTGGGTCTTCGAGAACCAGTCCGACGCCTGGATTGCAGTCTGGCGGACAATGCTCGACATGGAGGAAAAACCACGATTCTCCCCAACCGGCAAAGCTGTAGATTAGAAACGTGAAAGTTCTACCTGGAGAAATGCACGACCTGCATGGAAGTGCTCCGGATAATCACGGGACCTGTCTGTTGCTGATTGACGTGATCAACGATTTTGAGTTTCCTCGGGGAGATGAACTCTTCGAACGAGCCCAACACATCGGACCGACAATCGCTGCACTGAAGAAGAAGGCGCGGGCGGCGGGCGTCCCTTGCGTCTACGCCAACGACAATTTTGGACGGTGGCGATCCAATCTGGAGGACATCCTCCAACAGGCCCTTCGCCCTGGATCCCGGGGGCGGCCGCTGGTCGAAATGCTTGTTCCTGATTCGGAAGATTACTTTGTCTTGAAGCCGAAACACTCGGCTTTCTATCAAACTCCGCTCGAATTACTGCTCAAGCATTTCGGGACCGAACGACTGATCGTTACCGGTGTCTCCACTAATAGCTGCGTATTGTTCACAGCCGGGGATGCTTATATGCGCGACCTGAAGCTGGCGGTCCCGCAAGACTGCGTGGCTGCCTGTAACGACACAGAGCATCAGTTTGCTATGAACCAGCTGCAATGCATGCTGAAGGCCGACATAGCGCCCTCGGACGACATCGATTTTGCTGGTCGGCGACAAAAAGACCGGCTGCCCAATCGAAACGCCTGCGAGGCGACATGAGCTCGGCGACCCGTAATATCGTTTGCTGCCCTGCCCGTACAATCGTAAGAGATGGCTGCTAGCGCCTTACGCGAAGACATTCTGACCAGGTACGAACCGGTGATCGGCCTGGAAGTGCACGTCCAATTAGGCACCAAAACCAAAATTTTCTGCCGCTGCCCTGTCGAATTTGGCGCCGCCCCTAACCAAAACGTTTGTCCCGTCTGTCTCGGATTACCTGGCGCTTTGCCAGTGCTTAGCCGGCAGGCGGTCGATCTCGCCATTAGCGCTGGCCTCGCCCTCCACTGCCGGATTAATCCCTTCTCGCGCTTTGCCAGAAAAAACTATTTCTACCCTGATTTGCCGAAGGGCTATCAAATCTCGCAATACGATCAGCCGCTCGCCGAACATGGCTATTTAGATCTGCTCCTGCCTGCCGGTAAGAAGCGCATTGGCATCACCCGCGTGCACATGGAAGACGACGCCGGCAAGAGCCTCCACGACGGCTTCAAAGATTCCGACCGCTTCACCTATGTCGACTTGAACCGCTCCGGCACCCCGCTCATCGAAATCGTCAGCGAGCCTGACATGCGCTCCTCCGATGAGGCCTATGCCTATTTGACCGAGATCAAGCAAGTTCTGCAATATATCGGCGTTTCGGATTGCGACATGGAAAAAGGTCAGCTCCGCTGCGACGCCAACGTATCGGTGCGCTTACGCGGTGCTGAAAAGTTCGGCACTAAAGCCGAAGTAAAAAATCTGAACTCCTTCCGCTATCTCAAACTCGCTCTGGAATACGAGATCGAACGGCAAGTCGAGCTGATCGAAGCGGGCGGCAAGGTGACGCAGGAGACTCGTCTCTACAACCCCGATCTGGGCAAGACAGTTGGGATGCGCAGCAAAGAACAGGCACACGATTACCGCTACTTCCCCGAGCCGGACCTCGTGCCGCTAACCGTAAGCGAGCACTGGCTGCACACGGTACGCGAGAAACTGCCGGAATTGCCAGCCGAGCGGCGCGACAGGTTTGTGAGCCAATACGGCGTCCGCGAGTACGATGCGCAGGTACTGACACTCACCCGCGAAACGGGCGACTATTTCGAAGAAGCCGCCAAACTCAGCAACGACGGCCGCACCACGGCCAACTGGGTGGTCGGCGACCTGATGGGTCTCCTCAAAGCTGCTGGTAAAACCATTTCCGAGTCCCCGGTCTCTGCTGCGAATTTGGGCGAATTAGTGGACCTGATTCATCAGGGTGAACTCTCCGGTAAATTGGCCAAAGAAATACTGCCGAAGATGTTCGAAACAGGCGAACCAGCCTCCGTGATTATCGAGCGCGAAGGCTTAAAGCAAATCTCCGACTCGGGAGCCCTCGAAAAAATCGTCGACGAAGTGCTCGCCGCCAATCCCAAGCAAGTCGAACAATACAAATCCGGAAAAACCGCTGTTGCCGGCTTCCTCGTCGGCCAGGTGATGAAGGCCAGCCGCGGCCAGGCCAACCCTGCCGCCGTCAACGACCTGCTGAGGAAAAAACTAGCCTAGCTCCGGTAATTTCGTCGGTGTTTATCGGCAGAACATCCCGTTCGGCGCGGTTCAAGCCAAGGCGCGGCGCAAACAAATCAAGCCGTAACAGCTTTCTCATATACTGGCGATGCAGAGTTGGTCGGTATCGAAATGAAATGGCTGCTACTCTTCTGCCTGTTCTCTATTGCCTTGGAAGCAGCCCGCAACCCGTCGCCCTATGACGCGACCGAGCTTCTTCTGAAGGTCCGCCAAAAGGTAATGGTGACGGTCGAAAGCCTGCCGAGCTATCTGTGCACCGAAACGGTCGATCGCGCCACGTTTCAGCCGACAGTGGCTTTGACGAATAGATCGGCGTCTCAAAAACCGCAGTCGTCGGAGGCATCCAACCTTTCCTGCGATTATCTGGCGCGCCTACGGGACAAACCAGGCTGGCAGACACGGAAAAGCCAATCCGATCGGATAGCGTTTGACGTAGCGGTTTCCAGGGAGGGCGAGATGTACTCGCTGCTCGGTGAAAATCGCTTCCGCGCCGACGCTCCAGCCGGCCTCTTTGGAAGTGGAGTCACCTCAACGGGCGCTTTCGGTATTTTCCTGAACACCATTTTTGCGAGTGACGCGGCCAGTTTCACGTACCAAGGCGATACCAGCTTCCAAGGCCGCACGCTCGCCCAATTCAGTTATCGCGTGCCACTCGAAAAGGGTGGTTATTCGATCAAAACCAAAGTGAATGATCAGGAACATCACGGAGACAGGAAGTATAGTGCCGTTGTACCGTATGACGGCACGTTCCTGGTCGATCCTCAGACGTTTGACCTTGTCCGTTTAACCGTTCACGCCGGCCAGTTACCGCAGGAACTCAAGATTTGCGAGACTGCCACGACTCTCGACTACGCGTATGTTCGAATGAACCATTCCGAATTTCTTCTTCCAACAAGTGCCCGTTTGCATATCAACAACGACGATGGAAGCGAGTCGGAGAACAACATGACGTTTTCGGCCTGCCATGAGTTCGGCAGCGAGTCCACATTGCGCTTCGACGCGCCAGCCGCGGGCCAGCCCGGTGTCAGTGTGAGGCATGATGCCGAGCCACCCGGCTTGTCCGCCGCTCAGCAGGAGCAGCTTCTTGCTATCCGTAAGAATATTATGGCGACGCTCGACCGGTTGCCGAAATATTTGTGCACAGAAACGATTGACCGATCGACGTTTCTGCCCAAAGCGGCAGTTACCCACCGTTCTTGCGACGGCCTGGCAAACGGCAGGAAGAAGTCGGGCTGGAAGGTACACGAAAGCCAGTCTGACCGGCTGCGGCTCGATGTGGCCGTTTCCCAGAATGAGAACGAAATGTATTCCTGGGTGGGCGAAAACAGGTTTCATGATCGCAGCCTGGCCGATCTGGTTGGAAGCGGAGTAACCTCGACCGGCGCGTTCGGTGCATTACTCAGCTCAATTTTCGGGGGCAACACTGCCAATTTCAGCTATAACGGGCGCAAAGAGTTCAACGGTCGCGCCCTCGTGGAATTTGGTTTTCGCGTACCGTTTGATAAAAGCGGCTTCTCCGTTGGGAACAGGACGTACAGCGCGATTGTCCCGTATGCCGGTGTATTTCTCGCCGATCCAAAGAGCTTCGATATAGTGCGCCTGGTTGTTGACGTCGATCAGTTACCGGAACAACTCCACGCCTGCGATGACACGACCACTCTCGACTATGCGAGTGTGCTTCTCAATGATGCACAGTTCCTGCTTCCGCGGAGAGCCCTGCTGCGGATCGTCAACGATGATAGAAGCGAGTTTGAGAATCGCACCGCCTTCTCGGGCTGTCATGAGTTTCTCGGCGAATCGAAGCTACGTTTCGACACGCC
>DATAYL010000525.1:0-8266 GCA_036272575.1 Bryobacteraceae bacterium | reverse complement strand
GCCGTCACGCGCCGCGCCGCTACTGAACTCCCCTTTGCGAATCGCTACTGGCACACCAAAACTCCTGGCGCTTACTTCTGTACCTGCTGCGGCACCGCATTATTTCTCTCGCGCGACAAATTCGATTCCGGCACCGGATGGCCTAGCTTCGCCGCACCCATCGCCCCGCAGAATATCCAGACTCGCATCGATAATTCGCTCTCTGTCCCCCGCACCGAAGTCTTATGCCGCAAGTGCGACGCCCACCTCGGCCACGTCTTCGACGACGGACCGCCGCCCTCCGGCTTGCGCTACTGCCTGAACTCCGCCGCCTTACGCTTCATCGAGTGCAAAGGGCGCGGATGCGCGCCGCTGGTCACAAGCGCAGCACCGCAACTCTTTGGGCGGCGCGCTCAATCCCGCGCCCGTCGTGCACGTGTTGTTTAGGAGTCGCATGCTGCCTAGTTGTGCCTGGCTCCTCGCGCTCGGCGCTCTTCTGTGGCAGATCGGTCCTTTCCGTCGTCCCGTCACGCAACCCGTCATCACGCCCATCAAACACTCCACCTTCGAAGACCCCATCACCGGTAAACCCGTTCGCTGGGAAGCCCTCCACACCTTCAACCCCGCCGCCGCAGTAAAAGACGGCAAAATTGAAGTTCTCTACCGCGCGGAAGACGATTCCGGCGCCATGCAGATTGGCATGCACACCTCACGTTTAGGTCTAGCCGAAAGCTCTGATGGTATCCACTTCGCGCGCCAGCCCGAACCTGTCTTCTTCCCCGCTAACGATGATCAAAAAAGCCGCGAGTGGCCCGGTGGAGTGGAAGATCCGCGCCTTGTCGAAAGCGAAGACGGCACTTACTACCTCACCTACACGCAATGGAACCGCCAGACCTACGACATCGGCATCGCTTCCTCGCGCGATCTCGTGCATTGGCGCAAATACGGCCCTGTCTTCTCCGGCAAATACTCTACATTGCGGTACAAATCGGGCGGTATCGTCACCCGCATCGACAACGATCGCCTCGTCGCCGCCAAAATTGCAGGGAAGTACTGGATGTTCTGGGGCGAGGGCTCAATCCATCTCGCCACCTCCCCCGACCTGATCCATTGGACACCAGTCGAAACCCCGAACGGCGACCTCGTCAACGTTCTAAATAAGCGGCCTGGCCGCTTCGACAGTAGCTTTCCTGAGACCGGTCCGCCGCCCGTTCTTACCGCCCGCGGAATTGTCGTGCTCTACAACGGCAAGAACAGCGCAACGAATGCCTACGGCGTCGGCGAAGCGCTCTTCGCCAAAGACAATCCCCAACAACTGCTTGAGCGCACACTCAATCCGGTTTTACAACCGCAGCTGCCTTTCGAAAAATCCGGCCAGTACGTAGCCGGCACCACCTTCGCGGAAGGTTTGGTCCTCTTCCACCAAAAGTGGTTCCTTTACTACGGCTGCGCCGATTCCTTTGTAGGAGTGGCTATTTCTACCAAACCCACTTAAACTGCTAGGCCCCCTTTTTTATAGACGGGAAAAACTCCCGAAACACCCAATTTTCCGCATTTTCATGGGACCCAGGCGGCCGGGCAACTGCCTAAGCCCAGGAATACCCGCTCTTTGCCAGCGGCAACTCCCGAATACGCACCCCGGAAGCCGCAAAGATTGCATTACACACCGCAGGCAAAATCGGCGGCAGCGCCGGCTCGCCTAACCCCGTTGGCGGATTATCCGACGCCACGAAATGCACCTCGATTTCCGGCGCCTGGCGAAAGCGCAGCAATTGATGCTTGTCGTAGTTGGTCTGCATCACCTTGCCGCCTTCGAGCGTAATCTCCTGGCTCATCAACTCGCTCAAACCATCGATAACCGCGCCCTGCACCTGCGCTTCGGCGCCGCTTGGATTGATGATCTGGCTGCCGTTATCGCCGCACGCCCAAACCTTGTTCACCTTGATCTGCTTCCCTTTCACGCTTACTTCCGCTATATGCGCGAAGTAGCCTTGAAAGCTGTAATGGAAGGCAATGCCCATCGCCGTCCCGGCAGGCAGATTGCGTTTGCCCCAGCCGGATTTTTCCACCGCCACATCGATCACCTTCCGCATGCGTCCCACATCGTAGGTTTGTTTATGTGACGCTTCTTTGGTCGGAGCGGGCTCGTTCTCCACCTTCTGCTTCGCACCAGCCGCCACTTGATCTTTGCCCGGTTCAACCAGCAAGTTGCGCCGAAACTCCACCGGATCTTGTCCCGCCGCATGCGCCAGCTCGTCGATGAAAGATTGAAAGACGAATGCCTGCGAATTCGCTCCCGGCGCGCGCAGCGCTCCCGTCTTCAACTCCAGCGGCATCACCGATGAGTAAATCGCAAAATTCGGCGTAAAGCCGGATGGAAACTCGGTCGGCGTAATCGCCGCCGATGAAGCAAACTTATCCCCTTCGCCGTAACTCACGAAATGGTTCTGCCAGGCCACCAACTTGCCCGACCCGTCCACCGCGCCTTTCAAAAAGTGGAACCCGCCGGGACGATAATAGTCGTGCATCATATCGTCCTCGCGCGACCACACCAGCTTCACCGGTACGCCCACCGTCTTCGCGATGTGCGAAACCTCAGTCATATAGTCGTTTGTCAAACCGCGCCCGAACGATCCGCCCGCGCGCAGCAGATGGATGGTAATGTCATCTTCCGGAATACCGAGCACCTTCGAGACCAGCCCGCGACCCCTTGCCGGTTGCTGCGTCGTAGACCAGATCTCGAGCTTTCCATCCTTAAATTGCGCACTGCAGTTCCGCGGCTCGAGCGGCGCGTGTGAAATAAACGGATATGAATAGGCCGCTTCCACCACCTTCACGCCGTTTCCGAAAGCATTGTCGATATCGCCGTCCTTCTTCAATGTTCGGCCCGGCGGCTGCTTCGAAAGTTCCGCGGCCTTCGCCGCAAATTGCGTGCTGCTCTGCGATGCGGCTGGACCCAAATCCCATTGCACATTCAGCTTTTTGCGCGCTGATTGCGCCGCCCACCAGGTCTCTGCGACGATCGCCACGCCCGGCTCGAGTCCCGGTTCGCCCGGCGTCAGCGGTGTCACTTTCACCGTGCCCTCCACCACGAATGCGTCCTTGATCCCCGGCAGCTTCTTGATTTCGTCTACATTGGCGCTGGTGACTTTGCCGCCGAACACCGGACACTTCTCGTACGCCGCATACAGCATTCCCGGCATCGTAAAGTCGATCCCAAAAATCGGCTTACCCACCGTGATGTCTGGTACGTCCACGCCTGGCGTCCATTTGCCGATGATCTTGTAGGAATTCGCGTCTTTAAACTTCAGCGTTTTCAGATCAGGCACGGGCATCGCCGCAGCCGCCGCGGCCAGTTCGCCATAACCAAGCGAACGGTCCGTCGCGCGGTGATAAACCCGGCCGCTTGAAGTAAAGCACTCGCTCTCCGGCACGCCCCACTTCTTCGCCGCCGCCGCGATCAGCATTTGCCGTCCCGCCGCGCCCACCTGCCGCATCGGAATCCAGTTGTTTGAAGCTGCCCGGCTGCCGCCCGTGGTCTGCAATCCGTACTCGGCTCTATAGTCCGCCTGCTCGACCTTGACCGATTTCCAATCCACATCCAGCTCTTCGGCAATCAGCATCGGCAACATGTTCTTAATGCCTTGCCCGATCTCCGGATTACGCGAAATTAACGTCACCGTCCCGTCCGGCGCGATCTTGATGAACGCTTTCGCATCGAATGGCGGCGGAGCCGGCGGCGTTTGCCCAAACACTTTCTGCGGCTCCACCACGTGCAAGCCCAGCATCATTGCACCGCCCGAAAGAGCCGTCACTTGTAAGAAAGATCTGCGGCTGACTTGCATGGCTTATGCCTCCACCTTTCCAGAACCCGCGGTTGCTCCCACCAACTCAGCCTGCTGTCCACCGACGCCGTGCTTGGCCGCCACGTGTATCGCTTTTCGAACACGCAAGTACGTTCCGCAGCGGCACAGATTGCCGTTCATTGCCTCGTCAATCTCCACATCCGTCGGGTTCGGATGCTTGCTCAGCAGCGCGGCAGCAGACATAATCTGCCCTGCCTGACAATAGCCGCATTGCGGAACATCCACGTCCCGCCAAGCCACTTGTAAAGGATGTGTACCGTCCTTCGAGAGTCCTTCAATCGTGGTGATAGGACCGCTAGCTGCCGCTACCGGAATCTGACACGACCGCGTCGGCTGCCCGTTCAGATGCACCGTGCATGCGCCGCACTGCCCGATTCCGCACCCATACTTCGTTCCGTGTAGATTCAGCACGTCCCGCAAAACCCATAGCAGTGGCGTGTCCGGTTCAGCATTTACCGTCTGCGTCTTTCCGTTCACAGTCAGTTTGTAAGTCATCGGAGCTCCACTTTTACGATACCGCCGTCGCCACTCTCATGGTTCCAGAAGCACCTTCCCGCCGCTGGCTTGCTCGGCGAACTTCTGCGCCTCTGCTGCGTCCTTCAGTTTGAAACGCTTTGCGATCGGAATCTGAAACTCCCCTTCCTGCACAGCCCGCGCCATCTGCTGCAAACGGTCTGCATCCGGTTGGGCCATAAACGCCTCCACGTAAATGTCTTTGCCTTCCGCCGCCGCTGGCTTACCCAGAACGGAACCCAAAATACCGCCCTTCTTCAGTTTCGGCAGAAGCTTGCCGATCGTTTCGCCATCCACCGTGTCGGCAATCGCATCCAGCTCCGGCAGCGCTTGTATTGCGCGCTCGTCATCGATAGCAACGACTTCGGCCGCGCCGAGGGATTCCGCTTCTTTCTTCTGATTGGCCCGTACACCCGCCAGCACCCGCGCTCCGTAATGTTTGGCCAGGAACACGGCCGCGCGTCCCACGTTTCCCAACGCGCCGGTCACCAAAATCTTCTGTCCGGATTTTGGGTTTATGTGTTCAATCAGCTGCGCGCCCGTCGTCAAAACCAATGGCAACGCACCCGCTTCTTCCGGTGCGAGTCCGTCGGGAATAATTGCCAGCGAATCGGCCGGCGCCGTGAGGAATTCGGCGTAACTGTTGTTAACCATTCCCATTACCCGCTGGCCCTTCTCAAACGCCGTTACGCCCGTCGCGGCCTTCACCACTTCGCCCGCCAAGTCGCGGCCAAGGATAAAGGGAAACTTCACCGGGAAACGGTCCTTGGCCTCGCCGCTCCGTATTTTCCAGTCAATCGGATTCACGCTCGTCGCGATCACCCGCACCAGCACTTCGCCATCACCCGGCTCGGGCGTCGCCACATCCTCGTAACGCAATTGCTCCACGCCGCCGTAACCGTGTATTTGGACTGCCTTCATCGTTTATCTCCTAATGTCCTGGATGCCGATTCTTGCACATCCAGCACAGTATTAAGAAGTACGAGCCCCTTCTGCACTGTTCCACTATGATGAATTCACCAATCATCTCAATGAAACGCTTCGCCAGCCCTGTCCTTGTGCTCCTTCTGTTACTCTTCCCAGCCGCCCTGCTGGCCAAGTCCAAACAACCGAAAGCCATCATCGCCTATGTCTTCGCCAAAGACGAAGTGCTCACTCCCGATCAGATCAAAGCCGAAGAACTCACCCGCATCAACTACGCGTTCGCCAATATTGAAAACGGCGAAATCGTCGAAGGCTTTTCCCACGACACGCAAAACTTCGCAACCCTCGTTGGCCTGAAATCCCGCAACCCCCAATTGAAAGTACTCATCTCGGTCGGTGGCTGGACCTGGTCGGGCCGCTTTTCCGATATGACCCTCACCGCCGAAAGCCGGCAAAAGTTCATCGACAGCGCCATGCGCTTCATTGAAGCGCACGACCTTGACGGCATCGATATCGATTGGGAATATCCAGGCCTCCCCGGCAACGGCAACGTTAATCGCCCCGAAGATAAGCAGAATTACACCGCTCTCTTAAAAGAGTTGCGGCATCGGCTCAACCAGGAGCAGCACAAGCTCGGCCGTCAGCTTTTCTCTTCTGTCGCCACCGGTTCCAATCAAAAATTTCTCGATCACACGGAAATGAGCAAAGTCCAGCGCTACGTTAATACCGTCAATCTCATGTGCTACGACTACTACGAGCCTTCCTCCGATCACACCACTGGAAATCACGCGCCGCTGTTCACGAATCCCAACGACCCGAAAGCGATCTCTGCCGATGCTTCCGTCAAAATCTACCAGAAAGCTGGCGTCCCGGCGAAAAAAATCGTACTCGGCGTGCCTTTCTACGGTCACGCTTGGGGCAACGTGAACGATGTGAACCATGGCCTGTTTCAGTCCGGTGGCGAGGCGCGCGTCCCAGCCAACTACAAAGACATTGTGCAAACACTTTTGCCCAACGGCTATGTAAGGTACTGGGACAATGCAGCCTCCGTGCCCTATCTCTACAACCTCTCGGCCCACACCTTCGTCTCCTATGAGGACGTCCAATCGGTTACCCTCAAGTGCAGTTATGTTCTAAAGCATAAGTTGGGCGGCATTATGTTCTGGGACTACGCGGGCGATGCCGACGGCGCTCTGCTGAAAGCCATTAATATCGGGCTGCACGAAAATCCGTTGCCAGCCGCTGCCGCCGGAGGAGAATAATCTGCATGCCGGCCAATGCCTCTACGCTTCCGCTGCGTTCGTCGCTTGATCCTCCGGTTCCGCACCTCCGTCCAACGCGTGTTGTTTCGATCGACGTGTTCCGCGGGCTCACCATGCTGCTCATGATTTTTGTCAACGACCTGGCCAGCGTAAAGGGTCTGCCATGGTGGAACTACCACATGCCCGGACGTGCTAATGGCATGACTTACGTCGACATGGTTTTCCCAGGCTTCTTGTTTATCGTCGGTATGTCCATTCCGCTCGCGGTTCGCCATCGGCTAGCTAAACAAAACTCGCTACCGAGACTCTGGCTCCACGTTGCCGCGCGTTCTCTAAGTCTGGTTGTCCTGGGTATCGCTCTCGCCAACGCTGAAAAAGGTGATCCGCGCCTGATGGGCATCAGCCAGGGCACGTGGCTGCTCTTCGTCCTCGTCGGTGCGATCCTGTTCTGGAACATCTATCCACGAAGTAAGCGCTATCGCTCTCTATTCGTCCTCGCGAAATTTGCCGGCCTGCTCCTCATGGCCGCGATGTTTCTGATCTTCCGCCGAACAAATGAGTCCGGACAGATCGCCTGGCTGGACTTCTCCTATTGGGAAATCCTCGGCCTCATCGGCTGGACCTATTTGGCCGTCTGCTTGGTCTACATCCCCACGCGTAATTGGAAATGGTCGCCGTTTGCCTGGCTCGGCGTGTTTGCGCTCTTAAACATTCTGTCTTCGGCGAAGATGCTCCCGTTTGCCGGCCATCTGCCGTTCTACTTCTGGCCCTTCAACACCGGCGCCTTCTGTCTCATCACCACCGCCGGCATACTTATCTCGACCATCTTCCTCGACCAGACTGTCGCTTCCACCCTTCGGCAAAAAACTCTCTGGGCGTTCGGTTGTGCCGCCGTTTTCTTTGTTGCAGGCGCGCTCCTAACTCCGCTCGGCATCTCGAAAATACGCGCCACGCCTACCTGGTGCTTCTATTGCGCCGCGGCTAGCACGCTGATCTTTCTTCTTCTATATTGGATCTGCGACGTCAAAGGCCGCACCGCTTGGGCTGCATTCGTGAAGCCCGCTGGCTCGAATACGTTGCTTACTTACTTGCTGCCCGACATATTCTACGCCGCACTCGGCACGTCCTACCTCTCGGTGGAACTCCAGCGGGGATTACCGGGGGTCATCAAAGCCGCCGTCTTCACCGCGCTCATGCTGGCGTTCTCCGCCTTGCTCACGCGCTGCAAGATCCGCCTCCAACTTTGAGACGCTCGAGCGCTTAGGCCAGCGACTTCGCGCTCACTACTTGCCGCCGCCAGCCGTACTTGTCATCCGCGCGACCGTATTGAACTGCAACCAGTTTGTTGTAAAGCTGTTCCGAGATCGGACCCGGCGCCGTCAACTCGAACGATTCACCATCTTCTGTTTTGAAGCTGGCGATCCCGGTAATTGTAGCCGCGGTGCCACAAGCAAACGCTTCAGCAATTTTTCCGGTGCGCAGCTTTGTCAAAAGCTGGTCGGCCGTATACGCCTCATTTCGCGTGGGGATCCCCATATCCTTTGCGAGCGCGAGTACACTCTCCCGTATCACTCCCGACAAGATCGTGTCGTTGAGAGGCGGCGTGACCAGCGCGCCACCCTCGACGAACATGATGTTCATCCCGCCCATCTCTTCCACCCGCTGCTCCTGGCTGGCGTCGAGGAATAGAACCTGGGCGCAGTTGTTCTGCTTTGCGTCGGA
>DATAYL010000524.1:0-49145 GCA_036272575.1 Bryobacteraceae bacterium | reverse complement strand
GCTTTCACCGCGTCTGGCTTAAACCTGGACGGCCCCGAAAGACGTCGATTTGCGAAAAAGGGGCAGAGCAGTCTGACTCCTTGTGCGCTTAATAAACGGGAAAAGATCAGGCTGACCCGGTTTTGTTGTACTTGCGGTAGCTTTCGTCCAGAATCTGTACGACGTGCAGGACGCGCTGGCCATGACCGTGAAGCCGGGCTCCAGCGGCGAGTTGGAGCATGCAGCCGGGATTGGCGGTAACGATAAGGGTCGCTTGGGTGTCGTTGACAGCTTCCATTTTGTGCTCGAGGATTTGCATAGCCATTTCGTTTCGGACGACGTTATAGATACCCGCGCTACCGCAGCAGCCATCCGCCAGCCGCATTTCGCGATAGACGAGACTGGGAATAGATTTGAGTAGTTGACGGGGCGCGTTTTTGATGCGTTGCCCGTGAGCGAGATGGCAGGAATCCTGGTAGGTGACGGTTTCGGTTATAGGGCCAAGCTCGCGGTTGAGTTCGATCGAGGCGAGGAACTCGGTAATGTCCCGCATCAGCGATTTGAATTGAAGCGCACGGCCGTGATAGACGGAGTCGGCGTGGAGAAGTTCGTCGTATTCCTTGAGCGTGGAACCGCAGCCGGCGGCGTTCGTGATGATCGCATCGAATTTCTCAGGGTCATTGAGTATCGCGTCGATGTTAGCCCGCGCCAGAGTTTGTGCTTCGGCTTCACGGCCGGAATGAACGTGTAGAGCGCCACAACAATTCTGAGCGCCAGGCACGACAACTTCGCAGCCATTCTTTTGCAGCACGCGAACGGTGGCTTCGTTGAGTCGCGCAAAGGAGACGTTGGCGATGCAGCCGCTCAGGAAGGCGACTCTGTACCGGCGTGAGCCAAGCGGCGGGAAGGTGCGGCCGATTTTGGAATAAAAGAAGGGAATTTCCGCGCCGGGTGAGAGCGCTTCAATTTGCGAGAGGCGATGGCCAAAGAGTTTGAGAATGCCGGTGGCGCGAACCGCTTTTTGCAGACCGCTCGACTGGTATAGGAAGACAGCGGCGCCCGCAGCTTGCAAGGCAGCGCGCGACGGCAGCAGCTTGCGGAATATAAAATCTTGAGTCCAGCGTTGCAGCCGGGTGGCCTTTTCAGTGGACCGCAGTTTCGCGCGGGCGGCTTCAATGATACGGCCGTAAGGTACACCGGACGGGCAGGCGGTTTCGCAGGCGCGGCAAGCCAGGCAGAGATCGAGGTGCTCGAGATAGGACGGCGTAACGGGCGCACCGTTTGCGACCTGATTCATTTGATAAATGCGGCCGCGGGGCGAATCCATTTCCACGCCGAGCTCGCGATATGTGGGGCAGGCGTTGAGGCAGAGACCACAATGGACGCACTTATCGAGATCGGACTGTGCAGGACCAGCCAACGTAGCCACCCCAGGCAACACTTCTAATTGATTAGAGACGGCCATACAAACGAGCATGGTTCAGCAGCAGCCGGGGATCGAACATCTGCTTCACACTCTTCATCATGGCAAAGGTGTTGTCATTGTTGGAGGCGGGGGGCAGCCAAAGCTTGCAGGAAGCGCGGATTTGCTCGGGTGCGAATTCGAGAACAAGCTGCCAGCCGTGGTCGGCAGCAAGATTCCAAATAGCAGGAACCCGTTCAAAGGAGCTGAGAAACGCATAGGAGACGCCGGAGTAAGCGCGTGAGATGAAGGCGCCGGGAATTTCGCGGAGAAGAGCCGTGAGATCGCTGATCGGAGTCGAGATGCACAGAATGACGCCATGTGGCTGGCGTGCGAGGAAGGTAGCGGGGAATTCGCGAATCTCCTCCCAGAGCGATGCGTCTTCCTTGCCGGTAAGGCGAGTGCTCCCGACAAGCTCGTCGGCGTAACGGGCGAGAACTCTGGGACTTCCGGCTGCGCGAATCGCTAGCGAAAAACCACGTAAGCCGACGCGCGCGGAAGCGGCGGCCGAGAGGATATCAACCGCGAGCGGACGCAGCGGGCCCGCCCGGAGTGTGTTGCGCCGCGCAACTGCACTTTCAATATCAAGGAAAGAGAAAACAAAAGTCTCAGTTTCGGCTGGGCGCGCGTGGAGGCGAAGATTGACGGAAGTGAGCACGGCGAGGGTGCCAAAGCTGCCGATGAGCAGCTTGCCCATATCGAGACCGGCAACGTTTTTAACGACCATGCCTCCGACGCGAATGAGTTTGCCCCCAAGCGTAGCGAACTGCATGCCGATGACGACATCGCGGGCAGTGCCAAAAGCGCAGCGTAGAGGGCCGCTGCCGTTACTTGCGATGACGCCTCCAACCGTCGCCTGAGGCCAGAAGGGTGGATCGAGCGCGATCATCTGGTTTTGCTGAGCCAGAATCGATTGCACATCGGCCCAACGCGCGCCGGCTTCCACGCTGATTGTAAGATCGGCCGATTCATAGGCAAGCACGCGATCGAGACCGGCAGTGGTTAAGACGAAATCAGGTTCGCCGAGCGGGCCGGCCATAAGCCGCTTACTCGAGTTGCCGGCAATCGCGATCGAGCGGGAATTGCCGGCATGTTCTTTCAGCAGACAGGCGAGATCCTCCACGGACGCGGGCGTCAGGAACGTCATTCGTCTTTATTGTCCATGCACAAGGATGTTACGCTGACCGGGAGACACCGTCTTACCGGACGCCCCTCATTATGGACTTGGAATATTCGGCGGAGCAGCTACAGCTCCGGAAATCGATCCGCGACTTCGCGGAGGCGGAGATTGCGCCCCATGTGCTCGATTGGGATGAGAACCAGACGTTTCCACTCGAAGCAATTAAGAAGGCTGGCGAACTCGGGATACTCGGTGCAATTTTTCCGGAAGAGCTGGGCGGGTCGGCGCTCGGCTATATCGAGTACTCGATCATTATCGAAGAGCTGGCGCGCGTGGATCCGAGCGTGGCGCTGATTGTAGCGGCGCACAATTCGCTTTGCACAAATCATATTTACCTGGCGGGCACTGAGGAACAGAAAAGGAAATACATCCCGAAGCTGGCTCTGGGCGAGTGGATTGGCTGCTGGTCCTTGACCGAGCCGGAGGCGGGTTCGGACGCGGCGGGCACTCGTACCACCGCTACCTGGCGCGACGGCGAGTGGGTCCTGAACGGCGGCAAAACGTTTACCACTAACGCGCACTATGCCGACGTGTGCGTGGCTATGGCGGTAACGGACCGGGCGGCGTCGCAGCATGGGATTTCGGCTTTCATCCTGGAAAAGAACATGCCGGGTTTCCGCGTAGGCAAGAAAGAGAACAAGCTCGGCATGCGGGCGAGCGCCACCGGCGAAGTGGTATTTACCGATTGCCGCCTCGCGGCAACGCAGCTGCTTGGGAAGACGGGCGACGGATTTGTAGACAGTCTGCGGACCCTCGACGGCGGTCGTATTTCGATTGCGGCGCTCGCCTTGGGGATCGCGCAAGGAGCGTATGAGGCCGCGCTCAAATATTCGAAACAGCGAAAACAGTTTGGACGGTTTATATCCGAGTTTCAGGCGATTCAACACAAGCTGGCGGATATGGCGACCGGAATCGAGGCGGCGCGCTGGTTGATTTACAGTGCGGGCGCGAAGAAGGACGCGGGTAAGCGGGTGACGCGCGAATCGGCGATGGCCAAACTTTTTGCTTCGGAGATGGCCGTGCGCGTGGCCGATGAAGCGTTGCAGATTCATGGCGGGTACGGATTCATCAAGGACTACGGCGTCGAAAAGTTTTATCGCGATGTGAAACTGTGCACGATTGGCGAAGGTACCAGCGAGATACAGCGGCTGGTGATTGCGCGCCAACTGCTAAAAGAATAGATTGGATGCCGAACAGCTTCTCCGGGGTGTTTTGGCGGGAGACTTGCGTGCGTTGGCGCGAGCGGCGAGCTTCATAGAAGCCCAGACCGATATTGGGCGCGCGGTGATTCGCGGCCTGTTCGCGCGTACCGGGCGCGCCAAGACGGTTGGCATTACCGGGCCACCTGGCGCAGGCAAGAGCACGCTGGTTGATCGGCTGACGAAGTTGCTGCGGGCCCAGGACAAAAGCGTCGGGATTGTAGCGGTCGATCCGAGCAGTCCTTTTACACGCGGATCGATTTTAGGCGACCGGGTGCGAATGCAGGATCATCATGCAGATCCTGGTGTTTTTATTCGCTCCATGGCGGCGCGCGGGCGTTTGGGCGGCTTGGCGCAAGAGACGCTGGAAATGGCGCTGCTGCTGGATGGGGCGGGGCGTGATTGGGTGCTGATTGAAACCGTAGGCGTTGGACAGCACGAAGTCGAAGTCTCGCGATTGGCCGACGTGACGCTGGTCGTGCTGATGCCTGGAATGGGCGATGACATACAGGCGATCAAGGCAGGCATTATGGAGATCGCGGATTTATTCGTAATCAATAAGTCCGACCTGCCGGGCGCGGCGCGTTTGGAGGGGGAGATTCGAGCGATGCAGAGTCTGGCGGAGAACGCGGCGCGCTCTCAGGCCACACCGGTGCGACGTGTTTCGGCCGAGAGCGGAGATGGTCTCCCGGAATTGCTCGCACTGACAGAGCGAGTCTGGAGCGAAAAGGATTTGCTTGCTGCGCGGCGGGATCGATGGCGTTATCGGTTGCAGGAAATGATGCAGGCGAAACTGCTGGCGGCGATATCGGAAGGCGCCGTAAACGCACATGCGGACCGGGTCGCCGAGAAGAAAGAAGATCCGTATACGGCGGTTGATCAGATGCTGATTGAGATGATGAAGACGGAATAGCACGATGGCGGTCGAAATCGATCACTTGGGAATTGCGGTACGCAGCGTGGAGGAGTCGCTCGAGTTCTATGCAGATGCGCTGGGCGTCGCGGTGAGCGGGCGCGAAACGGTGGACGCAGAAGGGGTGCATGTGGCGATGCTCTCGGTGGGCGGCCCGCGCATCGAGTTGCTGGAGCCGACCGATGGCGAATCGGTGATCGCGAAGTTCTTGGACACGCGCGGCCCGGGCTTGCATCACGTAGCGCTGCGAGTGGACAATTTGCAGGCAACCGCCGAGCGGCTCAAGAATGCGGGCGCACGAGTTTTACACGAACCGCGAGCGGGCGCGGGCGGTCACCAATATGTGTTTGTGCATCCGTCCTCGACGGGCGGCGTGCTGCTCGAGTTGATACAGAAATAGGAAAGGGACAAAACTGAATTTGGATACCGTAGCGGAGATCGGGGTAATTGGCGGCAGCGGATTTTATTCGCTGATGGGAGTCGAAGGGCTCAAAGAGGTGCGGGTCAAAACGCCTTTTGGAGACGCTTCGGACGCTTACGTGATCGGGGATGTGGAAGGCAGGAAGGTAGCCTTCCTGGCCCGCCACGGACGCGGGCACCGGCTGTCTCCGTCGGAGTTGAACTTTCGCGCGAATATCTTCGGAATGAAGATGCTGGGAGTCGAGCGGATTATTTCACTGAGCGCCGTGGGATCGATGAAGGAGGAACACGCGCCGCTCGATTTCGTAATTCCCGACCAGTTTTTCGATCGGACGCGCGGGCGCACTTCGACGTTTTTCTCCGACGGTGTAGTGGCGCATATCAGTTTTGCGGACCCGGTATGCGGACAAATGGCGCGTACGGTGCACGCTGCGGCCACGAAGACGGGCATTAAGAGTAAGCTGGGTGGCACGTATCTTTGCATGGAAGGTCCGGCTTTTTCGACCCGGGCAGAATCGAACTTGTATCGAAGCTGGGGCATGGATGTGATCGGCATGACGAATCTGCAAGAGGCGAAGCTCGCGCGGGAAGCGGAAATCTGTTATGTCACGGTGGCGATGGTGACTGATTACGATTGCTGGCATGAAGCGCACGATGTGGTAACGGTGGACCAGATTATCAGCGTATTGAAACAGAATACGGAGAATGCGCGCAAGCTGGTACCCGAGGTGATCCGCACGCTGCCGGCGACACGGGACTGCAAATGCGCCTCGGCTCTGAAGCACGCCATCATTACGGATCGGGCGGCTATCTCGGCTGAAGCGAAACAGAGGCTGGGGTTACTAATTGGCAAGTATACCGGCGAGTGAATTAGCACAGGAAGTCCTGGATGCGTGCCTGCGGGACGGGACGTGGCCGGGACGGGCGCTCGATGACCTGATCGAACGGGCGCTCGACGAAGAAGATGAGTTTATGGCGCGAGCGGCGACACGAGCGCTGTTTGGCATCGTAATCGAAAAGCTCGGCGACCTGTTCGAACCGGCATTGTGCGATGTGTACGCGCGCTTGTTTGCGCACGTGATCTCGAAAGCTTTGCCGGATTATAACGCGGAGGATCTGCTGCTGCGCTACAGCCGGGTGCGGCAGGTACGTCGATTTCCAGGCGGCGAAGTACGGAAGGTTTTTGTCCTTTCGCGCGTGACGCTGGGCGCGGACGTGGCGGTGACGAGCGTTGTATTGTCGGCTGCGAAGCAGAGATTTCCGGACGCGGAAATTTGCCTGGTGGGCCCGGAGAAGAATGCGGAACTGTTCGCGGCGGATGAGCGGATCGCGACGGTGGCGCTGCCGTACGGACGATCGAGTTTGCTGCGGGAGCGACTGCAGGCGGCGACGGAAGTGTTGACAACAGTGGAGGAGCCGAGTTCGATCGTGATCGATCCGGATTCGCGCTTGACGCAGCTTGGGTTGCTGCCGATCGGCGAGGACGATGCGCACTATTTCTTCTTCGAGAGCCGTGCGTTTGGCGGTGAGTTGGCGATATCGCTGCCGCGGTTGACGGCGGAGTGGTGCGCCGAGGTGTTCGATGTGGAAGGCTTACGACCCTACGTCGCGCCCGCTTTGCAGCCGAGCACGGCAGCGATCACGGTTTCGTGGGGCACCGGCGAAAACGAGCAGAAGCGAGTGGATGACGAGTTCGAATTCCGCGTGATAAAAGAGTTGCTGCGCATTGAAAGGCCAGTGCTGCTCGACCGCGGCGCCAGTGAGGAAGAGGGGCGGCGCGCGGATCAGTTGGCGACGAAGTTGGGTCATCCAGCGCTACTTACGCTGCATGACGGGAGCTATGCTTCGTTTGCCAGCCATATCGTGCAGAGCCGGTTGTACGTGGGCTACGATTCGGCGGGGCAGCACGTGGCGGCCGCCGCGCGTGTTCCGCTAGTTTCGGCCTTCAAAGGGTATGCCTGCGATCGAACGCTCTCGCGATGGCGTCCTGATGCAGACAACGCGCATGTAGTGATAGCGGGTCACAAAGACTCTGCGCAAATACTGGCCGAGACCCTTGAGGCTATTGCGGCGGCGGAGGGGGCGGCGTCGGCAAGCTCCATGGATTCGAGCCAGACGACGGAGTAGACGTGCTGCCCGGTTTGGCGGGCGCCGACGGCTTGATAGTGGGTGTGCCTGTCACAGGTTGCTCCTGTGTCTTGCTGTCCGGTAAAGGAGGCGGCGGCGGGGCGTTCGGATCGGTATCGTATCGGATGATGCTGTTCGAACCGTATTTGTGGTAGTTGCGAAATTCGATCTCGTTGCGCGAGGTTTGATGCACGGCCGTCGACATGTGAAGGAGGGCGGCAATTGGAAGCACGGATTTTTCGCCGCCAATATCTACCAGGTCGTAGTCCACGCGATCGGTGGCTGAGCGGACCGGAAACGAGGCAGGAATGTCTACGGCCTCGAAGGTGATACGGTCGATCTCGCCGGTATTAGCATCCGCATAGACGAGCCCTTTATAGGCGGTAATGATGCGCTGATCGTCGCCCGGTGAATCTCCGTAATCGATACTGAAACTCGAATGTCCGCTATCGATAAAGTAATTGAAGACAACCATAGTACGGTCGCGGAGCCTTCCCCATTTTGCCCAGGTAATTTCCGCGTTGCTTTTGGGATCGAAGATGCTGCGCATCAATCCGGCGTATTCGCCAGAGGAGCGGGCGCCGCCTCCTCCCATGCCGCCTAATTCAGCATCCACCAGCCTTCCATTATCCGAATAGACTTTGTAGGACTCCTGGCCGTCGTGATAGGTAACTTTGGAAAGGACGGTGCCCAGGCTGTGATAGGCGTCCCCGCCGCGTGGATCTACGAATCGCCGGTCGACACGCACGCAGACGAAGTTCGGCATGCTTGATGCATACGACATGGCGTACTGGCGCATTGAATCGAGAATCTGTTCCTGTTGGACGGAATTGGGGGGCGGTGGCTGCACTGGTTTTACGCCGATGCTGGCGGTGGCCGGCCCTGATTTCAGCGTATTGTCGGGCGCGGTATCGAGCGAATGCGTGAGATCCGGTGAAGCGGTTTGCTTGACGTTAGCGCTCTGATCACGCAGATAGCGAAGAGCTTCCAGCGTTTTCGGCTCTGCGCCCTGGGCCCGCAGATCTTCTATCGTCTTGTCGGTGAGCCGCTCGGTGAGAGTAACATCTTTCTTTAGATAATTGGCGACCTGCTTGTCGGATTGTTGCTTGAGAGCTATCGAGGAACGGATGAAATCGACAAGCTGCGCGATATTCATCTGCGTCTGCGCCTGCATGGCGAGCACCAAACCAAAAATCAGCAGGCCGAGCCGGAACTTCATATTCATTGTGTTGACGTAATTGCTTTATTCCTGGTTGCGCGGGTGGAAAAAACGCCTACTCTACTTTTTGCAGGCTTACTGTAATTGTACCGATTGGAAAGCCCATCAGGAGACGAAACTGGACGGGCAGATGGCCCGGATCGTCGCTGATCCACATGAGTAAGCGCCCGCGGCGTTTGTAGAGGATGTTGTCGAAGACAAAGGCTTCGTAACGCGTGGTCGTGTAGCGCGTGCCTCCCACATTGATCGTCTCTTTGCCTAGAGATTCGATTTTGGCCTGGGCAAACTTCTTCCCGTCTGTGATGGGCATGACGGTCGATTTGCCGGGCGGAAGGTTAGCCGTGCGCACGGCAGCGAGGGCGCCAATAATTTCATAAGTACAAGGCACAATATCGTTTTCGCGCTTCTCGACTTTACCCCGGACTAGATCCTGATCTTCGTAGATGACCTTATTGCGACCATAATCGAGATTGAAGCGAGTGAGCGCGTGCTTTTTGCCTTCTTGGGCGTCGAGGGTGGCTTTCAAAGCGCAGAAGCGATCTGAACTGGTGACGTTGTATTTATCGGAGACATGGTACAGACGAGAGACGAGGCCAGCGCTGACGATATTGACGCTGAAATTCCAGTTTTTGCCGCCGCCATCGCGCGTAAGCTGCACAGCAGCTGTACCAGCATCGATCAGACGCCATTCGACGTTGTACGTCAGTTTTTCGGGAGCAGGGAAGTGCTCCGACGAACCAACTAGGACGGAGACACTGCACAGCAGCAGCAGAAAACGGGTGCAAAGCGAACGGCAAGCAGACAATCCTTCCAAAATACCTGATCAGAATTCGATGGACGAGAGAAGCTCCGACGGTCTCTGACCGAAAGCGTGCGATATGGAGAGCAGACTTTCGATACTGGGCAGGTTCGCGCCACGCTCGATGGAGCTGATTTGCGAGACGCTGAGGCGCGTCATGGCGGCCAGATCTTTGAGCGACCAGTCGCGCTCTACACGCAGAAGTTTGATGCGGTGGCCGAGGCGTTCCCGCAGGCGATCCTGCGCGGTACGGCCGAGGCTGAATTGCTCGATGGCATTGCTCAGAACCTGCCGCAGCTGAGACAGTGAAAATGGTTTGGCCAGATAGTCGAAGACTTGCAGTTTGAAAGTGGCACGCATGCTTTCAAGCGATGGATAGCCGGTGATGATGATGATACAAAGCTCGGGCCAGCGCGTGAGCAGTTGCTCGACGACCTGCTCGCCGGAAGCCGGACCCATTTTCATGTCGAGCAGCACAATATCGGGGACGTGGGTTTCGGCGGATTGAAAAAGACCTTGAGGATCGCTGAAGGTCCGGACTGAATAAGCGCCCTCGTCGCGCAGCAGGTCTTCGATATAGGTACGGAAATCGGCATCGTCATCAAGGACAGCAATTTCGATGAGAGCCGCGGCAATGGCGCCTTCACTCATACATTGTGCTCCAACGTTGGCTCAAGAGGCGGAGCGGCGGGTAACAGGACTTCAAGGCATGCGCCGCCATCGCCGCGATTAGAAGCCGAGATGGACCCGCCATGTTGCGAGATAATGCCTTCGGCAACAGTCAAGCCGAGCCCAGTGCCGCGCGCATCGAGACGGGTGGTGACGAACGCCTCAAATAGATTGGGCAGAACGTCTGCGGGAATGCCGGGGCCATTATCGAGTACCGCGCAGCTGATCCAGCTCTGTCCCCCGCGCATTAGAGCTTTGGATTCCACCCGAATGAAACCTCCGGAGGAAACAGCCAGCAACGCGTTGCGAAGCAGATTGACAAAGACCTGCACGAGCCGATCGGCATTGCCGAGAACTGTATCTCCGGGGCGAACGTTATTTTCGAAGTTGACCGCCGAAGCTTTTTCATCAATGGCAACCAGATTCCAGGATTCATCGATGAGCGAGCGGAGCAGTACAGCCTCATTTTCCGGATTGCGAACGCGGGCGAAATCGACCAGGCCTTCGCTGATCTTACGTAGACGCTGCGTAACCCGCAGCATGCGTGCGAGACGCTCGAGCGTGTGGGAATCCGCGGTGCTTTCAAGCAGCTTTTCGATGGAGCCTTGTAGGACGGCTAAAGGAGTGTTGAGTTCGTGGGCGACGCTCGTACTCAAAAGACCGAGACTCACCAGACGGTCCTGTTCCTCGAGTTTTTGCAGCGCGTGAGCGAGATTGTCTTCCTGTTGACGAAGTTGGGCAACGGTAGCGTTGCGGGAACGCATGATCTGGCCAATCTCGTCGTTACAGATGTATTCGGCGTCAATCATCTCGTGGTCGCGGTCGTCCTGCTGGGTGGCGGCATCGGCTTCGAGCATGAGGCTCAAGGGATGATAGACATACTGCGGCATGATGAAGAATTCCATGATGATGATGGTGAGCAGATAGAGCGTGCCGAGGACAACGAAGAGGCTGAGACGGGCCTGGCGAAGCGCGGCTTCGAAGAACTCGGACGAGAGTTGCAGCCGCCGAAACTGGCCGGGAGCTTTGCCCTTGCGGAAAAGGGCGTTTGAACCGTCCTGCCAGGTGGCAGCAGGATGCTGGCTCAGGAATTGGCGACCTTCCGGGCTCAGGTTGAGGTCTTTGGCAGACCCCTCTTTGAATTGATAAGGCGCTGTCAAGCCGCTGATGGCGGCATTGTCGATGGGAAGCTCGGCTGAAAAAATCGTGCCCAGCATGTGCAGTTCGCTGGCCCGCGTGGCTTCAAGGTGCTGCGAAAAAAGAGGAATGACAGAAAGATAGACGGAGACTGAAAGAGCTATGAAGAAGAGGTTATGCAGCAGCGCAAGTTTCTTGCGAACCTTCCAGCCGCTGACGATGCGCAGCAGAGGATTGGGCGGTTTGGCGGCAGGGTAATTATGGAGAAAGTCGCGCGCGACGGATTCGCCGGTTGCCGTTAGGTCCGCTGAGCGGATCTTCGATTTGATGCCGCGAGCGGCGTTCTGTGCGCTACTGAGGCGCGAATTCTTCCCGGGACTCAAACTCCTGCTCCTTGTACTGCAGTTGATAGAGCTTCCAATAGATGCCGCGCAAGGCGAGCAGTTCCTGGTGCGTGCCGCTCTCGCGCAACTGTGCTTTGTGCATGACCAGGATGCGATCGGCGCGTTGAATGGTGGAGAGCCGGTGAGCGATGACGAACGACGTGCGATTAGAAACGAGCCGCTGGAGAGCCTGGCGGATGCGCAACTCGGTTTCGGTATCGACGCTGGAAGTAGCCTCATCGAGGATGAGGATGCGAGGGTCGTGAGCTAAGGCCCGGGCGAAGCTGATGAGCTGCTTCTGGCCGGTCGAAAAGCCCGTGCCGCGCTCCTGGACGGGAGTGGCAAAGCCCTGCGGGAGTTCGTCAATGAAATCAAGCAGGTTAACCTGGCGCGAAGCCTCGCGGACCTGGGCGGCGGTAATGGATTCGGTCCCGAGGCGAATGTTGCTTTCGACCGTACCTGTGAAAAGATACGGATCCTGTAAAACGACGCCGAAGCGCCGGCGCAGTTCTGTCAGTTCGAAAGAGCGGATATCGATGCCGCCGATACGAATCGAACCACGATTGACATCATAGAAGCGCAGCAGGAGATTGGTAAGGGTAGTCTTGCCGGCGCCGGTATGGCCGACCACCGCGACTGTTTCACCGGCTCCAATACGGAAACTGACGTCGCGGAGCACCCAATCTTCATCGTTATAGGCGAACCACACGTGATCGAATTCAATATCGACCGCGCCGGACGGGAACGACATAACAGCGTCCGGAGAGACAATTTGCGGCTCGGTATCGAGCAGCTTAAAGATTCGCTCGGAAGCAGCCATCGCTCCCTGCAGGATGTTGTACTTTTCGCTAAGATCCTGGATTGGCCGGAAGAAACGCAGGCCGTATTGAAAAAAAGCCACCAGAATTCCTAGGCTGAGGGCCCCTTGGCGAATGCGATACCCGCCGTAGGCAAGCAGCAGACCGAGAGCAAGCATGCCGAGAAATTCAACCACCGGATAAAACCAGCCGTAGGCCGTGATCGAGTCTTTGAACGCGATCATGTGGACACGGTTGATTTCTTCGAATTCCTCCCGGCTGCGCTCCTCGCGATTAAAGAGTTGGAGGACAGCAATGCCGGCGACATGCTCCTGTAAATAAGCGTTGATGCGAGCGATGGCCACCCGAATGCGGCGGTAGCTCTGCGAAGCTGTCCTGCGAAACTGCATGGTAACCAGCACAACGAAAGGCATGACCGCCAGCATCAAGCCGGTCATGCCAGGGCTCAGGCGAAACATCGCGAGAATCACGAAAGACAGCATCAGGATGTCGCCGACCAGCGTCACCAGCCCCGAAGCGAAAAGATCATTGAGCACATCGACGTCCGTGGTAACGCGCGTGACGAGGCGGCCAACAGGGTTCTTGTCGAAAAAAGTAACATCGAGACGCTGCAGGTGCGTCATGAGTTCACGACGAAGATCGAACATCGCTTTCTGGCCGGTCCACTGCATCAGGTATGTTTGGCCGAAGTCGAAAAAGAAGCCACCGACGACGACGCCCAGGTACAGTAGGGAGATTTGGCTGAGGCCAGTCCAGGGGTTGGTAGAGAGCCAGCGATCGAGGAACGGAAACGTGTGGGCGTGATGAGTTGGAACCAAATAGCGGTCGATCGCCAATTTGGTCAGCAAAGGTCCGATAATCTGGAATAGAGAGTCGATCAGCAGAAGCATGAGGGAGACAGCAACCACCACACGGTAGGGCCGCATGTAGCGCAGGAGCCGCTTCATGAGGCGTGAATCGTAGGCCTTACCTAAGGCTTCTTCTTCCAAGTGTTCTTGCCCTCACTGTTTTGGACCGGTCGGCGTGCCGTAAAACAGAACGCCACCTTCCAGACTAACGTAGCGCTGGATTGAGTGAATTCGCGGAGTAAATCGTAAGAATTGCAGATGAATGGGCTGGTTTTAGTTGACAAAGCGGCCGGCGGGACAAGCCACGATGTGGTGAACCGGTGGCGGAAGCTGGCGGGTACCAGGAGGGTCGGTCATCTGGGCACCTTAGATCCCATGGCGACGGGCTTGCTGGCATTACTGACGGGAGCGTCAACGCGCCTGGCGCCGTTTTATGAAAGAGCCGAGAAGACCTACCAGGCGGTGATCCGCTTTGGGGTGATTTCGGACACCTATGACGCGGAAGGAGTGGTCACCGAGACGGGCGTGCCCCTACCGGCAGCCGATGCGGTTCGGGACGCGCTCGCAGAGTTCCATGGAAAGCTTGCTCAGAAGCCGCCGCCGGTTTCAGCGAAGAAGATTGCCGGTGTACCGGCGTACAAACTGGTTCGGCGCAAGGTGCCGGTGGATTTAAGACCGGTCGAGATTGAGATTAAGGCCTTGGCGATTAAGGCTGTCAGCGGCGATGAAGTCGAAGTAGAGGTGACCTGCTCGGCGGGTACCTACATTCGCAGCTTGGCGCACGACTTAGGACAAAAGCTGGGTTGCGGGGCGCTGCTCCGCCGGTTGCGGCGGACCAAAGTAGGCGAGTTTTTAATTTCCGAGGCACGCACCTTGGAGCAACTGGCCGCACTGGCCGAGGAAGGCAGGCTAGCCGAGGCCGTTGTGCCCGCGGGGCAGTTGCTGGCTCACTTGCCGGCTGAATCCGTGAGTGCAACCGTGGAAGCGCAGATCCGGCAGGGACGCCAGTTCCGGACTTCGCCGTTTGTCATTCCGCCGGGATCGCCGCTGGTGCGGGTGTTGTCCCGCTCAGGCGAGTTGATTGCGATTGGGAAGATGATTATTCCGAATCTGTATCATCCGAGCACGGTGTTTCAGGTCGAGGGAGCGGGGGCGTAAAGGGCTTGGCATTTCCGCCCGATCGTGCAACCGATTCTCGGCATCCGGGGAAACTGCACACCACGTTGCACCGTGCCCAATCAAAAACTTCTCAGTTGGATCCTTGGTAGGGTCGGTTAGGTGACAGCTTAGCCAGGATCTCAGGCAAGAAACCCGGCGCAAGACTTTTGGTCCGAAAACCTGGCGTAAATCAACCAGCAAGATGAGTTGCCCGCCGCAAAACATTTTGTTGATGCCGCGAGAGCGCGATTGCGGTCAGATATGCCAGCGGTCCCATGGGAGCAATCGCAAAAGTTCGAAATTGCCCAGGTACGAGATGCAGAAATGGAAGCAGGTGTGGGAAGCGTTGCCCGACGAGTGAAAGAACGGTGATGATCGCGCAAACATACACGATGGCCCGGAGCATGCCTGAAAACTTGTCGAACGTCTGTGCACGTCGCATTCCTTTTCGCGCGGGAACAAATACGAAGAGCGCTAGCACGATCAGCGGCAGCCCCACTCGGTAAAACGCTAGAGCGAACACCGGCGCGTTAACATCGGCGGGATCAGGCGTGTGTAGAGCCGCCAAAAATTGTTGGGCCGCCAGGACCAGAAAAAACAGGCTTCCATTGACCGCAGTGGCGCGTCGGGATAGCGACCCGAGCAACAATCCGTAGGTCCAGGCCCAGCAAATCAGCGCGACATAAGAGATGCCGAACATTCCGGCATAACGAATCAGGTCTTGTCGAAATCCCGGAGCCAGATACCCTGCTGTCCAGTTATTGACGTAGAACCAGGCGTAAATTGCGCTCATGCCGGCAGCCATTCGCGCCACGAAACTAAGCGCCAGAGCCGCAGGAACAACCAGCCCAAGCAACGCCGCCCAGGGACGCCAGTCCGTCCAGAATGTCGGCTGCTGGCGCATGAGTAAGCCCAACAAGTCGCGCAGGGCCTGCGCTCCCGTTTGGCCTGACTCGGCGATGTCTCCGAGTACCGCCTGGCGTTCTTCGGCGGTGAGCATCCCGGACAACCGCGCAACTAACCACCAGCAGATTCGGTTCATGGCCGGCTCGATGCTCGACGGGCATCCCACGAAACACCTTGGCTTACGCTTACTACAGTGTTGTAGAACGTAGCTGCCTCCTGAACGCCCTTTGCGGTTACCCGCACCATGCGCTTGGCTCGGCCGCCGCGTTCCGGAGTAGCTTCGCCCATCCGCGTCTTCAAAAAGCCCTTACTTTGGAGGCGGTCGAGCGTGGTGTACAGTGCGCCCAACGAGCAGCGTCGGCCGGTGGTGCGCTCGATGTCCTGGCGGATCGCCGCTCCGTAGGCACTCTCGGCCAGCCGAGCTGCGGCAGCCAAAATCAGATATTCGAATTCGCCAATCACGTTTACCCTTACATTGTGAGCCTAATTGAAAGACGGCGTCAACTGTAATTGGCAACGTGAAGCGGCGAGTTTCCCGGCGATAGAAGCTAGCGCTGGCGTTTCACTTTTTGCTCTCGCGGCGGCGTTTGGCCCAGCCTTCTTTCGAGACTTGGAAGGCGCGGCCGATGGCGAGCGAATCGGACTCCACTTTTTTTGTCAGGACCGAACCGGCGGCCACATAGGAGCCGCGTTCCAATTCAATAGGCGCCACCAAGGTAGAGTTGCTGCCCACAAAAACGCCATCGGCGATCTCGGTGCGATGCTTGTGTTCGCCGTCGTAGTTGCAGGTGATGGTACCGGCGCCCACGTTGACGTCCTTGCCAATGGAAGCGTCGCCCAAATAAGCGAGATGCTGCGCTTTGGAGCCCGCGCCTAGATTTGTCTTTTTAAGCTCGACAAAATTACCGATGCGGCTATCTTCGCCGGCTTCAGCCTGCATGCGCATGCGCGCGAAGGGTCCAACGGTAGCCTGCCGGGCGATCTTCGAATCTTCCGCTACCACATATGGATAAATGGTGACCTCCGGCGCAAGCTGGCAATTGCGCAAAATGGAACCCGCGCCGATCCGGCAACGTTCGCCGATGCGCGTCGAGCCGCGTAACTGAACATTGGCTTCGAGGATGGAATCCGCCCCCACCTCAACGCCGACATCGATTGTGACGCTCTCAGGGCGTTCGATGGTCACGCCCGCGAGCATCAGTTGCTCGGTCTTGCGGCTCCGAAGAATCCGATCGGCCACTGCGAGTTCTACGCGCGTATTGATGCCCAGCAGTTCGCTTTCGTCGGCCACTAGAAGCGGCGCGATGCCAAGGCCGTGGCTGCGCAGGATCTCGACCATATCCGTGAGGTAGTACTCACGCGCGGCGTTGTTGGGTTGAACTTCTGGAAGATGTTGCCAGAAAGGCGCGGCATCGAACGCGTACACGCCGGGATTAATTTCACGAATTGTCAGTTGCGCCGCATTGGCGGCTTTCTGTTCGACAATCGCAGAAATCAGGCCGCGCTCATCGCGCACAATGCGACCGTAGCCATGCGGATCTGAGACTTCGGTAGTGAGCAGATTCCCGGCGAGCTGATTCTCCTGCGCTTGGCGGACGAGCGCCTTGAGAGTTTCCGCTTTGAGCAGCGGACCATCGCCGTTGAGGATCAGGAGTTGGCCTTCTTTGAGCGTAACTTCGGCGGACGCGCAGGCAACCGCGTGCCCGGTGCCCTTCTGCTGCGCCTGTTCTGCGAAGCGGATACCCGGAATGGTGACGCTTGCCTGCACCTCCGAAGCCTGATGGCCGACGACGACGACGATATTTTCGGCCGGGGCGACATGCAAAGCCGCCCGGATGACGTGATTAAGCAGCGTGTCGCCCCCTGCTTCGTGCAGAACCTTGGCCTTGCTCGATTTCATCCGCGTGCCAAGCCCGGCGGCCAGGATCACGACCGTGACATTCTTTTTCATTGAACTCGTCTGTTGATACGTTTGCGTTGCTCGATGAGGGAGCGTTTTTTTGCCTGAAACGATCGTGAGCGGCTGGCAAGATCGAGCACGATGCCCGCGAGCGCATCCGGATCATGCCGAATCTTTTTGTGAGTCGCGCTATCTTTCCCCACCAGCTCGGCGGTTACGACTTTAACACCCATTTTTGTCAGCTCCGTGAAATCGTTTTCGACCGGGCGCACATTGACGCGGGCGTAACGTTTCTGGAGCTTATGCGGGATCGGAGCGGTGTTGAGCACAACACAATTGATCAGCTCGCATTGCGCGTGCGCGTGAATTACCGAGACATGGTTCGAAGCGACGAAGTCGATCGTCTCGCCAGGCTGCCACATGAGGTTGCCAAAATAGACCTTCATGGCCGGGGACTGGTAGATGGCTTCCGATAAACCGCTGACCAGCAGGTTTGGAATCACGCTGGTGTAAAGCGAGCCGGGGCCGATAGTGATGAGATCGGCACGCCGAATGGCCTCGAGCGTTTCTGGCAGCGGTTCGCATATCTCCGGACGAAGGCGCACCAGCTTTATCGGGCATTTGCTCTTGCTGATGTTGGTTTCACCGCGCACCAGCGAGCCATCCGAGAGAACGGCTTCGAGCACGACGTTGGCGGCGGTGGCGGGGAAGATGCGTCCGCGGATCGCAAGGATTTCAGCGGAAAGCTTCACTGCCTGTGCAAAATCACCGGTTATCTGATGCATGGCGGTGAGAAAAAGGTTGCCGAAGCTGTGGCCCTTGAGTCCCCGCCCCGAATCGAAGCGATAATTGAACAGGTGGCTCAGCAGGTCCTCATCTTCGGACAGGGCTGTCATGCAGTTGCGGATATCGCCAGGGGGCAGAATGTCGAAGTCGCGGCGCAAACGCCCGGAACTGCCGCCATCGTCGCTGACCGTAACCACCGCAGTGATTTCGAGCTCGGGGCCAGCGAATTCCTTAGTGGCGTGGACGGCGCGCGAGTATTTCTTAAGGCCTGAGAGTAAGGTAGACAGCCCGGTGCCGCCGCCGATTGACACGATTTGCAGCGGCAGCTTAGAGCGGGCGGAACCCGTCTCGGAAACGCGGGTCAGAATCGGCATGGTTCAAATCGGCACGGTTCGAACCGACATGGTTCAAACCCGCATGGGTCCGCGCGAAAGCCAATCACTCAATGGCGCTTCTTAGGTTTTTCTTCTTCGTCCTCGTAAACCGGAACCGAGTCGAGATCCTCGGCCTCAAATACCTGGCCGCAGTCAAGACATCGAACATAGTCGATTCCATCCCGACGATAAAGAAACTCGGTTCGCTCGTGCTGACATCCCTGCATAGCGAAATAACACCTATTCTAGACTGAGAGGCCTTTCTGTCAAGTCCCTGAGAAGTAATCTTTGCGTGACTCTAACGAGAATATCGGATGAGGACCGATAGAATTCGAGAGTATCTTTTCAAGACTGAGTGGAATTCCCAAATTCAATTCGTTTGCAGCCGAGCTCGGCAGACTTTCCCCAGGATATCTCGGGTATACAGAAAGGTCCGGGTGTCTACCTGCTTTGGTCAGGGGAAACACCCTTGCATCTTAGCTGGTCCAGCAATCTGCAAAGACGATTGAAGCGGCTGCTGCTGTCTCCGGCGGCGGGAAGCGCGACCCGGCGTTTCGGCGACAAGGTAGACAGCGTGAATTGCTGGGCAGTCGGTTCGCGCCTGGAAACGCAGCTTTTGCTGTACCGGCTGGCCCGCCGTTTTTACCCGGACAAATATCTGAAACTGCTGAAGCTGCGCCCGCCGTGGTTCCTTAACGTGACGGCGAGAGATCCGTTCCCGCGACTTGAGATTGTCAATCGGGCGCCGAGCCGCTCGGAACTGCTGCTGGGACCCTTTGTGACGAAGGGCGCGGCCTCGCATTACGAACAGGAAACTACAGCGCTCTTTCAATTGCGCCGCTGTACGGAAACGCTGGCGCCTTCGCCGGAACATCCGGGCTGCATTTACGGCGAGATGAATCAGTGTCTACGGCCGTGTCAATGCCGGGTGACGGAACAAGAATACGCCAGCGAAGTACGCCGGGTCACCGACTTTCTGGCGACGAATGGACGGAGCACGAGCGCATTGCTTTCTTCGGCGCGGGAACGGGCCTGCGAAGAGATGGAATTCGAGCAAGCCGCCCAACTGCATAAGCGCATCGAGAAAATCCAAGACACCGCAGGCTTGCGCGATCCGGTAATTGGCGAGATCCCGAGCTTCAACGGACTGGCGCTGACGCGGGCGGCGGCTCCCGGTGAACTGGTGCTATGGCCCATGCTCGCGGGCTGTTGGCAAGAGCCGGTGCATCTCGATTTTCTGCAGAAAGAATCGACGACCAAATCGCTCGACCGCGAATTGCGGGAGTTGCTGGCGGGTGCGTTGCCGGCAGCCGGCGAACCCCTACATAACCCGCCGCACAGCCAAACGGAAGAGTTGGCCATCTTTAGCCGCTGGTACTATTCTTCGTGGCGGGACGGCCAATGGTTTGCTTTTCGCGAATTATCGGATCTGAACTATCGTAAACTTGTCCGGGAAATATCGAAGATGGCGCAGCCTCCTGCTTTGCAGGTCCGGTGAGGAGGATTCGGTTCGCATATGTCGGTTGAGGAAGAGATCAAAGAGCACGCGGAACACGCACGGGAGCCGTTCGACAAAATTGTTGCGGCGACGATGGCCGGTATCGCGGCACTCCTGGCACTGATTTCGGTATTAGGGCAGCACTACACGACCGAAACAATCATCAACCAGGAGCTGGCGTCCGACCAATGGTCGTTTTATCAAGCCAAGGACATCCGCCGCTATATCGCGCAAAGCACCTTTGACAGCTTGGCCGCCGGGAGGGGTGGTGACGCACTCGCCAGGAAATACGCCGAAGACGCCGGTAAATACCGGGCGCAAGCCGACGCGGTTGAGGAAAAGGCGCGCGATTACGAGAAGGAACGAAAGAGGAGCAGCGAAGTAGCTCGCCGTTTCGACTTCGGAGAGGTCTTTCTGGAGATCGCTATTGTCTTTTCGTCTCTTGCGATTCTGACCAAGCGGCGTCCGTTTTTCGTCTTTGGCGTGGGATCCGCCCTCGCCGGCTTGGTTATCGCCGTCACGGCGTACTGGGCCTAGCCGAAAATCAGAAGACGTCGCTGTCTTGTGTGTGACCGTGCGGCCCCAGTTGCGCCAACTGCTCCATATCCTTTTCGGGAAGAGAGAGTGCCAGGTGCATGTTGCTGCCGTCCGCTGTCAGCGTCATTTTGTCCAGCGCGTCAGCCATCACGCTGGCACGTTGGTCTTTGGTTCGCTGCATCTGGATGAAGCTGGCGCCGAAACGGACTACATCGGCGAGTGATGTGGCATCCCGCGGAGACCGAGTAACAGCATTTAACGAGACATCGACGCTGTCCCCGAAATGAATGCCGCCGCACGACTGGCGAATGGATTGCACGGCTTGCGCCTGAGCCTGTCCTGTCGGCGGCTGATTAGGAACGGCAAAATGCCGGGTGAACGAATCACCGGGTATGATCGACGCAAACCACGCGTCGTTCTTGGCGCCTACTGTGTTGATCAGTTGCTGCAGCTGCGGGTCAAATGGCGCGGGCGCGGTACTGTTGTCCAGAATGGCTTCTACAGTTGCCAGATCTCCGAAGATCGCGACATCCGCCTGCGGAAACACCAGACCGGTGGCTCCTTTTTCTCCCGCCTTGCTGGTGATTATGCTCCAGGAGTTATAAGCGCGAATGGAGGAGCCGTTGCTACGGGCGGTAGAGCTGATCCTTGCAGTATCGAAAATCCCGCGCCCCAGCACAGCGAAACTTCCCTGGCCACTGCTCGACGGGCCGAATGAGGCGAAGATGACGTGCTGCAGGTCACGGCGCGGATCGAAGCCGGTTTGTTCGGCCAGCTGATCTAGGTGCTGGTCGTCCTGGTTCATGCGGGTAAGTACAAATTGACCGAAAGCGGAGCTTTGGGCGCGGGCCACGTCGATGCTCGCGACCGTCTTGGCGCCTGGAGGAACCAGCGTGAGCAGATCGGAGTCTACCGATGCGAAAAGCGCAATCGGGGCCAGCAGCAGCAAGGCCGGAAGAATACTGGAACGGCGCATATTACCCTTTCGCCAGTATGAACGCTTTTTTCGGTCTGGAAGTTCCCGGCGCCTCAACGGCCCGAGAAAGCCGTGTCTCGTTTATTGCGGCGCGCCCGTTTGGCGATGTCGGCCAGACGCATGGTGAGCCAGCCGAAAGCGCATGAGCCCAGGATCGATAGAGCCGGACTGATTTGTTTCGGGCCCGAAAAGAGCCTCGCCGCGCCATAAGCGAGCGCAAGTGTAGCGACTGCACCCACCAGAAAACGCACGCTCACGAAGAAATCCCACGCGAACAGCACGGCGGCCACCAGCAGACCGGCCAGCCCGGGCCATGCCGGATGCGCCGCCAACCACGCGTAAAAACCGGCCAGGACCGCCATCGATCCGGCGATCCCCGGAAACAGTAAGCCCGGCCGCACGAATTCCCAGTAAATCAAAACAAAACCAAGCAGAACCAGCAGAAATGCCAGGCTGGGGCTCAGCATCTATGGCTAAAATCCCGGCATCTCCGACGCGGCATAATCCGCAAACTCCTCAAAGGGGCTAGACTGGGCCGGGCGCAGCGGTAACTCGAACCAGAAGGTTGCGCCACGCAGTGGGGCGTTGTTGTACATGCCAATCTTCCCGCCCATGATCTCAACGAGCTGCTTGCAGATCGTAAGTCCTAGACCGGTACCGCCGAACCGGCGGCGCGTGGTACCATCCGCCTGGAAAAACGCTTCGAAGATGCGCTCCCGGACCGAATCGGCGACACCGATGCCCGAATCGACTACTTCGCAGCGCAGAAACGTTCCGTCTTCGATCGGATGAAGACGCACGTTGACCGAACCGCTCGGCGTAAATTTGACGGCGTTGGCGATCAGATTCATCAGCACCTGCCGGAACCGGACGCTGTCCCCAAAGATATATTGCGGCAGTTCTCCCGCGACGTCATAAGTCAGCGCCAGGTCTTTCGTATTGGCTCGCACGCTGAGCAATTTCACGACGCTTTTAACGCTTTCGAACATATCGAACGGTTCGTCAGCCAGTGCCAGGCGGCGCGCCTCGATTTGAGACAGATCGAGCAGATCATTGATGATCGTCAGCAGATCGTTGGCACACTGATTAATGGCCTCCGCATATTCTGTTTGATCGGCGGTCAAGTCGCTCATTTTGAGCAGGTTGACCATGCCCATGATACCGTTCATGGGCGTACGGAGCTCGTGCGAAGTGTTGGCGAGGAACTGCTCCTTTAGCTGGGTCGCCTCTTTGGCGAGGTGGAGGGCAGTACTCAATTCCTCATTCTTTAGCTGCAGCTCGCGCGACGATTCGAGCAGCCGCTGTTGCGCCTGCTTCCGTTCCGTGATGTCGCGGCCGATGCCCTGGATGGCAACCGGATGGCCGCGCCGGTAAATAATGCGCGTGCTGACCTCCAGGAACAGCAGGCGCCCGCTCTTAGAGATGACCGGAAGCTCATAATGCTGCGGGGCGCTGCCGCCCAGATGCGCGCGCGCGATGTCACGCACAATCGTACGAGCTTCCGGAGCTACTAATTCGTCGAAATTCTTGCCCAGTACTTCATGCCGGGAGTAGCCGGTCAAGTGTTCGGCCGCCCGGTTTACCTCGAGCACTCGACCCTGCAGATCATGCAGAAAGATGACATCGTGCGCATTTTCAAAGAGCTCGCGGAAGCGCTCTTCACTGGCGCGCAGAGCCTCTTCCGCCAAGTGATGAGCCGTTTCGTTCTCGATCATCACCACGCGCGTATTTGGACCCTCAATATCGAAGGTGAAAGAGACCATATTTACAATGAGTTCGCGGCCGGCGGCATCGCAATGCAGAACGCGCCCGAGCGAATTCATGGGGCGCCGCAACTCGTCACCCAAACCAGGACGGGCATGCGAAAAAGCCGGCGCGAAGAGTTGAATCAGCGTCCGTGAGCGCATTTGCTCCAGCGAATAGCCGTATAACTCGAGCGCTTTGGCATTCGCGTTCAGAATGGATAGGTCGCTCCCGGAATATATCAGCGCGGGTACCGGGTTTGCATAAAAAACCCGGGAATGCAACGCCAGGCGCTCTTCTAGGCGGTCGCGTGACTTTTCCAGTTGTGATACCCGATGGCGCAACTGGTCGGGCGACAACTCCTCTATTTCCGGGCCTGCGGCGAGTTCGCGGGTAGTTTTTTCAGAATCGGGGGTACTTTTCATACCATCCGCACTTGACACAACACTTTAATGTAGCAGTCACTGATATTACAGGAAAAGGGGCGAAATGGTGAGGAAATTCCGGTATATCCCAGGAATTTCACGTCCAGCGCCCGGATCGCTCCGAAACGTTTGCTGACCCAATTGTTTTAACCGGTAATTCACCTAAAGCAAATTGCTCCGCAACACTGATTGCAGACAGTAGTGACGGGTTCGAAATTCAATGCCTGTTACAGCCGAAAGTACCTTTCAGTTTTTCTGGCAAGACCACTCCGTTCCCGGCCCATTCCGATCTGGCGTGTCGTTGCACAGCCACACGATGTTTTCGGAAGAGAGTCTTGATATGGTTCCGCGTTATACGGCCAAGGTGCCTTACCTGGGCCAGGCCATTCGCCGGCAACAGGCGGAATACCACGCAAAAAAAGGACGCGCGTTTGACTTCGGCCACGCCTTCTGGACTCCGCCCTTGTCGCCCCGGCAAGCTTACCGGCTCGAAGAGAAGCAGATTCAGAGGCGTCTGCAACTCCGCCCGCTCGTCTCGCTGACTGACCACGACGACACCCGCGCGGGCGCGCTGCTGCGCGTGATGAGCCAGTTTCGGAAGCTGCCGCTCGCCACCGAGTGGACGATTCCGTTCGGACCCACCTTCTTCCACCTGGGCGTGCATAACCTGCCGGCCGAGCGGTTGCGCGAGATCGAGACCGAGTTGGCGAGCTACACAAAGGCGCCGAATCCAGCCGTGCTGGCGGACCGGCTCGCGATGCTCAACGATTGCCCGGACACGCTGCTGGTGCTCAACCATCCGCTGTGGGACGAAAAAGGCGTCAGGGCAGACATCCACCGGCAGGCACTGGCTCAATTGCTCGAACGACACGGCAGCCAACTACACGCCTTCGAGCTGAACGGCTTACGCTCCTGGGCGGAAAACAAAGAAACAATCGCACTCGGACGGGCCACAAACCTGCCCGTCGTCTCCGGCGGAGATCGGCACGGTCGCGAGCCGAATGCTGTTCTCAACCTGAGTGCCGCTGACTCCTTCGCGGAATTCGTGCACCAAGTGCGCGTCGAGCGCAAAAGCCACGTTTTGTTCATGCCGCAATACCGCGAGCCGCTGCGGCTGCGCGTGTTGCAAACCATGATGGACGTGGTGCGGGATTTCCCGGAGAACATTGAGGGGCGTCGGGTTTGGAGCGACCGCGTTTTCTACCGCGATCCGCTGACCGGCGTGACCACGCCCCTGACGGCGATCTGGAAGGACGGCGGCCCCCGCATCGTGCGGCACTTTATCCGCTCCATGCAGCTGGCGCAGTGGCAGCCGGTGCAATCGGCTTTGCGATGGGCCTTCAACGAACGGACCGACAGCGAGGCGTCCATCTGATGTCTTATCCTCGGGCAGCCTTCCTGCCCGACACCTTTCATGAAGTCAACGGCGTGGCGCACACCAGCCGCCAATTCGAGGCTTTCGCCCTTCGCGAGCGAATTCCATTCCTGAGCGTCCATCCTGGAAACGTAACGGAGAAGTTCGAGAACGGTACGGTAACGGTGCTGCAGCTGAAACGCGGGCCGGCCAAAGTCGGACTCGACGCGCATCTCGATTACGATCCGTTTCTCCTCCGCTACGCGCGCAAGGTGCAAGCGGAGGTGGAACGATTTGGCGCTGATGTCGTCCACATCACCGGTCCGGGTGACATGGGCACCCTCGGCTGGTACATCGCGCGCAAGCTGAAACTACCGCTGATAATTTCGTGGCACACCAGCTTGCACGAGTATGCCGGGAGGCGTCTCGAACAGGCATTGAGCTTTGCCGGGCCGCGCCTAAGCCGTCGCGCGGGTAAGTACGCTGAGAAACTCGGCCTCGGTATACTAGCCTGGTTTTACCGCAAAGCGGACGTGGCGCTTGCCCCCAACCGCGAGTTGGTGGCCTTCGTAGGCGAACTCACCGGACGCCCCGTGGCCTTGATGAAGCGCGGTGTCGATACCGGGCTCTTTTCCCCCAGGCGCCGCAGTCGCCTCACGGACAAAACGCGCATTGGCTACGTCGGACGCCTGACGGCCGAGAAGAACGTGCGGTTTCTGGCCGAGCTGCAGCAGGCCCTCACACTGCTCGGCCGCAGCAACTTTGAGTTCATCATTGTAGGCGAAGGCCGGGAGGAAGAGTGGCTACGCAAGAATATGCCGCACGCTGTCTTCACGGGCGTCTTGCGCGGCGAGCGCCTGGCAGAACTTTACGCCAACCTGGACCTGTTTGTTTTTCCCTCCCGTACGGACACCTTTGGCAACGTCGTGCTCGAGGCCATGGCATCGGGCCTGCCGGTGATCGTGACCCAGGACGGCGGTCCGAAATTTCTGATCGAACCCGGGGTGACCGGGTTTGTCGCCGAATCAGACTGGGCATTCATCCGCGCCGTAAACGCCCTCCTGACCGACCCGGCCCTGCTTCAGCAAATGCGCGTGGCGGCCCGGGAATACGCTTGTGCTCAATCCTGGGACACCGTTTTCTACCAGGTGCTCCGTACTTATGAAGGTTGTTTGCGCGAGCAAGGCGCGCCCAAACGCGTTGCTCTGAAACGCGCCTGACCCCCTTCCAAAAACACCGCGCTGCAATTGGCGCAGTAACCCCATGGAGCAGTTACGCTCAGGTAAGAAACGCTCTATACCCCGTTCCACACCCTTGCAACTCCTGTTCTTACCTTTCAGAAGACGTGTGACCCTGCATACGCTGTGTCACGGGGAAAAAAGGTCGCACCATTGCCCAGCGCGGAATGCGAGGCCTTCCTGGAACGAGTCAAATGAATTCCGTCATTGCTTTTCCAATTCGCGACCAAGATCTGGCCTCTGCTGCCCCGTCAACTAATCAATGCAGCTCGGTACCGGCCGAAGCGATCAGCCGGCAGCTTTCGAGAATCCTTCAGAGCGATGGATTTGCTCGTGCCCGCCGGATGAGGCGGTTCCTGGAGTTCATCGTCGAGGAAACCGTCGCCGGCCGCGCTGCTCAGCTCTGTGAGTACAGTATAGGAATTTCGGTTTTCGAGCGGAACGCATCATTCGAGCCGGGTTTGGACCCGATCGTGCGAAACGATGCGCGCCGGCTTAGAAACAAACTCCTGGAGTACTACCAGCTCGATCACCGTCAAGATCAGGTCGTCATAGACGTTCCGAAAGGTGGCTACGTGCCCGTGTTCCGTCGCGTGTCGGCTTCGCGGAAGAGGCGGTCCGATAGCCGGTATCGCTTGTGCGTCAGCCTGATTCGAGTCGCAGATGGTTCCGAAATTCTTTCGAAAGCCTATGACGTCGACGCTGAGAATTGTTCTCTTGAACTCCAGTTCAGCGCTCCGAACCTCCCTTCTTCGCCTCGCCGCTATAGGCGGCCGGTTTCGAGCATTTCGGGTGCAAGTTCTGCCGCCGCGCCTTCCGTATCCCATTTCACAACCTTCAGGTCGAGCACACAGATCGAATAGATCACCGGAACCATCAGCAAAGTAACGAAAGTTGCAGCCGTTAACCCTCCGATCTGCGCGTAGCACATCGGCTCCCAAAGAGGGCCGCCGTGTATGGCGAGCGGAAACAGCGCGATCACTGTCGCCCCGACTGTAATCAGCACCGGGCGAAGCCGCATTATGCCCGCGTCCAGTACCGCCTGCTCGAATGGCTCCCCTTTGGCGTGCATCTCCTCAATGAAATCAAAAAGCACAATAATATGACTGACGATCACGCCCACCAGGCTGACCACTCCGAGAAATGCCATAAAACCGAAGGGCGAGCCCATAATCCAAAGCGCAATTAAAGCACCCACCGCGCCGTAAGGTACGGCCGCGAATACAATAAACGGCTTGATTGCGCTCTTGAATTGAAAAGCCAGCGCCAGAAAAATTGCCGCTGAGGAAATTAGCAGCACAATACCCAGCTGCCGAAAACCATCCTGTTGCTTCTCCTTTTCTCCACCGATCTCCAAACGGTAGCCCGGGGGTAAGCGAGACGCCAGCGCAGCCAGCCCCGCCTGCGCCTGCTTCATGATCTCGGAAGCCAGTACTCCGTTCTGCGGTGTTGCGGAAACTGTAATCGTGCGGAACTGATTGCGCCGTCGAATCACTTCATCCTGCAGGCTGTAATCGATATGCGCAACCTGCCCGAGCGGAACTTTTTGCGTCCCGGAACTCGAGTAAACGTACAAATTCCGCACATCGTTCAACTGGGCGCGTTCATTCGGTCTCAGGCGGGATACCACCGGAATCTGCTTGTCTCCTTCGCGCAACACGGTGAGCTGATCGCCGTTGATCCCGCCGGCCGAGGCGTGGGCCACATCGAGATTCGTAATGCCGGCCAGATTCGCGCGATCCGGATCAACCTTCAGCTGGAGCGCAAACCGGTCTTCGCCCCAGTCGTCCCGCACGCCCGTAGCTTTCGGAATACCGGCCAGGATTTGCTTGATGCGGTCGGCACCGGCCCGGAGAGCCTCGATATTATCGCCGGAAATTCGAATCTGGATTGGCAGGCCGACCGCTGAACCCGTTTCGAGCTGTCGAACGTCAATCCGGGCGCCGGTAATCTCGTGCGACAGACGCGTCTGTAGCTCGGGTAGGAGCGGCGCCGTATCGTGCTCGTCGCGCAGTGCTAACACAACCTGCGCGTAATTCGCATGACGTGGCTCCGGCGCCAGCGAATACCAAAAGCGTGGTGCGCCCCCGCCGACAAACGTATCGAGCGATGCCACCGGACGGTGCTGTTCGGCCGCTGTCTGCTGCACAATCCGCTCCACCCCCGCGGCAGTCGCGTTGCTGAGGCTCAAAGGCGCATCTTCGGGCAGGTAAATATTGACATAGGCCAGATGCGACAGGTCTTTGGGGAAAAATTGCAGTTTTAAATCCGATCCGATCCATGCGCCCATCGCCAGCACCACAAACGAAAACAGCAAGGCTAACCACCGGTGCTCAATGGCGAACCGTCCAGCCCGGTAATACGCTGCGCCAAAACCTTTGCGCCTTCGCTCTTCAATGGTTGGTTCGGGACGTGGCCGCAGCAGATAATAGCCGAGAAGCGGTATGAACGTCATCGAGACGAGACGCGAGGCAATGAGCGCGCAGGAAATCACGATCGGCAGCGAATAGAGAAACTTACCTGTGTCGCCTGTCAGCAAGAGAAAAGGTAGATACGCCACAATGTTGGTCAGCGTTGCGTACATGATCGCTGTCGCCAGCTTCGTTGGACCCAGCCATGCAGCGATCCGGGCCGGGTGGCCGATTGCAAGGTCGCGCTTGATGGCGTCGCCGGCTACCACCGGATCATCCACCAACAGTCCGAGCGCGATGATCAGCGTTGCGATCGAGACTTGCTGAAGGTCGATCCCAATCACATCCAGCATGCCGAACGTCATCAGCAGCGTTATCGGAATGGCTAACGCCATCAGCAGCGCCGAGCGCCATTCCCAAAACCCGATCAGCGAAACAATCACTACCAGGACAATCGCTTCATACAAGCTCGTCATGAACAGATGAATGTTCTCTGCCACCTGGTCCGCCTGATTACTGGCCCGAGCAATGATCAGATCGCGCGGTAGCGATGCTCTTAAACCGGCAAGCGTTGCATCGACAGATGCTGCGAAGCGACCCACCTTCTCGCCTTTACCCATCTGCACGCTCAGGCTGATGGCGCGTGTGCGCTGCCAGTGTCCTTCCTGATCGCGCCATGAGTAGTAATTCAGGAACTGGGGCGGATCGTCGTAAGCCCGTACGATATCGACCACATTGCGTAGATACACCGGCGCGCCGTACGATGTCACGCCTATGATGACGCTGCCAATCTCGTCCTCGCTTTGGAAGTTGCCGGATGGATTAAGGACCACGCTCTTTTCGCCGACCGTGAGCTGTCCGCCAGGTGCAGTCGTATTGCGCGCGTTCAGGATGTTTTGCAGGTTAGACGGCTTGAGCCCGTAAGCAGCCAGTCTCTCTTGCGAATAGAGCAGGTAAACTTTTTGATTCAGAACGCCGTTGCGCGTCACTTTCGAGACCAGCGGCGGACCATCGGCGGTTCGTTCCGTCGCAAGCAGCGCTTTTGCCATTTGGTCCGTAAGATTATCCAGTTCACGGTAGCTGTATTTATCGCCGGCGACCTGGCGCAGCTTCGATAAGATTTCCGCAGGGTCCCGGACCACAATCGACGCCCACGCATCCGGGTGAATGGGACCGTCGCCATAATTCTCCGAACGAAAGCGGTTAAGCGCACCGAGGATCGCGGGATCGCCCCAATCACTTGAGAAATTGATCCCGACAAAACCTGGTCCGTCGAGCAGGCGTATGTCGCGCGCTGCGTTTAGTTGTTGCAGGCGCTCCTCGAAGCGGGGAACCGCTAATAAGATAAGCCGCTTATCCACATTGATCGGCAGGCACAGGATCAACGAAACCCTCTTGCCTGGGTCTTTGACAGGGGTAGCGTCAATTGCTCGCCGAATCGCCGCCGTGCGAAGAGCCAGTTCCCGGTCGTCAGCCTTGGGGCTCGCCACGGTCAGCAATAACGTAGCGGTGTCACCGAAATCCCGTTGAAAGTTAACCGGCCCCGCGCCTTGTGGCAGGGTGTTGATCGCGGCCAGTCGGCCCCCTATATCATCGAGGGTCTGCCCTGTATCGGATGACTTGTCCGACAGAGTAAGGGTCACGTACGAAACGTTCGCCCGCGAAACGGATTCTATGCGCGCGATATTCGAATTCGAAGCAACCGTCTGCTCGATCGTCCGCGTGACCAGCTGCTCTACCTTTTCGGCGCTTGCGCCCGGCCAGTTTGTAATGACCATCGCCTGCCGCGCCGGAATATCAGGATCTTTGCGTTGCGGCATGTTCGCGTAGCCATAAATTCCCCACGCGACCGTGCCGATCAACAACACCCAGGCAATCTGCCGGTTTTCGACGAAGAAGCGCGCCGTGTTGTGAGTCTTGCCGACTATTTCGGCGTCCGACCGATGGTGCGGGCTGCTCACGGAATCACCGTGACTGCATCACCGTCCGAGACAAACGTCGCCCCTTGGCTGACGATTTTCTCTCCAGCCTCGACGCCGCTCACCGCGATGCGGTCTCCGTAAGTTGACCCGAGCGTTACCGGTCGCCGCCGCGCTATTCCGCTCATTACTGCGACCACCGCAAATTGGTTTGTGTCGTTGGCAGCTCGCACAATCGCATTTAATGGTGCGACCATCACCGGCCGTGATTCCGGCGATTCGCCTATTTCAAGCGATGCAATCATTCCAGGCCGGAGCATGCCGTTTTTGTTCGGTATCGTCACTTCCACTTGAAACGAGCGCGTGCTCGAGTCCGCCACAGCTCCAATTGCGCTCACCACGCCTTGAAATCGGCGGTTCGGAAACGCTTCTGTGTAGATGACGAGGGGAGAGCCTCGCTTCAAATGGGTCACCGCAATATCCGATACCGCGAAAGTCGCCTTCACCGACGATACGTCGGCTAATACGAAGGCCACCAAGCTGGGGCCGGCTAATGAACCAACCTCAATCGAACGCTGCACCACCGAGCCCATGAAAGGAGCAGTCAACGACGTATCACTCAGCCCCAGATTGGCCGTCCCTAGCATCGCTTGCGAGGCATGCATTGCACCCGCGCTCGCTTGTTGCTGAGACCGCGCTGCATCTACCTGGGCGCGTGTCGAGTCGCGATTCGCTTTCGCTGCATCGTAATCGGACTTGGTAAGCGACGTTTTCTTGAAAAGCGTATCCGCCCGTTCAAAATCCTGCTCCGCCTTCAACGCGGCAGCCTGCGCTTGAGCCAGTTGCGCGCTCGCCGTCTGTTCAGCCTCGGTCGCCTGCTGAACCTGCCCTTGTACTTGTGATACTTGCAGCCGGTAATCCTGTACGCGAACTTGCGCCAGCGTGGTGCCCTGAGCCACTACGTCACCTATATCCACGGCATGCATTCGCCCATTAGCGCCACGCACCTGGTAGAGCTTCTCTACAAATCCATTTACCTTAAAAGCCAGATTGACCTGGCGCTTCGGCAGGATAGACGCGGAATAAGCCGCGCCTTGAGCAGGCGTATACAACTCGACGGTTGCCACACGAACCGGTGTGGTGCGAGCTTCGGGCACGGGCGCTTGCTGCTGCCGGCAGCTCAAAAGCAAACCAGCGACGAGTGTCAACTTGTAGAAGTTAGCGTACGGATATTTATGCTTTTCCGAGCCATCAGCAAAGCGATTGGACCTCATTGGTCCTCCCCGAGCGCATGTTCGAAGTCGGCCTTCGCGCTCCAATAATCAGCCAGTGCATTGTAATACCCGGAGTTGGCCTGCGCCAAAGTTGTTTGGGCCTGAAACACGACCTGTAGCAAAGCGGCCTGTACCTCATACTGGTTCTTCTGAACGCGCAGACCCTCTGTCGCCGCACGCTGGCTGAGGCTGGCCGCGCTCATCTTCGACCACGCCTGCTGTACCTGCCGGTATTTATTGTCTACCTCCATAATCACTTTGCGCTCCGCCGCCGTCTGCGTGTTCTTGTCTTGCGAAACAGTGTCGCGTTTCTCCGCCACTTCATTCCTTTTACGTCCCCAATCGAAGGGCTCCCACGAAAGGCTCACCCCGACGCTGTATGAACCGGATGGTAAGAACGAATTGAAGTTGAGCAGTGTGATGGAATTGAATTCCGCCGAAATTTCTGGAATATATTCGGCCCGTTTGGCCTTGAGTTCTTGTTCCGATTGCTTGGTCTTGAGAAACGCCTGCTGGATTTCCGGTCTTTGCTTGAGGGCCTGCCGCCGCGCGTTCGCCAGATCGACCTGGGTCAACTGGGCCGCATTGCTCATTTCGGTAACCTCGAAATTCGTCAATACATCGCGTCCCATCAGATCGTTGAGCTGCTCTTTCTGACTGGCCTCTTGGTTGGAGAGCGTCAACTCGGATTGCTCGGCGTCGGCCAGATTCGCTTCCACTTGCAGTAGTTGTGCTTCGAGCGCGGTCTGCTTCGTGACGTACTCTTCGGTTACTCGCGCCACTTCCTCATAGAGCCGAACCGTTTCCTGCGCGGCCACCAGCGAACTCTGCACTTGTTCCAGGTTGTAATAAATCTGTTTCACATTGCGCACCACGTCCTGCTGTTTCGAACGCACTTTCTGTTGCGCGAGTAGGGTCGAAAATTTGAGAGCCTTCAAATTGAGTCGCGTTCGATAGAGCCCCGATAAGGGCTGCGCCACACGCCCGAGTATGAAGCCGGTGGGCTGCATCGGTGTATTAAAGGGTTCGTTCTGCGCGGGAATCGGCCCGATGACCGGGTATGTTCCCAACGAACCGCGCTCAATCGTTATGTCCACCGTTCTCAGCTGCTCGGAACCCAACATGTAAAGCGACATCTTCGGAAACAGAAAACTACGAAATGCCGCCGAACGGTCCTTTGTCTTGGAGACATCGAGCGTAGTATTGGTGATGTCGATGTTCTGCCGCAGGGCAAGCTGAACCGCCTGATCCAGGGTGAGTTCTTGTGCGCGTAGGCCAAAACTGGCTACCAAAAGAATGAGTGTGCCGCGGGCGCCCTTCGCTTTACAAAACCTGGCCCTGCTCAACCTGGACATTTCGGTGGTTCCAGCCAGTATGCTCGTTCACTGATTGAATGAAAAGAATCATACGGTATGACACTTAGCCCCCGAACGAAAATCTGACAACCTAGCTCAGAAGCGCACAGGCCGCGAGCCACGGCGCCACATGGGAAAGGACCTCGTATATTTGGGCGCCGTAGGCGCGGTCCGTTATGCGCGAGGTCCTCAAAGGATTTTTGCTATGAAGAGCTCATACCGTACACCTGCATCGCTGTTTGTTATCGGCGCGTCCCTTTCAATCGCTCCGCTCTTTGCCCAGATGATGGGGAACCGCGCCATCCTGCTTGCGATGGGGATGAACGCCAAGAAGGTTGTGCAATACGAATGGAAGCAGCGCGTGACGGTCATTCGAAAAGGCAATCCGTCCGAACCAATGATCGACCAGGTGCGCTTTGACTCTACCGGCCAGATGCAGCGCACGCCTATTTCCGTTCCCCCGCAAAAACAAATGAGCGGCATACGCGGTAGAGTCGCCGCCAACGTCAAAGAAAACGTCAAGGGCATCATGGAACTCGCCGGCGCTTATAACAAGCCGCAGCAAATGATGTCTGCTGTTCAAAAGGCGCAGGTCTCGCGGGCTCCCGGCGGCGGCATGACCGAGCTTCGGGCGAGCAGTCTGATCCAGCCCTCCGATTCAATGACCATGCTCCTGAATTCAGCGACGCATCTCGCAAGCCACATCGATATCAGGACGACTTACCACGGCGACCCCATGACCATCGCGCAGGATTATTCGGAGCTACCCGATGGCCCCAACGTAATGAAAAGCATGAGAGTCTCTGTGCCTCGCAAAGATCTTGCCGTGAATGTCGATTCGTACGACTTCGCGCGGCAATCCGCCGCAGTGCGTCGCTAGTGAGTTGTCGCAACGGTGGCGCAGTTGCAGCCCTTCGGCGGCCTCTCAGGCTGCGAGCCGGCGCGAAACCAAAAAGAATTGAAAGGAAAAATAGCATGCTGCGTTATGCAACGTTCATCGGACTAGCCTTTTTGCCCTGCATAGCCGTCGCGCAAATGCCAGGCGCCGGCCGGGTAACAATCAAACCTGTTCGAGCCTACTCCGGCAGCGAAGCTCTATCTAAGCCCACGTCCATCGTCGTCTACAACTTTGCCGCCACCCCCCAGGAAGTGGAGTTGAACAAGGCCGCGCTGAACCGCGTCCGTATGCGCGTGAGCGGTAAACAGAACGACGAGAAGACCAGGCTGGCGCACAAAATTGCCGACGAGTTTTCCGATTCCTTAATCAAAAATCTGCAGAAGACCGGGCTGCCCGTGAGTAAAGGCGTGGCTGGCGAGCCGCCGCCCGAAAACAGTCTCACGGTGCGGGGTGACTTTCTCACCATCGACGAAGGGAACCGGGCCCGAAGGATGGCCATCGGTCTCGGAGCGGGCGCCTCCACCGTCCAGGCCCACGTGGAATGTTACCTGAACAAGCCCGGCGGCAATGCGCTGCTTACAGAATTCAATGCAACGTCTCAGAGCTCCAGAAAACCGGGTGCAGCAGAAACCATGGGAGCCGGCGCTGCTCCCGAAGTCGCCGCTACCGCGAGCGGCGCCACCGAAATGAAGCAGGGCGCTGAAGGTGACGCGAACCGCATGGCTAAAGGCATCGCGAAAGAAATCACCAAAACGATGAAATCGCAAGGATGGATCGAAGAACCCAAATGATGAAAGCGCCTCTTGCCCTTCTGCTGCTGTGCGGCTGTTTCACCGCAACTCCCGCTCAGCTTCCATTGACCAGCCCCGATGCAAGCACCGCACCGGACTACCGTTCGAGAACGATCTATTTCCTGATGACTGATCGTTTTCATCCCCATCAGCCCTATGCTCCCTATGTAGACCCCCAATATCCGGACGCCACCAACCCCCTCAATTGCTTTACCCAATCCTGCACCACTGATCCAGAGTTCCGCAAATACTGGGGCGGCGATCTTCAAGGCGTTATTGAAAAACTCGATTACCTCCGCGACTTAGGTGTTTCCGCTGTTTGGTTGACGCCTCTGATGGAAAACGTCCGGGCGTATGAGGGAGGCGATGCCTACGGCACCGGCTATCACGGTTACTGGATTCAAAACTATTACCGTGTCAATGAACACTTCGGCAGTTGGGACGATGTCAATCAACTGAGCCGCGCGCTGCACCAGAATGGCATGCGCTACATCCAGGACATCACTCTCAATCATTCCAATCCGAACAATAATCACGTGAACGGTGCATTGTTTGAATCCGAGGTTGCCGACAATCCCTTCATCAACAGCTATGATGACGACTACGATCCAGCCAACGGGATGCGCTATTACAAGCACTACCAGGGCGATGCCCGCTGCCAGGCCCCCATCCTTCCCGCCGCCGATTATAACTGGAGTTACTGGCAGTTACATCATTGCTTGCTGGCCGATCTGAGCGGCTATAACCAGCATGACCCGGCCATGGCCAACTATCTGCTCGGCGCAGGCAAAACCTGGATCGACAACGGAGTGGACGATTACCGGCTCGACGCCGTCAAGTTTCCGTTTCCCGATTTCATTGCAACCTTTACCCGCACCATGCGGAATTATCTCGCCTCTTTACACAGGCCGTCGCCGTATATCGTCGGCGAATGGTCACACGGCGGCGTAGGAGACGCGAAGTCTCTCCGCTTCGCCAACAACTACCAGCTTTTCGGAACCAACATACTCGATTTTCAGCTGTCGTTTGCGCTCAACCAATTCATAGGCGGCGACCACGAGGATCCTACCCAAAAAATCACCGCCTTCGATCTCGACAACTTCCTGCACGAACGAACGCTCGCTTTCAACGGGAGAGATGACTGGCAGGGGACATTCCTCGATAACCATGACCAGATCAGAACCATGGTCCGCCTGCAAAAACTGGGCATCACCAACGAAACCGAACGCCAGCAGCGTATGGATCTCGCTAGCGTCCTGCTGATGACGGTGCGTGGCATCCCCATCATCTATTACGGCGACGAACAATACCTCGCCTACTATAATGATCTGCACAATACCCCGCCCGAGTATGTGAACTCCGATGACGACGATCCTTATAATCGTCCCGGCCTGAACAAATTCGATGAAGAAACCCCGGCCTTCAAAACGATCAGCACGTTGGCGCGCTTACGAAAAAACAATCCCGCAGTCTCGCAGGGCAAATACATCACGGCTTACGTCGATAACGACCTTTTGATGTTCGAGCGTGTGTACAACGGCAAGATAGTCCTCGTCGCGGTGAATCGCGGCGACGAAAAAACACTCAGCGTCCCCGGACGGCTCGGCCTGGCGCCGGGCTACTATACCGGCTTGCTCCAGCACGCCAGTGAAGTGAACGACGGAAACTATCTCTCTGTCGTTCCCGGCGCCTGGACCTTGCATATCAATAAGCTGAGCTCACTTGTGCTGCGCCCGTAAACTGACCTGCCGTAGCAAAGCTCGTGGTCCGGCAATTATAAATCCCCCAATGAGCCGAGGCATCTCGCGCAGGTCCGAACGAAACCCGCGCGCCTCTGATCCGACCAGCAACGCGCCCCGCCGCATGGCATAGAGATTGAAAAGCGTCGCTATGGCCGTAAAGATCAGCGAGCTCAGCATGCTGGTCCAAAGCTGGGGAGTTCTCTCCATCAAGTGAACCAGCAGTTCGAGAGCATGCGATAGCAGCGGGATAACAATCAACGCTGATAACGTCGCTAGCCACGCCGGTTCGGCGCCCTCGAAGGCCTGCGTGATCGCGCCCCAAAAGCCGGAAGTGACGGCCCGATACCCGAACTCTACCAGCATCGCGGCCGTTGCGGCATGCCAGCCTGCTCTCAAATTAGAAATGAAGAAAATCACGCCCCGGAGAACCGAAGCCAGCGCCGCCGCTTTCCAGTTCCATTTCTGAATCAGCCATTCCCGAGGGTGCAGCGCCAACCCGCCGAGAACTTCAGCCACCGTCACGCCGCCGCCTAACCGCGACCAATGCTGAGAATCGGCCGCAAAGCCTGCCCCGGGGATCCGTCCATTTCGAGCGTCAGCTTAAGGAAACTTCTCGGCCGGAATTCAATCTTGACCGGCAGAGCTGTGGCATCTTTGGGTGTCAGCCAGATCTTGAATTCGGCTTCAGCGCCCTCGTTACTATCCGCAGTCCGCATGCTTACCATGCGCTGCCCCGAATTCTCATCCGCTTTCGTCTGCGTTCGCAAGTGATAGATCTTCCCGTTGTGCACGTAAGAACTTACGCTCGAGCCATCCGACCCTGGCACTCGTGTCAGCGCCCGGCGAACCGCAAACAAAAACGTCGGCGGGCAGCCCGGCCCGCAGTTGGTGAGTGGCTCCTTTGGCGGCAAGTCTGCGGTTGCGTTCAAATCGGCCAGCAGATCGACACAAGTACACCAGTTATAGTCCGCTTCGATCGCCTTGTGTTCGAGCGAAAACCAGCAGCCGCCGCGCGTCGTTCTGCCCCGGGCGATGGTAAACATCTGCCTCTCCGCGGAAGAGGTAAAAGCTTTGCGGGCGTCCGCCAGGCCTTTCTCCCGGGACGTAGACATGAAGCTCCGATACTCGCTCTCTACTACCGCGCCGTTCTGTTCACGCACGATTTCCTGGGTCGCGCCGAAGCGGTTAAATCCTTTCAATCGATCGGGCCAGGATCCGGCCGTAAACTGCATGGCCGTCCATTCAGATTGATTGTGTGTCGCCGCTTCCAGTGAAACAGCGGCGCCCCCGACATTCTGCTTGTGGAAAATGGGAATCGAACCCAGCATCACCGTGGCGTGTACCGCGTACTGGCGATAGCTCCAGGTCGCCCCGTTTGCCGGAACCGCCATCGCAAACTGTGCGCGCGACAGCCCAACCTCGAAAGCCAGCAAGCGATTTAGTGTGCCGTTCAACAACAGCGCCGTACCAAGCCGAACAAGCGAACGCCTGGTGCATCCTGTGGATCTCAACACGCCACAAGATTCGGCTGTCACCTTTAATTCTTGATCTATTACACGTAACGGATGCATGAAACACGTTTTATAAGCAATGTTTTGGCTAAAACGCCGTCACGAAATCGATACCTGCCGGAAGCGAGCTTTTTCGTTACAACCGTGCGAACATTCGCCATACCGTCTTGCCAATCGTGAGCGAATCGCTTAACCTGCCTTCGGAGCGTCCAAAACGCCGTGGATAAATCGAACAATCTGCCGCACGAACACACCAGAACCGGTCTAAGCGTCGAAGCTCTGAAGCGCGCTTTTGTCGATAATCTGATTTACGAACAAGGTCGATATCCGGCTATCGCCTCGCCGCTCGATTTCTACCTCGCCATTGCATCCGCTGTCCGCGACCGTCTTCTCGAGCGCTGGGTGGACACGCTGCAGACTTATTCGCAACACGATGCACGGGTGGTCTGTTACTTCTCGGCCGAATACTTGCTTGGGCCCCATCTTGGTAACAATCTCCTGAATCTTGGAATTGAAGCGCCTGCGAAAAAGGCTATCGAAGAACTAGGCCTTGACTATCAGACGATCATCGATCAGGAAGAAGAGCCGGGTCTGGGCAACGGCGGCTTGGGTCGTCTCGCCGCTTGCTATATGGATTCGCTCGCCCGGCTCGAGATCCCCGCTATCGGCTACGGTATTCGCTACGAATTCGGCATCTTCGATCAAGCCATCCGCGACGGCTGGCAAGTCGAGATCACCGACAAATGGTTGCAGTACGGCAACCCCTGGGAAATTGCGCGGCCGGAACGTGCTGTGCAGGTTTGCTTCGGCGGCCACACGGAACCCTACACCGCCAATGACGGAAAGTACTGCGTGCGCTGGCTGCCCGACCGTGTGATCAAGGCCGTCCCGTACGATACGCCCATCCTCGGTTACCGCACCAACACCGCCAACACGCTGCGTCTCTGGAAAGCGGAAGCCGTCGAGTCTTTTGATTTTAGTGCCTTCAACGTCGGCGATTATCTGGGATCGGTGCGCGAAAAAATGCGCTCGGAAAATATCTCGAAGATTCTCTATCCGAACGACGAGGACATCAAGGGCAAAGAACTCCGGCTAGAGCAGCAGTTTTTCTTTGTTTCTGCTTCGCTGCAGGACATGATTCGCATCCATCTTCTTCGAGGCGCTAAAATCGAGCACTTCGGTCAAAAATGGGCCGTCCAGATGAATGACACCCATCCCTCGGTCGGTGTGGCCGAACTGATGCGCCTGCTCGTCGACGAACACGGGATGCTCTGGGAGCCGGCCTGGGAAATCACGCGTCATACACTCGGCTACACCAATCACACTCTGCTGCCGGAAGCTTTGGAAAAATGGCCGATCGAGCTGTTCCGCCAGCTCCTTCCCCGCCATCTCGAAATCATTTTCGAAATCAATCGCCGCTTCCTCAATGAGGTGAAAGCCAAATATCCCGGCGATGCCGATCGCCTGCGCCGTATGTCGCTGATCGATGAATCAGGCGAGCGCTACGTCCGTATGGCGAATCTCGCAACCGTCGGCAGCCATGCCATCAACGGTGTCGCCCGGCTGCATACTGAATTGCTCCAGCGCGAAGTCCTGCACGACTTCTATGAGATGTATCCGGAGCGCTTCAGCAATAAAACCAACGGCATCACGCCGCGCCGCTGGCTCGCTCTGAGCAACCCCGGACTAGCCGGTCTCATTTCCAGCCGTATCGGCGAATCTTGGGTCGCCGATCTCGATCAGCTTCGCGGTTTAGAAGACCACGCCGATGATCCGCGATTTCGTGAGGAATGGCGCGATACCCAGCAGGCGGTCAAGCGTGAGCTTATCGACTACATCGCCGGAAAAACCGGTGTCACCGTCGATCCCTCCTCACTTTTCGATGTCATGGTGAAGCGCATACACGAGTACAAACGCCAGCATCTTAAAGTGCTGCACATCGTTACGCTCTATAACCGCATCTGTAAAAATCCGTCATCCCAGGTTGTGCCTCGCACTTTTCTCTTTGGTGGGAAAGCTGCGCCTGGCTACTATGCGGCGAAGCTGATCATCAAACTCGTCAACTCGGTAGCTGAAGTCGTCAACAACGATCCCGCTGTCGCCGGACGCTTGCGCGTTGTCTTTCTGCCGGATTACAACGTCACCTTCGGTCAGCGGGTCTATCCGGCGGCCGATCTTTCCGAGCAGATCTCACTTGCCGGCAAAGAGGCTTCCGGCACCGGCAATATGAAGTTCGCTTTGAATGGCGCTCTCACAGTCGGCACGCTCGACGGCGCCAACATCGAAATTCGGGACGCCGTCGGTCACGAAAACTTTTCCTCTTCGGCATGACGGCGCCGCAGGCTACCGAGCTCAAGAACAAAGGCTACGATCCCGGCAGTTTCTATCACGCCAACGCCGAACTGCAAGAAGCGGTGGACGGTATCGCCTCTGGCCGTTTCTCATCAGGCGATAGTAATTTATTCCGTCCCTTGACGGATGCGCTGCTCTATCAGGACCCCTACATGCTATTCGCGGATTACGGCTCCTATATCGAATGCCAGGACCAGATCGATCGCATCTTTAGCGACCGCGATGGCTGGAGCCGCATGTCCATCCTGAACACTGCTCGCATGGGCGGCTTCTCTTCCGATCGGGCTATCCGCGAGTATTGCGACGAAATTTGGCACGCCAACCCGGTTAACGTAGCATTGGCCGACCTCTCGCCCGAAACGGTTTCGGTCTGAGAGTCGCAGCCATTTTGACGGTCCACTCTGTCGAAAGCGTCCACGAAAATCCGAAGATGAAGCTCACTACCTGCCTAAGGCTCATCGGCGGCCGGCCAAATCTCCAACCGGAATGCTAAGCGAGGATTGATCGCCGCTCGCGGTATACGCCGTCACCGTTAGCGAATTCGAATCAACCGCCGCGTTCGACTGCACAGTCACTTTCGCCGTGCCCTCTGCCGTCGCGCCGAACTCGACCACTGCCCCGTTTAAATGATTCTGTGTATCGATCACGCAGCTCGCATTCTGCCAATCCGTCGAGCAAGCCAGATAAACAGAACCGTTTGCTGCTGACCCCGTCAGGTGCAGCGTCGTGCTTCCCGAGTGGTCGGGCCCGAAACGAATCGGTTCGGCCCGCAATTTGGGAGCTCTCACCCGCTCGGCCTGGTAGACGCGCAAGTAATCGACCAGCACCCTTGCCGGATTGGGCGTATCCGGATCCGGTGGACCGGGCCAATCGCCGCCCACCGCCAGGTTCAAAATAAAGTAGAACGGCGCGTTGAACACCCAGCGCCCACCCGCCGGTACCTGGTTCGCGGTTCGAATAAAAAACGGCCTCCGCCAATCATCCACATAAATCTGCACCATGAACGGCGACCAGATTGCGCCGTAAACATGACAAGCCGGGTCTCGGTCATCCACCCTGCCGCCCGCTGGAAAAGTAAAATCCGCCCCCAGACTGAAGATCCCGTTCTTTGACGAACTCGGACCATGAATTGTCGATTCGATGAGCTGCGGGCCCAATCCTCCTCCACCGGTTTTTGCGGGCACATTTTCCATGATGTCCATCTCGCCGCCAGCCGGCCACTCTCCGTGTGTGCCAAGCATCCAGAATGCCGGCCAGAGACCCGCCCCCACTGGCAGCGCCATGCATGCTTCCATGCGCCCGTATTCGAAATCTTTCAGCCCGAGAGTCTTAATGCGCGCCGATGTCCACTTGCCCGCCGACGCCGGGTCCCGACTGGTGCGAATTGCCTCGATCACCAGATGTCCATGCCCATCGTGATAAGCGTTCGGATGCTTCACATCGCACGGCGCCGGCGACGACGAACCAGCCGCACAATACGTTTCGAGTTCGTGATTGCCCCAGCCTTCCGAGCCCACGTCGTAGGTCCATTTCGTGTTATCCAACGGTGCGCCCGGAACCGTCGCGTTAAACTCGTCGCTCCAGACCGGTCCCTTCCAGTTCTGTGCATTGGCGGTGCAAGCGAACGCCAACAGAACCCCGATCGTGAGCGATCGAAGCCATGAGCGAAGCGATTGCAGTCTCACTACCACGAATCGCGGTTAGCTATCGTCACGCGATAATACGGCTTACCCCTCTCGGCCGGATCCATCGTGAATTCTTCACTCGTTTTACTAGGATCGTAGCCGCGCCACAACCAGCTCAACGATTCCGGCAGATCAATTGCCGCCTGTGCCGAATCGTGGGTCGCCGATCCGAATCGGAAATGAAAGTCGTACTCGCGCATCTTCAGCGAGTTCGCCAGTTGAATATTCTGCAAAGGCCACGAGCCGTGCGTATTCTCGAGGTCGTCCGCGCCGTCGCTCATCCAGATTCGAATGTTTCGCTTGGGCAGCTTACGCACCATGTAAGGGTAAATATTTCCGCCGTCCAGCTTCTCCTCCGGATGCCACTGAATCGATGTATAGCTGCCTATGGTCGAGTGCACTCGCGCAAATTTCTCAGGATTGAACCATGCGGAGTTCAGCGAACAAATGCCGCCTGACGATTCGCCCGCGATGCCCCGGCTGTAACCATCCGCCCGGAGCTTGTAAACTTTCTCCACTTCTGGTAGAACTTCTTCCAGAAGAAAGCGATTGTACCGATCGCTGACCGTGTCGTATTCGATCGAGCGCATCGCCTTCCCATCCGGAGCAAATCCCGGCGCGATCAGCACATGCACCATCGGCGGAATCAGTTTCTGCGCCACCAGGTTTTCGGTCACCGTGAACAGCCGAAGCTTCGAGAGATCGCCTGCAATTAGGCCCTGGCCGTCCTGCCACACCATTAAAGGCGATGGAACATTGGGATCCACGCCCGGTGATGCGTAATACCAATAATCGGCTTTCATCCCGTCGTAAATCTTGCTGGTAATCGTGTGTTTTTCGCTCAGCTTGCCTTCGGGTACTCCGGGCTTTGGATACGAATCGGGATTATAGCCCGCTACGTCGCTTCGGTTCCCGAGCGGCTTCCCGTCCGCATAGAACTGATACGCATGAGTCACCCCAACCCGCATCTTCACCAGGCGCATCCACAGACTCGAACCGCTCACCTGGGACATAGGCAATCCAGGCTGCGCGTCGATCGACACTACAGCCGGCGAGGAAGAAGGCGTGACAAACAGGTAATCCTCTCCCCAAACCGCCACGCCCCCTTTGGCCGATAGAACCTTGATGATCAGGTCCTGCAACCCGGGCGCTGCCGGACCCTGGCGCGCCATATCGATCAACTGCGCTTGCGGGTGATCCTGCGGCCACGCAATTGTGCCCAACATCAGGTACAGGGCAAGAGTGATAAATCTCATTTCGAACGGAAAGCCGCGGCCCCGCAAGTTAGGTCAGATCGCTAAGGAACTGCAGCCTGCTATGGCTGTCGCCGAAATGATCCGTGGGAACGCCCGCGGCATCCAACATGCTCAGGTAGAGGCTCGAGACCGGCTCGCTCTGCGAATAGCGCACATGTCTGCCGTTCTTGAAAACGCGCGAGCCGCCCGCCAGCAACACCGGCAGATCGTCATGATTGTGGCGGTTGCCGTCGCTGATACCGCTGCCGTAAAGGATCGTGGTGTTGTCAAGCAGTGAGCCGTCGCCTTCCTGCGTCTTTTTCAATCTGTTCAGGAAGTAGGCAAACTGATCCATGTGGTGCTCGTTAATGGCGGCCACTTTATCCATTAACGCCGGGTCATTGCGGTGATGCGATAGGCCGTGATGCCCTTCTGGGATGCCGATTTCCCGATACGAACGGTTACTTCCTTCGCGCGCTAGCATGAACGTAGAGATGCGCGTGGTATCGGTTTGTAAAGCAATCGCCAGCAGATCGAACATCAGCCGCGCGTGACCCGCAAACTCAATCGGCACGCCGTCGGGCTTGGCCATGGAGGGAAGCGCTACCGAGTTGTTTGCAATTTGCTTCTCCATCATCTCCACTTGCCGCTCGACTTCGCGCACTGCCGTGAAGTATTCGTCGAGCTTGCGCCGATCCGTCTTGCCGAGACCAACTTGCAAGCGCCGTGTGTCATCGGCGACGAGATCGAGTATGCTTTGCCGTGCGCGGGCGTTACGGATGCGCGCCGTCGGATCGCCGGCGTTTTCGTCATTGCCGAAGAGTCGTTCAAAAACCGATCGCGGATTGATTTCCGGCGGATTCGGCGCCGTCGCGGAGCGCCAGGAAATGCTGTTCACGTAAGCGCACGCATAGCCCGAATCGCAATTGCCCGCCAGGTGACCATCCTCGCAGCCTAGTTCGAGAGAAGCTAAACGCGTGACGGAGCCGATTTTCTGCGCCGCCAGTTGATCGACCGAAATGCCGACCGAAATATCGGAACCTGCCGTCTTCTTCGGATGAACGCCGGTCAGAAAGCTGGCCGATGCGCGTGCGTGATCGCCCGGCCCGTCGCCCAGCGCCATTCCACCGTGATCCATCAATCCGCTGAGCACCAGCACGTCGTCCTGCACCGGCGCCAGCGAACTTAGAATCTTGGGAAGCTGGAACGCTCGCCCCTCCGCCGTCGGCGTCCAATTGCGCATGTCGATGCCGTTCGGCACATACACGAAGACCATGCGATTAGGCGCGACTTTCTGGCTTACGGCAGCCGCGGCGCTCAGCGCCGGTACCATGGCATCGAGCACCGGCAGCGCAACGGCTGCCCCAACCCCGCGTAATAGCGTTCGCCTCGATACATGCTTGCGCGTCAAAATCATCTGCCACCACCCGTCTTCGTCGTCATCTGGGATGTAGTCATTTCCGTTCCTTCATCGCCCCGCCCCATCTGGAAGGGGGCGCTGTTGACGATTCCCGAAATTAACGCCGAGAACCGGTAATTATTTGCCGACAGCTCACCCACGATCTGCTTCACTGCCCGCCGGTCATATCCTTCAAGACCTCGCCCGAGCGCATAGATTATCAGTTTTTCCGTCAGGCATTCCGCGAAAGTGTCGCTCTTCGCCGCGAGGATCGTCTTGAGTTCGGCGCTTCCGCGGAAAGATTTCCCATCCGGGAACGCCCCGCTGGCATCCACCGGTTGGCCCGCATCCTGCGTGCGCCATTGCCCGATCGCATTATAATTTTCCAGCGCGAAACCGAGCGGGTCCATGCGTGAGTGGCAGCCGGCGCAAATCGGATTCGCGCGGTGTTTCTCCATCTGCTGGCGCATCGTTCCCGCTAATGGGCCACCCTTCGCATCGATCGAGCCCACACCCGGCGGCGGTGGTGGCGGAGGAGCGTTCAATACGTTTTCGAGAATCCATTTTCCGCGCAAAACCGGTGAGGTTCGTGTCGGATAAGAGGTTACCGTGAGCACGCTCGCCTGCGTCAGTACGCCGCTCCGCTCGGTGTCATCCAGGTCCACGCGTCTGAACTGATTTCCCGTCACGCCCGGTATGCCGTAGAATTTCGCCAGGCGCTCATTGAGAAACGTGTATTTTCCGTTAAGAAAGTCGAGAATACTGTGATCCTCGCGCACGATTGATTGCACGAACATTTCCGACTCGGTGTACATCGCCAGCCGCAACTGCGCATTGAAAGCTGGAAACTCGTCCGGATCGGGCTGAATACTATCCAGGTTGCGTAGTTCCAGCCACTGGCCAAAGAAGTTCGAAATCAGCGCGTCGGATTTGGGATCCTGCAACATGCGCTTGACCTGCGCGTTGAGCACGCTTGCCTCGTGCAGCCGTCCCGCCGCGGCGCTCGCCAGCAACTGTTCGTCCGGCATGCTGCTCCATAGGAAATAGGAAAGCCGCGAAGCCAGTTCATAGTCGTTCACCGGATGAACGGCCGAAGGATCATTGGGCTTCGGATCTCGCTCAATGCGAAAGAGAAAATTCGGCGAGACGAGAATCGCCTCCACGCCCACTCGCATGGCCTGCTCGAAAGTCATGCCGTCGTTCTGCGCCGCCGCCACCAGGCTTGTCAACCTTGACACCTCATCCGGCGTAACCGGGCGTCGATAGGCCAGCCTGGCAAGATGTGCCAGATCGAGGCGCGCACACGCTGCACTGGTTTTCCCAGGTTGACCTTGCTCCGCGGATTGCCCACAAACGAAAATCCGGCGGTAACTCGCCGGTATCGGCGGACGCAGTGCATTATACGGGCCGCGCACTTCGAGCGCATCGATGAAGGTCGGCGGATTTGACACCGCGCGTTGCAGCGCGATCTCCTTCGCATCTTCAGGATGCTTCGCGATCGCTTTCTGGTAGGCCGCTTCTTCCTGGGCTTTCAAACGTTCGGCCGTCGCCACTTCCTCGGCTGATGGTGTCCTCGGCTCCATCGTGGACGACAGCAGATGCTCCCCATAGAGAACATGCAGGCGAAGGTCGTAGGAGCGAGGCTGATCTTTTGTCACCACCACATCTGCCGTTTTGATTTCCTTGCCGTCGAGGTATAAATGCAGGCGAAAAGGATCTTTCTTCCCGCTCACGGCAACCTTCAAGTCGTAATCTCCCTCCGCCGGAAAATCGAACCGATTTTCGAGCGCCATGCCATCGTCATTCGGGCTGTGTTCTGGCGAGTAGCGCGTCCGCGTGGGGCGGGGCAGCGCATCTGACGGAATGGCGCGGTTTGCAATCGCTGTGGCTGCGTTGAGATATTTCTCCATCAGCACCGGCGAAACCGAAAGCACGTCGCCGATATTGTCGAAGCCGTACCCGGAATCGTCAGCCGGGAAGTCGGCCGCAGGCTTGAACTTGACGGCCAGCAAATCGCGTACCGTATTGTTATATTCGACCCGGTTCAGGCGATGTGCCGTTAAGCGACCCGGATCGAGCGGGGTCTCGCGGTCCGCTTCCGCGAACTGCTGTTCAATCCAGCCCGTTACCGTCGCAATCGATTCGGGTTTCGGCCGCGGCATTCCTTTCGGAGGCATCTCGCCCGCGCGCACCCGCCGCACCACCTTCTCCCAAAGATCCCGATCGCGCAGCAGCGAAGCAGTATCGTGATAGCTGGTCAGCGCCAGCCCTGCCGTCTTCAGCTTTTCATTGTGACAAGCGGCGCAATTCTGTTGTACAAACGGCGCCACCACTTGCTCAAAGGTGACTGAAGGTTCTGGCGTTGCAGCCGCCGATATGAGACAAGCGAGGCTCAGCGCAAGGCCTGAACCAACGAGGCGACGGAGCAGAATATCGGATTGCGGCACTGATTGCCTGTAGAAACTTAGTAAATGACGACCGGACAAACGGCCGTGGTTACTGCTCTTTATAATAAGATCACGTTTCGCGGCGAAGGGGAATACCTCGCACTGCGCTAATTTTCAGAGTTCCGAAGACGCCGTTGAGCCGTGTCGAACCCCTGAGCCACTTCCCAATAAAGTCCTAGTATTTTCTGATCACAACGCCAAGGCATCCTACACTGCGCTACCTTCCTGAAGAGGAAAGATTGTTACGGCGAGTCCTGGACGGCTGGCCCGAGGCAAGTACCCCCGCTCTGCCTGCTGCTGCATACAAATTAAGACGGGAATAAATGCCGAAGTGGGACCCATCGTCCAGGAAGCCGCCGCCCGGGCCCTCGGTTTCGGTCAGAATTGCATTGGCCTGCTCCAGGGTCAACGACGGAAATGCGACAGTCAACAGATATCCGGCTTCTGGAGCAAGCTTGCCGACTTCTTCGACCGTACCAGCGTTTTTCGGATAGACAACCGGCAAATCATACGTCTGCGTGGCAGCGTAGAAGCGCTCGTTTGCCGCGGGGTTGCTCAGGCGGCCCGTGTCCTCGCGCGCGCAGACTTCTATCGTGTTGCCGCACGCTGTCTGCAAGGCCGCGGTGATATCAGCGCGTGCCGCTTTCAGGGCGGCCTGAAAGTCCCTGATCATGCGGGCGCCTTTCAACGAGCGGCCCACATAAACCGGATCATTGGCGAGAAGATGCGCCACGTCATACATGGCCAGCGTTCGCCCACCCTGGACGTCCATCGCATAATGCGCCCCGATGATGATGCGGTCATTTCCGTATTCAGCGGCACGCGTGATCATCTGCTGGTATCGCTCGGGCACCAGCATGGCCAAAATCAACGATCCCATATAACCGTAAGTGGTGTGACCGCTTGGGTAGGAAGGGCTATCGGTCAGGTTCGAGATGGGCCCGCGGTTATAAACCACGTTATCGGCGGGAACGTTGAAATAATCCGGTCCAACGATCTGCGAAACACTCGGCTCGGTCTGGAAGGGACGCGAATTGCCGTAAGCGTCGGCATTGGGGCCGCCCGCCGGCCGGCCATAACTCGTACCGAAGATATCGGGGTGGCCATCGATATCCTTGAGAATCGCCATCGCCTCAGCCGAGACGGACGTTTTTCCGTTGGTTGTCGTGTTGGCGAAGAAATACTTGCCTGAGTTTGAATCCGCACCGGTCGTCGCATTCGCGTAGGCGATCACGTCAGCAACGGTTTGGGACAGGCTGGTGAAATGGTCCCGATCAATATAATGAGCACGCGCCAGGTACGCGGCGCCGAGTGTTGTCCCCAGCCCGTCTGCGAGTTCCGCCAGGTTGCCGTCGGTGATGAAAGCGTCTCGAAGCGCCTGTTGCTGCTGTTCCGCGAAAGGTAGCAGTGTCGATTGCCTGATTGCCCCGGTTTGTATACCGCCAGTAACTGCATAATTCGCCGCGAGGGCCGCTTTGCCTGCAGAGGTGTTCGACAGTACAGTCACCGGCGCAAGCCCCTTGAGGACGGCCATGTTGGTCACTGATTGTGCTTCCATCGGGAAGGACAATAGAGTAAAAAGCGCTCCGATCAGCAAAAGCAAAGCGGCAGACCGACGAGCACCCGCGAAACTCGCAGCACGCACTTGAGTCTTTTTCATAAGACCAATTATGTGCGTAAATACGTATCTGCATTGTACGGTTGTGATTAGTATCGAGAGGCCGATGGAGCTTGGCATTACCTGATTGAAGCCGACTTTTATCGGGACGAATTCCCACCTGTGGCCAAAAGAAGCTGCACGCTCACCTATTCGGCGGGGAGCGCCTTGATATCGGCTTCGAGGACCACTAGGCCGACATCTCCAGCATTGGCCGAATCAACACTACCTCCGCTCAGCCAAGAGCCGAGATTCGGAAGAATCTTAATATTTCGGTTCCGGGAATTGGGTTGGAGCTGCCCCCTTGTCCTTGCAAAACAGTGACTTATGCGATAACCACCGACTTCTTGGCGCACTCCATCAAGAGGCAGTTGAGGTTTCGAGATATATGATCTTGGTGGGAGAAATTCTTGAGAACACG
>DATAYL010000523.1:0-14899 GCA_036272575.1 Bryobacteraceae bacterium | reverse complement strand
TGCCGGGCTTGCGACAAGGCGGATAGCGACTTCGATGTTCGGCAAGTTTTTAATATGTCGGCGGTGTTCCAACTGCCGTTTGGAGCGGGGCGGCCTTTCCTGAGCTCGCCGGGAATAGTACGTACGGTGCTGGGCGGTTGGGAACTAAGCAGTGTTGGCACGGCAAGAACGGGTTTGCCAGTGAACGTGACGGTGAACCGCTCGAACTCATCGGTGCCCGGCGGCTATAGCGTGGCAAGTTCAGAGCGGCCCGACTATAATCCTGGGGTGCCGTTAGCGCCTGTGGTGCAGAACCCGACTGACTGGATTAATGCGGCGGCTTTTTCTGTGCCTATGAATGGGACCTTCGGAAATTTAGGTCGTAATGCAATATCGGGTCCGGGATTGTGGCAAGCGGACGTCGCTTTAGCGAAGCGGGTAGCGGTGACCGAACAAATCGGCATTCAGTTCCGCGCGGAAGTCTTCAATCTGTTCAATCGCGCGCAGTATGGTCAACCCAACGCGAATCTCTCAACACCGGGAAACTTTGGGGTGATCACTACGACGGTCAACGAAGGGGCAACGGGAAGCGGGACGCCGAGGCAGATACAGCTGGGTGTGAGGATACTTTTTTAGTGTCTGACTGGAAGGAAAAAACGGGGACAAACCTGCGTTTGCCTGCGGGCTTGTGGCACGGCAGAGGACCAATCCGGAATGCCCCGTTTTTCACAGCGCTGGTAAATGATTACTGGTGTTGGGCTGTCAAGGCCAAAGGTGCGGGACGTGTAACGCCCAGGATGCGGCAATCGGCATCCACCATTTCATGCACCAAGTCTTGAAAGCTCGTCTTTGCGCGCCAGCCGAGTTCCTTAACGGCCTTTGTTGCGTCGCCAAGGAGAATGTTGACTTCGGCTGGACGAAAAAGATCCGGATCCGTGACTACATACTTTTCGTAATCGAGCCCGACATAGGAGAACGCAATTTCCACAAATTCCCGAACGGAATGGGTTTCTCCAGTCGCGACAACGTAGTCGTCCGGCTCAGGTTGCTGCAGCATCAGCCACATGGCGTCGACGTATTCGCGTGCGTGTCCCCAATCGCGCTTGGCTTCCAGATTTCCTAAGCGTAAATTGTCCCTCTTTCCAGCGAGGATTCGCGCTATACCGGAAGAGATTTTGCGCGTCACGAATTCGTAGCCACGCCGCGGAGACTCGTGATTGAAGAGAATACCGCTGCTGGCGTGCATGCCGTAAGCTTCACGATAGTTGCGAGATAATTCGAAACCGCATACTTTGCTGATGCCGTAGCTCGAGCGCGGATGGAAGGGCGTTTTTTCGGTCTGAGGAACCTCCTCCGCCTTACCGAACATTTCACTGGAGCCGGCAAAGTAAAAGCGGCAATGCGGCGCCACGCTCTTCACGGAAGCCAGCAAGAAGTGCGTGCCGTTGATATTGGCGTTGAGCGTAGAAAACTCGTCGTCAAACGAATAGCTGACGAAACTTTGAGCGGCGAGGTGATAACATTCGTGCGGTACGATTTCGGCGACGACCTGGAAAATGCTTGCGTAGCTTTCGAGAGAGGCGGCGTGAAGCTTAATGCGGTCCTTGACGGCGCTAAGACGAGCCAGCCGGTGTTCAGGATCTTCGAGTGCAACGCGTCGGATGATCCCGTGAACCTCATAGCCTTTTGAGACCAGCAGTTCGGCGAGATAGGAGCCGTCCTGGCCGGTAATTCCCGTTATTAACGCTCTTCGAGCCATAAAGTTTTGAGTCTAGCATGTGAAAGAACGGCGAATTGGAGAACGAGGGGCTGGACACAATGAAATTACTAGTGAATGGATAGCCAGCAAGGCTCGGGTTGGCACCAATTCGATATACATGAAAGAGAAGGAATGAGCACGGGCGCGTTCGAATTTGGCAGAGGAGCGGGGAATGCGCGGTTGACCGCGGTGGCTCCGATGCGTCAAACGCTTGCCTGGGAACGGGTCGAGATGACCGTGTCGTGCCGGGATACGGATTGGATACCGAAAGTGCGGGGCGCCGGCGGCGTGGTTGCGGGTCCGGATGGCTCACTTTGCCAGATCATGCACAACGGTTTGCGTGTGGCAGCCGGGGCCTATCACGGCGAGTGGATGAGCGAGATCATACGCCGGCTCAGGGGACACCACGAGCCGCAGGAGGAGGTCCTGTTTAACGCAGTGCTGCCTCTGATCGAGTCGGCCGATGCTGTGCCGGTAATGCTAGAGCTCGGCTCGTTTTGGGCGTACTATTCGCTTTGGTTCAGGCCTTTCTACGGGCGTGGACGAAGTATTTTAGTGGAGCCGGACCCAGGGAACCTTGGGGTCGGTGAGACGAACTTCAAGCTGAATGGATTTTGCGGAGAGTCGTTATTGGCTGCGGTAGGGGCTCACAATGGATCCGCAGAATTTTCGTGTGAGTCCGATGGCGCGGTGCGGTCCTTGAAAACCGTGAGTGTCGATGGTTTGGTTCGAGATTTGAGTATCGAACGGATTCACCTTCTTCACGCTGATATACAGGCTGCGGAGCTGGCCATGTTGGAAGGGGCAGCGGAGACTATCAAACGGGGAAAGTTAGACTGGCTATTCCTTTCGACGCATCACTATTCGATCAGCGGCGACCCCTTGACTCATCAGGACTGCCTGCGGTGGTTACAGGCTCATGGAGCATATATCGTGGAAGAGCACTCCGTAGCGGAATCGTTTTCCGGAGATGGATTGATCGTGGCTGCATTTGGCAGGGAACCCCGGATCAGCTACCCGCCGATTAGCCGGAATGTACCGTCGCGCGCACTCTTTCGAGAGACCGAATACGATCTAGCGGAGGCGTGGGAAGAGATTCGTCGACTCAGAAGGGAGCTACGAGACTTGTCCGGCAAGTGTTGATAGCTTGCCCAGCGTATTCGGCGTAAATGGAAGAAGAAGGAATATATTTTTTTCACATCCCCAAAACAGCTGGAGTTTCCGTTTGGCGTTTTCTGGAGCACGCGTTTCCAAGTGAGCAGATTTGCCCCTGGTGGATGTGGGATCAACTGATTACTGTTCCGGTAGACGAACTGAGTAAATGGAAAGTTTACCGCGGGCATTTCCAGTGTCATCTGGAGCCATATCTCAGCCGGCCACTCAGGACCTTTACGCTGCTTCGCGATCCCGTGAGACGAACGGTCTCATGGTATTGCCACATTCGGCGCGCTCCGGAACACCCATTCCACGATCATGCTTTGCGAATGTCACTGGCGGAGTTCTGCGTCCATCCGGAGACACGCCACCTGGTGGAGAATTACCAAGCTACCTGGCTTGCAAAATCGCCGTCCGATCCAACAATTGCCGCGCAAGGAATTTCTGCTGACGATCTGGCGCGTTTCGAGCTGCAGCGGCGGATTGAGTTTCCGGATAAAATAAGCGATTCCGCCGAATTATTTGAGCGCGCAAGAGCGAGGCTGGCAGAGTTCACGGCCGTTGGAGCTGCGGATCACTTCAGCAGCTCGATCCTTGACATCAGCATGGCTTTACAGTGTGCGGCGCCGCCGCCCTTTGAGCCTCAGAATGCCAACCCGGAAGGTTTGACGGCGAGCCATGTGGATGCGGCAACGCTGGAAGTTATTCGTGACCTGACGAGGGTTGATCAACGCCTTTACGAATCTGTCGTTTCGCACGCCAAGCGAACAAAACTACATTGGATTAACGGACCTAACGGTTCGGCAGAGCCCCCCATGATTTCTTATGCCCAGAACTTTGAAGACGTTATGCTACGCCGCGTTTTTCGTGACCGAACGGACGGATTTTACGTTGATGTCGGCGCGATGGACCCCGTTACCGAATCCGTGACGAAGTTTTTTTATGACCAAGGCTGGTCTGGGATCAATATCGAGCCGAACGAATGGTTCTACAACAAATTAATGCAGGAGCGCCCGCGCGATATCAATTTGAATCTCGCTGTAGGTGACCACGAAGAGAGCCGACCATTGTACGTCTTCGAGCAATATGGGATCTCCACTTTCGAGGAATCGAATCGCGACCGCTTCATCCAGCATGGGTACGAAGCGGAAGAGAAAACGGTAAAGATCACCACGTTGGCCGCGATTTGTCGGGAGCACGTCCATTGCCCGATTGACTTCCTGAAGGTTGACTGCGAGGGTTGGGAGAAGTTGGCGCTGGACGGGGCAGATTGGGAGCGATTTCGTCCGGTTGTGGTGATCGTCGAAGCTACTGAACCCGGAACGACCATTCCTTCCTGGCAGCAATGGGAGCCCCTGATTGAAAGCGCCCGCTACGACATGGTTTATTTCGACGGACTGAACCGCTTTTATCTGAGGCGCGAGTCGGAGTATCTTCGATACCACTTCGAGGCGCCGCCTAACGTCTTCGACGAGTTCACGCTGTACGCGACGGCAAAAGCAGAGCAGACGGCTCAAACGCTCGGGCAAGAGCGAGACACCCTTGCCGCGCAAGTGGCAGCATTGGAGGGTAAGCTTAACCAAGCAACCGCGGAAAATCTGCAGTTGCAGGAGAAGACGCGGCTGGAGGCGGAAGAGATCGGGCGTCTGGGCAACGAGCTGCAGTCTTCTCAGACGCGGGTAGCCGAACTGGATCAGAAGCTGTTGAAGACGCGGCTATGGGTAGGCCAGCTATCGCAGGAGCTGGCGGCTAGTAAGCGCCGGTAACGAGCTCGTTTGCCTTCGCGCGCGGCTGCAATGCAAAGATAGGAAAAGTCATGCCAAGCGCACTGAAGTACGCTGTCGTTTCTGTTGGATTTACCGCGCTGATTTGGTTGTCCAGCTGCGGTTCACAGCAGCCTGGCAGCGCGGCTCCAGAGATACACAAAGGAGACCGTCTGACCTCGTTTTCGCAGGAGATCACCTCTCCGATTCATGAATTTCAGGTAAAGGCGGGGGGCGCCTATGAAGTCGATATCAGTGCCAAGAACACCGGGACGCAGCCCTGGTTTGGAGGTGGCGATGCGATGTCGGTTGACGTGGGCTATCGCTGGCTCGACAGCAACGGGAGTGTCCTACCGATGGAGGGCAAGCGAACGCAGCTAGACCGCGCCGCGGTTCAACCGGGGGAGAGCGATCAACTGAAGGTGCAAGTCGTGGCGCCGAGTAAGCCTGGTTCTTACATGGTATGGATATCGATGGTGCAGGAAGGCGTGGTTTGGTTCTATGCGCAGGGCGCCAAGCCGCTCGTTTTGCAGGTAACGGTAGACTAGCCATTTGCCGGCACGGCGATGGAGGAGTTTTTTTGACTGCGAAAGATGTAACCGATGCTCATGTCTCGCTACAGCTCTTTCCGGGCTACACGGATGCCGATACGGCGATCTTTGCCGAGTTCTTAAATCCAAACGCGAAACCCGAGCCGGGGTTTCTGGTTGATTTTCTCGGATCGCGAATACGTTCGAGCTCACTTTGGAAAACCGCTCGAGAGCTCGACGGTAAGGTGGGCGCCATTCCGGTGCCGGCGGACTTCCACGCAGAAGCGATCGAATGGATCGGGCTGTTGAAGACCGTCCGTAATGCAGTGAACGAATATGTGGCGATGGAACTGGGCGCGGGCTTTGGACCGTGGCTGATCGCGGGCGGTGTCGCCGCCAGACTGCGAGGGATTGGAGATATCCGGTTGTGCGCGGTCGAAGGAGATTCGGAGCATTTCGAATTTTTGCGCCAGCACTTCACGGATAACGGGTTCGATCCCGACCGGCATACCTTGTTCCAGGCGGTGGTTGGAGCGAAGGCGGGCGTTGCACAATGGCCGGTGAATGGGGATGCGCCGGCGTCTGAAGAATGGGGGGCGCGTCCGCTCAAGGCCGGCCAAGACTATAGGGGATTACAGTTCCAGAAGACGAAACGTGTCGATATTATTTCGATGCGGGACCTGGTCCGGAGGGAGCCACACTGGAACCTGATCCACATCGACGTGCAGGGGGCGGAAGTGGAGATTTGCCGTTCCTGTATCGATGAGCTAAGCGCGAGGGTGCGATGGATTATCGCCGCGACGCATTCCCGCAAATTAGACGGCGACTTGATAGAGCTGATGTACGGCGCGGGGTGGGTGCTCGAGCACGAGAAGCCGGCGAAATTCTCCTTTGTACCGAACGCGGCGTCGCTAGAAGCGATGACCCTGATCGATGGAACGCAAGTGTGGCGAAACCCGCGCCTTTTGCAGGGAGGAGATCCTTTGACGTCGTTTTCCCAGGAAATAAGTTCGCATATTCATGAACTCCGTGCAAAAGCAGGAAGCACATTTTCACTCGACATCGATACGAAGAACACGGGTACTCAGCCCTGGTTTGGTCGTGCGATATCGGCACCGGTGAACGCAAGTTATCGATGGCTTGACGGCGGCGGCAATGTCTTACCGATTGAGGGCAATCGGGCACACCTTAATCGCCCCGTGCTCCGACCTGGAGAGAGTGACCGTTTGAAGTTACCAGTCGCAGCGCCGCCGAATCCGGGTTCCTACATTCTATGGGTGTCTATGGTCCAAGAAGGAGTGGCCTGGTTCTATGACAAGGGAGCCAAGCCGCTCGTCCTATCTGCGAAAGTAGATTAGTCTGTTTACCGGATCCTGTATAAAGCGAATCTCATGAACAACTCTGCGACGCCGGTCCCGGACAACATATTATCAACTCGGCTCACTCGGTCCCGAATCTTCTATCCGGGTGTGAGGTTTGAATGGCCGGACTCATTGTGGTTCAACTTGGTAACGGCGGGAATTGTAGGCCCTCTCTTCGCAATGTACCTACTTGGTCCGCACGTACTGAATCCTCACAACATTGACTGGCTGAAGGGTGATTCCGCCACTTACTACATTGGTTGGGCGCTTTTCCGTCAGGACCCGCATCTCCATTGGCCCATTACCTTCACTGACAGGATAGGTTACCCGATTGGCGACTCTATATCTATGATGGACGTCAATCCACTTTTTGCAGTTATACTGAAGCCCTTTGCGAAGCTCTTATCCGATCCCTTTCAATATTTTGGGTTGGAAGCTATCCTCGCATGCGCTTTACAGTTCTTCTTCTCGCTACGGCTGTTCCGACTGATATTGGGCCCGGCCGCCTCAGCGGTTGTCTTGCCGAGCTTGTTTTTGCTGGTTGCACCCCCCCTGACTCTTCGAATGTCGGGGCATTACGCTCTGACAAATCAGTGGATGTTGATCGCGGCCCTTTTGGTATTCTGCTCAGCTCTTAGAACATCTCCCATTTCGATGAGGCGATTCGTGAAGATGGCGCTGATCCTGGGGGCGGTGTCAGTCTCTATTAATCCGTATTTGGCAATTCAAGTACTATTTGTATTGACGACCGCGGTGATTGCACTCGTTTGGCGCAAACGGATGAGCACAATCCGGGCTTTAGTGACCGTGAGTGCCCTGGGCATGACGGCAGTCCTTACGGCTTATATCTTCGGCTTCATCGTTACTGGAGACCAAAGCTATCAGGCTGGCGGCTACCGTTATTACTCGATGAATCTGTTGTCACCCCTCGATCCGAATGGCTATGGAGCACTGTTCTTGCCCCAGTTACCGCACTTCAGTGAAGGGCAGTATGAGGGCTATTGTTATTTGGGCGCAGGGGTCATTTTGCTCGCAATCATAGCCGTCTTCCTCGGACTCGCACGGCGGCCAAGAATATCAGGTTTCCAGTGGCGTTCCGCAATTTCGCTATTAATCTGCTGTGCTGTCCTGATGTTAATGGCTCTTTCGACAGAAATTACGGCGGGAACGAAAGTTGTTGTCGATTTGGATCCAAGCCAACGACTAACTCCCTACTTATCAATTATGCGCTCGAGTGGCCGATTGTTCTGGACGCCGTATTATGTGCTGGTCTCCGCAGTGCTTGTTGCGCCTTATCTTTTCCTTCGACGGCGTTGGGCAAATATTCTATTAGTTCTCGCGCTGTCGATTCAAATGATCGATTTAATTCCTCTCCGACGATGGCTGTACTCCGGGATCAACCTGAAAACTGAAACGCCCTTGAAGTCAACAGTTTGGTCTAAGTTAGGCGCGAATTACAAGAATCTGATCGTGTTGCCGGCCTGGCAATGTGGGCCAAGCGGATCACCGGGGGGCGGAGTTGGTTTTGAGACATTTGGCATGTTGGCCGCTACGGAAAAGATGCGGACGAACAGCTACTACTCAGCGCGTCCGATAAATCATGGCTTTCACTGCGATGCTGCTATCGCGAGTTTAACCAAGCAGCCGCTCGCAGCCGATTCCGTTTACGTTGTTACACCGGGAGTCGCCGGCCGTATTATCTCAATGCGATCAGGGGCATGCCACAACGTGGACGGCTTTGTCCTATGCTCGTCAAAAGACAATTTGGGGCTTGGCCATGGTCTTTGGGAGTCTGAAACCGAGCTCTGGATTCGTGATCACTTCAAGACTATTCTTGGACGAGATCCGACGCAAGCGGAGGAAGCCCGATGGGTGGAAGCACTAGACCGGAATTCGCAGGCAACTACCAGTCTCCTCCAAGCTTTATTGAGCTCCGATGAATTTGAACGTCAGCGTTTGCCAGAGTTTTGGGCATATGTTGATGCCCAGGGCCGCTGGCCAACTTTGGGGGAATGGCTTAACAAAACACCACCCCAGCCTGCGACGGCTAGTCCACCTCAAGTTGGAAACAGACATCTTTTACATGACCGAAACCGCGCATTCGTGTGCATGCTGTATTTCGCGGTTCTGGAACGCGATCCCGATCCGGGTGGTCTTTCTGTATGGTCCGGAGCCCTGGCTCGAACCTCACTCCAGAACGTTATTGCGCAGTTCTTAGGCAGCCCAGAATATGCCTCAAATAGATACCTGCAAAACCATTGAAGCGTTTTCAGTCGAGGGAAGCGGGCTTCTATTCGGGAATAATTGACGTAAGTGGAGAAAGATCTGCCGTCGAGATTCGCGGAGTCAAGGTTCATCGGTACGCCCCGATCTGCGTGCGCTCAACCTGGTCCTGTCCGCACCAGCGGAGAACTTCCTGAGTAAATGAGTGCCACGTGGGCAGATTAAGGGACTTGGTTTCTTCCACCGCCTGAGCGGCGTAGGTATCGTCCAGAAACTCGAGGACCACTCGCCTCAGATTTAATAAGTTCAAGGGTTCGACAAAGCGAATGCCCTTTGGTGCCAAAGATTTCAAGCTAGGGATCATTTTAGAGGCAATGACAGGTGTTCCCACCCAAAGACTCTCGACGGGGGGTAACCCGTAACCTTCTGCGGTGCTAATGTAGATGGTCGCGCGCGATTGCTCGATGTGTTGCCGGATCGTTCCATCGTCGGGAGCAGAATGGAATTGAAATCCGGAGTTTTTGTCAGCGGCGAGCGCGTACACCTTGTGAGCGAATTTTGGATCGACCCATCCCATTTTGCCAATAAAGGAGAGAGTCAAGCCCTCAACTTGCCGAAGGAGTGGCTCGAATGCCTCCAGTATTAGCTCATGGTTTTTACGCGGTTCAATCGTTCCGAGAACACTGAATTTCAACGGACGAATAGAATTAGAGCGTTCTGATTTTGGACCCAAACCATCGCTACCGAGCGGCAAAACTACTCCCCCGCGAGTACCGGTTCGCTTCAGACGTCGATAGTAATCGTCGCGAGTATCTTCTGAAATAAATCCGCAGCAAGCCGCTCGCCGCAGAGTTTTGTAGTACGTGCAGATTTCAAGGAGCCAATCCGTTGTGAAGTATTCGGGGTGAGTAATTGGAAGAAGGTCGTAAATTATGAACCGGTAACACTGTAATTCCTCATCCGTAAGCGCATTGAGAAAAGCGAGACGTTTTTGCTCGATGATAACCTCGGGGACAAGCACCGTATCGCTTTGAAACACTTTGACGGGCGTACCTTTCTCGATGGCGCCGATACGTCGGATCTCTTTAACCGCTGATTGCTCCACCGCGGATTCGCTGGGATCGCGAAAGTACCTTCCAATTGCCTCAATCAGCGCGGGAGAAAGAGCGAGGAAGCGGCCCGCGTGAAAGCGCACTGGAATCGCCGCACCGTGCGGCAAATACCGGCACATCTCGCCTTCAATTCGCTGAATACCAGTGGTGATTGGGTTTGTCAGGAACTCGGTCAGATCGATATAAAAGCTCATGTCATGTCAACAAATCCGGACCAAAACGGATACAGCGATGCGAAGTGCGGCGGAACTCACTGGGTCGGCTCCGCGGAGCACCAGCGGAAGACTTCCTGTGTAAACGACTGCCAGGTCGGCAGATTCAAATACGCCGTTTCTTTTGCCTTCCGATGAGCATAACTGTCGTCCAGGAAGCTGAGAATTGCGTGTCTCATATTACCAATGTCGAGCGGCTCGACGTAGTGAATGCCCCTAGATCCTATCCTTGACAAACTGGGAACCGCAGTTGACGCAATGACAGGAGTTCCAAGCCAGAGGCTTTCGACTGGCGGCAGCCCGTAACCTTCTGCCGTGCTGACATAAATGGTCGCTCGGGACTGTTCGATGAAGCTGCGAATTGTATCGTCACCAGAGGCTGCGTAATATTTGAAACCCGAGTTCTCGTCAGACGACAGTGCTTGTATCTTCTGGGCAAATTCCGAATCCACCCATCCCATCTTACCGATAAACCAAAGGTTTAGGCCCTTAATTTCCCGCAGCAATGGCTCGAACGCTTCGAGGATCAAGCGGTGGTTTTTACGCGGCTCAATCGTTCCGAGAACACTGAATGTGGGGGATCGGTCCAACGACACAGCGTCCGCCCGCGGCCCCAGCGAATCGCAGCCGAGCGGCAAAACTACTCCGCCGCGCACGTCGGTTCGTTTCAGGCGGCCATAAAAGGCTTCGCGGGTCTCTTCAGAAATGAACCCGCAATTACTGGCTCGGCGAAGCGCCCGGAAATATCCATATACGTCAACAAGATTATCCGGAATGAAATACTCAGGGTGAGTAACCGGCAGGAGATCATAAACGATGAAGCGGAATCGTCGCAACTCGCATTCGGACATCTGGTAAAAGAACGCTACTCGTCTCTGATTATCGAAGACTTCCGGTACAAGAACCGTATCTTGTTGTGACACGTTAATCGCCGAACCTCTCTCGATTGCTCCGAGCCGGCGAATTTCATCGGCTGCAGAGTAGCTGGCATCTTTGAAATAGCTTCCGATTGCCGCAACCAGGGACGGTGAAAATGCAACGTAGCCGTGCGAATCAAGACGGATCGGAATTAACGAGTTGGGCGGCGAATACCTGCAGATTTCACCTACGATCCGCTGAATTCCGGTCGTGATCGGGTTCGCCAGGAATTCAGTCAAGTCGATGTAAAGACTCATGCGATTCCGAGAATCTCGATCAAACGCCTTCCGTAATAGTTGAAGTTATGCGTCTTCAAGTAGTCAGAGCGCGTCTCAGCATGAGCCCTGGGGTTGATCTGTGTTTCCCAGATTAACGCGAGTTGTTCTGCCACTTGTAAGGGAGAGAACCGGTCAGGAACCGTTTTTATGTATGCAGGAGCATCACAGGATCTCGCAGCGTCACTGGTTGTGACGCAAGGCAGTCCGGCGCTAATAGTGTCAATTACCGCACTCGATAATTCCCCAAACGCGTAAGTCCGCAGTTGAACCGAAGCATCCGCAGCAATCAGGAAGTTACGATATGCTGCATCGCTTGCAAAATCAGGATCTGAGTGAACGTGTGCGGTGATGTCATACAAACTGGACACGCGATCCAATTCCGTGCTTTCGCGCCCCGCATCACCGACAAAATAAAGTTCCGCAGGAATGTTCCAGCTTCGGAGAAGCTCTACAGCCAGGATAGATGTGTCCATGCCTTTAACACGGGCAATCTGGCCGAAGCTCGCGACAAGAAAGACGTCAGGCGGTATACCATACAGCTCTCGTACAGCTTGTTTGGCCGATGCCGACAACTCGTCATTGCTGAAGGTTACCGTTGGGCAACAGGTCGTGACCTGGGCATTGACCCCGTACCGGTCTTTTATGAAAGCTTGCTGTGTCACTGTATGGACGATCAATGGAGAGGCACGCTCAATGATAGGCTCAAGCAGCGGCGGGGCTGGATTCCGATCTTGCAACCACACGGTCACTTCATCCATCGAAACGGAGCGGCCAAGAAGGTTGCCGGCAAATTGCAGAAACTTCTCCTGACCTAAGCGGTAGAGATAGACATGAGTCAGCCGGGAATCATGGAGGATACAAGGGCCTCCATAGCGTTCGAAAAATTCGAAGGCGGCACTGTGAGTAGGTAAATTTGCTAAAACGGAGATCACTGCGTTACAGCTTCCGTCCAGAAGAGGCGCGGCGCTGATCGTACCGGTGTCACGGAAAACGTCATCGAACGGCAGTGGGCGTGCGGTATCAGTGTACAGATCGGTGTGGAACAAATTCTCACCAGAGCGGATTGTCATCGCAGTGTAGAAAGCGGCAGCAGACTGGTCCGGCAGGTAGGGGCTCAAGAAAGCCAGCCGAGGTTTTCTTTGTTTGGCTAAATTGGGTCTACGCGAAGTTTCGACGGCCGCCTCGACAGCACTCCAAAACCGTGTCCCCACTGCATCCTCATGAAATTTAGGGCCGAGGTGGGCTTGCGATAATACCAGCGACTCGCGGAGAGCAGGATCATTTAAGAGAGCTTCCAATTTGTTGGCGAGGGTCGCTGGATCGTCGGGCCGGAACAACGCTTCTGGTTGTTCGACCAATTCCATATGTGCCGCGCAGGTCGAAGCGACGACTGGGCACCCGCATACGGATGCCTCCGCGACAGGCAGCGAAAAACCTTCGATATAGGAGGGAGCAATCGCGGCAATTGCCCCGGCATGAAGGGAGACAACCTCCGCATCGGAAATGCTGGGTCGAGCCCATTTATCAGGAGAATCAGCGTAAAAGACCTTTTCTTCGAAAGTGCTGGGATGGAACTCTAAGAAACCAGCGCCCTCCGCGTGACCAGCCAATTGCAAAAGCTCGAACTTGTAACCCCTGCTATAAAAGCCAATTACTTTGAGTGGAATGCGACGGCCATATAGCAGATTCAAGTGCCGCACGGCCTTCACGGCAATCTCGGTGTTTTTGCGCCTGTCATCACCTCCAAATGTGACGAAATATGGCTGGTTCAGGCTATATGGGGAGGGCGTGGCTCCCAGGCGATCCCGAATTTCGTAAAGGGAACGACGCACGCAAGCACCAGTGACGCTCATCCGGTCAGATGAAATCGTCAACAATTCAGAAAGCCGCCAAGCTGTGTATTCCGATATCGGAAGAAACAGATCAAACTTTCTAAGGCGGGCGAGCCTAGCGGTGTATTCCACACGGCTAACCACGGTTGGCAGGTAGCCGGGCCAATCCATTGGGATGAAGTCATAGAGAGCTGCCACGTTTAGGATCCGAGGATGGTTCTGAAAGCGCAGGCCAAAACGCGGATCGTGCGTCATAGGCGATCCATCTATGAACACGCCGGGGGCGCCGTTGAGACATGGATTAACTGAGGACGTGATCTCGTCAACTAACGGGGTAAATGCAGACGGAAGCGGCGGCATTCGCGCATCGATCAGGCCGATCAGCTTGCAGCCGGCTAAGGTGCTCCCGTTCCGCGCTCGGAGTAACGCAGCGGTATGGTATCCGATCCCACGTCCCTGAAAATCCTGGTCTTGAAGGCAGCGCAGGTCAGCGTATATTACTGGCTGCATGTGCTTGTTTTGTAGGCTTCACAGGAAAAACTGATGTTCCCGGGCAGCTTGGGAGTCCAACTCGAGCCCAAGTTTCGCAACTGCGATTGATCAAAATGGCCAAAAACCAAACCTCGAAATTTCGTGCAGGATGATGTGCAAGTGTGCCTAGTCACTCCAGCTCTAGCTACGACCGATGTGTGTGAGGATAACACAGCAGAGTACGTGCTCCGCTTACTTGGAAACACACCTAACGGCCAGATCGGCCGTCGCACCCAGCTGCAATGTGGAATTGGAACCCGTCTTGCTCGAAACGATCCACCAGGTTCGATCGGACGGCCGGAAAATAGCAATGTCAGCCTTGCCATCACCATCGTAGTCGGCGGGGACCGGCTGGTCGCCTGGCACTCCCCAGGTCTGAAATGAGCCGATGCCCGTGCGACTTGAAACGATCCACCAGGTTCGATCGGACGGCCGGAAAATGGCAATATCAGTCTTACCGTCGCCGTCGTAGTCGGCAGGTACTGGGGTATCGCCTGCAGCTCCCCAGGTCTGAAATGAGCCGATGCCGGTGCGACTTGAAACGATCCACCAGGTTCGATCAGTGGGCCGGAAGATTGCCAGGTCAGTCTTGCCGTCGCCATCATAGTCGCCGGGGACCGGTACGTCACCTGGGACTCCCCACGTCTGAGTCGAGCCAAGGCCGGTACGGCTCGAAATTATCCACCAAGCTCCGGTGGTCGGGCGAAAGATGGCAAAATCGGTTTTTCCGTCTCCGTCATAATCACCGGGGACAGGTATGTCACCTGAGAGCCCCCATGGAGTTGTGAGCGGGGCTGCGTTCGCGCCTTGCGAAACATACCAGGTTCCGTTTGAAGGGCGCCAGACTGTCGGCACAGCCCAAATGGTTCCCTTGCCGCTAATGTTGACCGCCTGAGTGGATCCAGGGGCATTTTCGGTGATTGTAAGAGCAGCGCTTCTTATAGCGAAGGCGTGTGGGGAGAGGGTCACAGACACCGAACAGCTCGCTCCTGCGGCGACTGAAGTTCCGCAGGTAGTGGTCATGCTGAAGTCAGTTGCGTTTGTTCCACCCAGGGCCATGCTCGCAATGTTCAGCGTCGCGGATCCGGTGTTTGAGATTGTAATGGCGGTCGCCGGGCTGGTGGTTCCTACGGACTGGTTGGCGAACACCAGCGTACTCGGGCTGAACGCGATCTGGGGGGTACCGCCTACTCCTGTGATGGACAGGGCCTGCGGCGAGTTTGCCAGATTATCGACAAAAATTAGC
>DATAYL010000522.1:0-9995 GCA_036272575.1 Bryobacteraceae bacterium | reverse complement strand
CATCGCCCTCTCCGAGCGCACCGTGTCGCGCATCCTGCGCAGGCTTCGGCGGCCACCGAACCAGACCTGGCGGACGTTCCTGCATAACCATGTCGGCCAAATAGTATCGACCGATTTCTTTACCGTGCCGACAATCACAATAAGGGTGCTGTTCGTATTCATCGTGCTGGAACACGACCGCCGCAAAGTGTTGCATTTCAATGTGACCGAGCATCCGACCGGAGCTTGGACGGCACAACAGATCGTAGAGGCGTTCGCAGACCGCGACGGTGCACAGTATCTCATCCGCGATCGCGACAGCCGGTACAGTGCTGGCGTTCGACTGCGCATTCAGTCGTTGGGTATGCAGGAGATTCTTACTGCGCCGCGAAGTCCGTGGCAGAATCCATACGCCGAGCGACTCATCGGCTCAATTCGAAGGGAGTGCCTGAACCACTACATCATCCTCAACGCTCGCCATCTCAGAAGAACGTTGTCTTCTTATTTCCGTTACTACCATAAATCGAGAACCCACTTGAGCCTTGGCAAGCAGTGTTCGTTCCCTCGAGAGGCCTTGAATGTTGGAAAGATTGTCGCAATTCCACAACTCGGTGGCCTTCATCACCGATATGAACGCATTGCTGCATAGCAACTTTTGTTCGGATCGATTATTGGCGAACGACAGGGCAACTTTCGATGGGGATCGGCGGGATCAACGCGTGCGTTATCTCGCGGCCCCTCCGGTAGCGCGCACGGCAAATTGCCGGCGATGCAGCGCATTCTGGATCATCAGGTACTCGCCGAGATTTTCGGCCGTGACGAGTCCCACCAGGCTGCCATTTTCGAGCACAGGTATGACGCGCGCCGGCGCCGTGGCCAGGCGCGTCAACACGGCTTCCAGCATTTCATTCGGCTCGGCGGTTTGGAATTCGCGCTCGATCGCTGTCGTCACGGGCTGGTCCGGTCCGTATTGGGTGAGGCCACTGAGTAAATTGCTTTTCGTGAGAATGCCCATGACGCGGTCGCCCCACATGACGGGAAAATCGTGCTGGGAGCCAGCGAGAATCATCCTTACCGCGTCCGCAAGCGTTTGCTCGGTGGTCAGCGTGGTGAAATTCGTCTGCATGGCGGCGCGAATCGGAATTCCGGAAAACGCGTCTTTCATCTGAACGGAGTGCGCTTCGGCGGCCGCGCCAATCCAGACGAAAAATGCGATGAATAATAGGAACGGATCGCGAAACAAACCGAATAAGCCGAAGATGAGCGCGAGACCCTGGCCAACCGAGGCCGCGATTTGAGTTGCGCGGACGTGATCCATGCGCGTGGCGAGCAGCGCGCGCAGAACCCGGCCGCCATCCATGGGAAACGCCGGAATCAGGTTAAATATGGCAAGTGCGACATTTGCGACCAGCAGGCGCTCGAGGAAAGGCCCGCTGGTGATGCTGAGACCGGTGAGCGGTTGAAAGCCGGCCGCCAAAAACAGCGCCAGATAAATGACTACGCCGGTAGCCAGGCTTACCAGCGGGCCGGCCGCCGCCACCCAAAACTCCTGCCACGGTTTTTCCGGCATGCGCTCGAAGCGCGAGACGCCGCCGATGGGCAACAGCGTGATGTCTTTTGTCGGAATTCCAAAGCGTCGCGCCGCTAAGGCGTGCCCGAACTCATGCAGCACAACGCAGGCGAAGAGAGCGACGATAAAACCGACCCCGCTGAGGACAGCTTGAATGCTGCGTCCCTGCACGGCGTGCAGGACGACTACCCACAGGATCAAAAGGAAAAACGTGGCGTGCACGTAGAGATCGATGCCCGCAATTCTTCCGATCTTCCACGACCAGCGCATGCCTCCTTCAGCTTACTTCGCGCCGCAGTGTGGTCGCCCCATGCTATACGCGTAGACCTCGTCGTACGCGGCTCGTACCTCGTCCATAATCTCGCAGTCGATCCCGCGCATTTACTCATTGACATTTGACGCTTTCGAAGGCCAGGATCACGGGCAAGCTGGACATTGGGCGGGTTCCAGTCCGCTATGTGTCCAATGGACGAGTAGCCGACCATCCAGAACCTGAACCAAAGTGGTACCCGCGTCTTCGAGAAGCACGCTACTGACATGCGCGTTTAACGCGATCTTGAACTCTCAATGCAGGGGATGCGCGTTTCCCGTCAACTTGAAAACCGACGAGTGATAGATCTACCCTTCCGGAATACCGCGGATCTATCCAAAATAAGGCGGACTCTGGAGGACAGCTGAAAGACCTTGCTGACCGCGCCGTAGCGCCTGTACTATGTGCAACCCCGCACGAAGGGTTGCAAAATCAATTCGACCGCAGCGCCACCATCGGATCGATTCGCGAAGCTCTACGAGCGGGTAGATACGCCGCCAAAGCAGCCACCACAATCAGCAGCGCTCCTATCCCGATAAATGTGACTGGGTCGCCGGGAGTCACACCGAACAATAGACTTTCGAGCGCACCAGTAAAAGCTCGCGACGCCGCCAGTCCTAGCGCCAAGCCCAGGGCAGCCAATCCCAACGTACCCAGCAGAATGTGGTTCTGCAGGTCAGTCGCGGAGGCTCCCAAAGCCATTCGAATTCCAATCTCTTGCACCCGCTGATTCACTGAATACGAAATCACTGCGTAAATCCCCAGGGACGCTAGTACTAAAGCAAAGCCTGCGAATCCAGTCAGCAGCAGCACCAAGAACCGCCGGGGCGACACCGCCTTGGCTACGAGATCTTGCAAGGGTCTAAATTCGCTCACTGGCAGATTCGGATCGATGCGTCTGAGCGCCGCTCGAACCGTCGGCGCCAGTTGGTCCGGAGGGATTACCGTCCGCACTACTAGATTCATGTCGGAATAGTCGTCAGTTTGCCGCATCCCCTGATACATCTCCGGCCCGCTTGCTTCTTCTAAAGCACTATGACGGACGTCAGCGACTACGCCAACTACCACTCCCAGGACCTTGTCGCGTCGATAGGTTGTGATCGTTTGGCCTAGCGGATTTTCGCCGGGAAAAGCGGTTCGCGCCATCGTTTCGTTGATGATTACCACTGGCTGGCTCGCAGCGCGATCTCCTTCCGTAAACAATCTCCCCGCTCGCAGCGGAATGCCGGCTGCTTCGAAATATCCGTCCGTGACGACACGGATGTATGGCTCCGGATGACGGTTCTTCTCATAGAAACGTCCTTTCACAGAGACTGACCACGACCGATCGCCACCAAACGGCAGAACGTCGGTCAGACCGGCTGCTCGCACACCTGCAAGCGAGCGCGTGCGCTGCAGCACTTCATCTATATAGGAGTTCTGCCGCGCAGGACCAGAAAATCGAAAGCTGGGGTCGACCCTCATCGCGGCTGCCCGCTCCGGTTGAAATCCGAGATTCACATCGAGAACGCCGAGAAAACTCCGCATCAGCAACCCCGCGCCCACCAGCAGGGTGCAGGCGAAGGCGACCTCGGAAACCACGAGAGCGTTGCGAACCCACGCGTGTTTCTGACCTCCGCGCGATCCGCGGCTGCCATCTTTCAGTGCCTCCCCGACCACGAGCGATGGAACTCGTAGGGCCGGCAACAAACCAAAAAGCACGCCGGTAAGAACCGCAGCCACTAGCGTGAAACCAAGCGCATCCGCATCTAATCGCACACTTGCCAACAGAGGAATATTGAATGTATCCAGGTGAGTGATCGCGCGGGTGCCCGCCACCGCAAGAATCAGACCGAACGCAGCGCCGCAGCAGGAAAGCGCAACACTTTCGGTAAGCATTTGCCGCAACAACCGGAGACGTCCTGCGCCTAACGCGGTCCGCATCGCCATCTCTGTCTGCCGCGTCCCTAGCCGCGCTAGCTGCAGATTCGAAAGATTCGCGCACACAATCAACATGACCACGCCGACTGCACAGGCCAGCACGACCAGCGCCGGCCTCACTCGTCCGCTCACATGCTGGGTCAGTGGACTTACCCTTGGCGTGACGGGGTTCCGTTCGGGGATAGGATGCTCGCTGTCGAGCTGTTTTCCCAGTACCGAAAACTCAGCCTGTGCGCTCTGCACCGTGCCGCCCGGCCGCAGCCTTCCGATTCCTTGCGTCGTATTTCCGTAAGCGCTCGTTTCGGCAGTCAGGGGCCATGGAATGAATACATCCACCGGAGTGCCGGGAGCGAAGATGCTCGCGAAATCGAACGACGCCGGCAGCACACCCACCACCATGACTGGCTTGTTGTTCAGTATCAGTGGCCGTCCCACCATAGCCGGGTCTGAAGCAAACCGCCTCAGCCAAAAACCGTGACTCAGCAGCACGGCCGGCGGATTGGAGTCTTTCTGCTGGCATTCATCGGCGGTGAACGATCTTCCAATCATCGGTTGGACACCCAGTAATGGGAAGAAGTTCTGAGTTACTCGGGAGCTGGTCAGGCGCTCACGTCCGGCGGTCCCTGCCAGTTCAATCTCGCCGACGCCAATACCGCCGAACCCAGCCAGATCAGAGAGAGATTTGTTCCGCTCCCGCAAATCCAGAAAATGGCTCACCTGAATACCCCATTCCTGGTTCGCAATCCATACCAGACGATCCGGATAGTGAAACGGCAAAGGCCGTAGCAGCACTGCGTTCACGACGCTGAAGACAGTCGAACTGGCGCCGATGCCGAGACCGGCAATGAGAATCACAAAGGTGGTGAAACCGGCATCGCGCCGCATGCCGCGGAGCGCGTAGCGTAAGTCTTGAGCCAGGTCACTTATCCAATGCGCGATCCAGGTAAAACGGACGTCTTCTGATGTTCGTGTCATATTGCCAAACCTCCTTCGGGCTGCGATACGTGCTTCCTCTTCTGGCATGCCTTCGGCTGCGAAGTCTTGCGTCATCGATTCGATGTGGAATTCCATCTCTTCCCACAGCAGGCGCTGCCTGCTGTGGCGATCGAGCCAATAGCGCAACCGAAGTCGAAAACGTTTCCAACTGGGGCCAGCTTTCATGTGCACCCTGTCAGGCAAAACCCATGATGCGGGCCACCGCTCCGGTAACCTGGCGGTAGCGAACAGACTCTGCTGTCAAATGTTTACGGCCGTCGGGAGTGAGCTTGTAGAAACGAGCGCGTCGGTTGTTGGCCGACACTCCCCACTCGCCTTCGATCCAGCCATTTAGTTCGAGGCGCTGAAGAGCCGGGTAAAGCGAACCCTCTTCCACCCGCAGGAGGTCGTCAGACAGTTGCTGGATAAGCTGTGCGATGGCATACCCATGCAGATGGCCCCGCAGCAATATCTTGAGAACCAGCATGTCCAGCGTTCCGGGCAAAAGATCGACCTTCGTTTTATCCGCTCCCATAGAACCTCTGATTATATACCGGATGCATTTGCGCCTGGTTTCCTGTCCTGGGGCATCTATTCTATGGCAGTAGCTACCACCACTTCTATTGCTCTGAAGCTTGCTTCGAGACATCGTGGGCTCAATATCATTTCACACAGAACTTCGGAGCGGCTTCTTAGGTAGTCTGATTAAAGTCGCAATTGCGATAAGTATTATTCACAGGACTAGCGGATCGTGACGGGCAACCGGAAGCCGGACTAATCCCACGGATAAATCGCGAAATACGGTGTACTGTTTAAGAATTACGTCCGAATCATCAGCCATCTAAGCGTCGGCTAGATTCAAAGTCCCGTTAAATCGCCTTCTACAGATGTTGCCCTTCCAATCGTGTGAGCGTTGCTGAAAACTCCACCGGCGCTGGCGGCACTTCGGTTCCGTATCTAGCTGATACATCCGAAGGACCCGGGGCAGTGCTAAGATCCTGGCAGAAGGCTTCTGCGGTAGGTGCGGCAGCCTGTGTATCGCTGGTGCAATGACTGAAATTACGATAAAGGTCAACGGCCGTCAGCACACAATAAACGTGGATCCAAATACCCCACTGCTATTTGTACTGAATGACGAATTGGGCTTAAGAGGGCCACGGTTCGGCTGTGGCATGGCGCAATGCGGCGCTTGCACCGTCATCATGCGCGGACAAGTAGTTCGGTCTTGTGTGAAGCCCGTCAGTTTCGTGGGCGATGATGAGATCACAACGCTTGAGGGTTTAGGCACGCCGGAAAACCCACACCTGCTTCAGAAGGCATTCATTGAAGAAGGTGCGGCGCAGTGTGGTTTTTGTCTGAGCGGTGTCATGCTGAGTGCCAAGGCAGTTTTGGATGTGAAACCTGACGCCTCAGACCAGGAGATTCGCGACGCGCTCGGCGGAGTCCTGTGCCGCTGTTTCACGCACACACGCATGTTCCGTGCTATTCGCAAGTACGCCGACGCCACGAGGCACCGTGCAGTCCCGTCGTGATTTCTTAAGAAGCTCGGGCGCTTTGATCGTCGGCTTCAGCGCGTTCTCGCCGGCCGCTTGGCTGAACGGACAAGGCGAGTTTGGAACGCATCCTTCGCATATTAATCCCCAGCAGCTCGATTCGTGGTTGGCGGTCCAATCGGACGGAACGATCACCGCCTACACGGGCAAGTGCGACTTCGGCCAGGGCATCCTTACGGCGCAAACGCAACTCGTAGCCGAAGAGTTGTGCGTAAGTATCCATCGCGTGAAGCTGATTCAGTGCGATACGGACCTGACGCCGGATCAGGGAACCACATCGGGAAGCCAATCGACACCCACCAACTTCAATGATGAGAACCTGGCGCTTGCTGCCGCCACGGCCCGCGAAGCTTTACTCAGTATGGCTGCCGCGAAGTGGAATGTGCCGGTGGAGAGTTTGAGCGCGGCTAACGCCGTCATCACATCCTCATCGGGCGCTCACGTTTCTTACCGGGAATTAGTGGGGAACAGGCACTTCAACATCCCGCTGAATACGACGGCAAAGCGGCGCTCTCCTTCGCAGTGGACTGTGCTCGGTAAACCGATCCCATCACTAGACCACGCCGCGCTGATGACCGGGCAATTCGAATTTCTTCATTATGTTCGTGCTCCCGGCATGCTGCACGGTCGCGTTGTTCGCCCGCCAGACATGGGAGCCACCCTGGATGCAGTGGACGAGGCTTCAGTACGCCACATCCCGGGATTTACCAAAGTGGTGGTTCGTAAAGATTTCGTCGGAGTAGTGGCCGAAACGCAATACGCGGCCGTCCTTGCGGCACGCCAATTGGTAGTTCGCTGGAACGCAGGGCCGCGTGTTCCGCCGCAAGATAACTTTTACGACTATCTCCAGAAGCAGCCTTCGCATGATGCATTAAGCGTTGACTCCGCCGACGTGGAACGTAAGTTAGCCGCAAGCCCAAAAGTGATTCGGGCAAAATACACCTACCCGTATCAGATGCATGGCTCTTTAGGTACGTCGTGCGCTGTCGCGGACGTAACGCCTGATCACGCAACGGTTTGGTCTGCGACTCAATCGGCCTATCCCACTCGAAGCGTTGTCGCCAAGTTACTCAGCATGCCGCTCAAAAGTGTGCGGGTCATCTATGTGCGCGGATCGGGATGTTACGGACTGAACGGAGCAGATGCAGTGTCGTTCGATGCGGCCATCCTGTCCCAAGCCGTAGGCAAGCCTGTGCGTTTGTTGTTCTCGCGCCAGGACGAAATGATGTGGGAGAACTTAGGTGCAGCGTGTGTCACCGAGCATCGGGCTGCGATTGGATCTGATGGTCGCATCGCCGCATGGGACCGCGAGAACTGGGTAGCGTCGCTGGGTAATCGGCCGGGATATGATCGTCCGGGAAACGTGATCACGGGCATGTTGCTCGGTTATGCCCCGGAGCCCCTAAACCCCGGCCCGGCAAAGCCGCCGACGGGCAAACTTCGAAATCAGAGCAATACCGTTCCCCCTTACCTTGCCGGGTGCATCGGCGGCACATGCGGCGGCAACGGAACCATCTCCAGCGAGCGAGTCCTTACCCACACCGTTCGGTCACCGTTCTTCACGGGACCATTGCGTTCGCCGCTACGCATCCAGAACACGTTTGCAAACGAGTGCTTCATGGATGAGCTTTGCGCATCAGCCCAAGCGGATCCGCTGGAATTCAGACTGAAGCATCTGCAAGACCCTCGACTTATCGATGTGCTGAGAGCTGCGGCCAAAACCGCGGGCTGGGACGCGCGGCCATCGCCGTTTTCTCAGCGTGAACGCGCGCGAGAGTTGACGGGTCGTGGCATCGCTTGCGTCGCTTATGAAGGGGGCAACGGTTATGCTGCGCTTGTTGCGCACGTAATGGTGAATCTGCAAACAGGCGTGCTACATCCGCGCCGTTTCGTTGCCGCCGTCGATTGCGGACCCATTTCCAATCCCGACGGGCTGCGAAACCAAACCGAGGGCGGCATTCTTCAGGGGATGAGCCGGGCGTTAATGGAAGAGGTCACCTGGGACGAACGGCGGATCACATCCTTCGACTGGGCGACCTACAAAAGCATTCATCTCGATTACGAGATTCCGACGATCGAGTGCGTGTTCGTAACGCCGCCCGGCGTCCGTGCGACAGGTGCGGGAGAGACCGCTATCACGGTTACGCCGAGCGCAATCGGTAACGCAATCTTCGATGCAACCGGTGCTCGCATACGCGGAGTGCCATTCACTCCGGAACGGGTGAAAGCGGCATTGGCTCAATCCAGGCACAGCGAAAAGGCATGAAGCGCGCAATCCGAAACTCTGTTCTGGGATTTGCGACAGGCTTGCTGTTGGCGGTTTCTTGCTTAGGCAGCGGCGAGGAAATGCGCGACAGTGGGCCTGCGGATTTCGAGGCGATCGTTCCCGTATTGCACAATCCGCGCTGCATGAACTGCCACTCAAAGGGAGACTTCCCGCGTCAGGGCGACGACAGTCATCGGCACACCATGGACGTCAAGCGCGGACTTCATGGCGACGGCGTCAACGCAGTGAGATGCAGCACATGCCATGAACAACACAACGTTCCGGTATTACATGGGCCGCCGGGCGCGCTGGGCTGGGAACTTCCTTCACCAGACATGCCGATGATCTGGGAAGGCTTGACTGAGCGGCAGGTTTGCGAACTGTTCAAGGATCCGCAGCAGAACGGTGGCCGTACAGTGCAGCAGATCGTACAGCATATGTCGACACCGCTGGTGCTGTGGGGCTGGCATCCCGGCGAGGGTCGAACTCCCGTTTCAATGCCACACTCTGAGTTCGTGGACAGAGTTCAGGCATGGGCGAATAAGGGTGCCGCCTGTCCTGCGCAATAACGCATGGCACAGAAAACTTATCGCCTGGCATTCTCATGTTTTTGGGCACGCGGAACTCAAGTCAGAAGCGCCTATTTTGCTGATTCCGAGAGATCGCAACCCAGAGCTGAAGCATTCGCCAGAGCCGAAGTCTTGCTAATCGCTAGCCAAGGATTGCTCGTCCGAGAGACGAAGCGGACTATGTCGCGAGGCAGCTACTGTTCCGCCGCTCGCGGCTTCGCCAAAATACTTAAATAATCGGGATTCGATTCATCGCGCACCAGATGTGGATACCGTTCTTCGCCGTGGTAGTTCACGTTACAGGTTCGGTAATAGTCGTAGCTGATCAGCAGAATCGCAATCGGCCCTGGGCCGTTCTTTGACGCTTTGATGGCATCCTCCAGCACATCGCCCGTATACACGTGCCCGTTCACGCCCACCACTTTCATCCCCGACGAGATGCCTGCTTCGAATGCCGGGCTCCCCACAAGGGAATCGATCACCGTCCCGTCGTCGCGCAACTGCAATCCAAGGGAATAGAGCGCACTGGGTGTGTTGTGCCTTCCTGATAAGTGCGTTGGCTGATCGTTGAACTCCACCGTCCAGCCCGCGTTCCGAATTCCGGCCTCGGGCATCCCAGGCGCAACCGCCTCCACATGCGCATGAAAGAATGCCGCCCAGTCATACGGCGCAACTTCGTTCAAGGTTTGCACAAGTAAATCCAAATTGTAAGTCTTCACCTCCGGCCCATTATTGGGTCCGCCGTGAAACAGGTGGCAGAAGTCGTCAATCGATTTCTGTCCCTTCGTCTCACGAGTTATCACTGTCGCCGCTTCCAGCCACATCAAGTCGCCTTCTTCGTAGTAGTCGCTGC
>DATAYL010000521.1:0-4593 GCA_036272575.1 Bryobacteraceae bacterium | reverse complement strand
TACAGCGATTATCTGTCCCATTTGCATGCGCTACTTGCTTTTGAGCCCGATCAATTCAAGCGATACACGGGAAAGATCTCCGAATTAATCCCGCCTTTCACGTTGGGAGACAACAATACCTACTCAGACGTTCAGCATTATGTAGTGGGTCCAGCGCTCAATGGTCTAGTAACGGGAGCTGACGGACAGCTCGATCAGGAAAAGTCTTTCCATTATGTAGATTATTTCGCCTTACTCAGCACGCAGCACGTACGCAACAATCCACAATCCCAACTCTCATCCCAGCCGATTGATTTCACAGCCATCCGTTTGCCTGACGGCAGCTACGGAAAGGACAGTAACCCGCAACATGCCTACCTCCTCTATGGCGACGCGAATCATCAATTGATTATTTTCGAAGATGATCGTTACCAAATTATGCTGAAGCCGGTACGCATGATTACGCCTGGAGCAGCCTGGCGTGAAGTTGCCTGGACCGAAAACCTGCCCTTGCGTCTTTGGGAAGACCCGCAGTTGAGAGTTCCCGAGGGAGTTGATCGCGCGGCCTGGCTCAGCAGTTGGCATAGCGAAGGGGAATGGTTGGCAGCCATCCACAAATGCCGTTACTCGAACGGCGTCATTGGTATAACAGAGGAACTTTCTCCGATTGCTCCCAACGTGCCGGGGCCTCCGGGGATCAACAGCGTGCTCTTGCGGTACGAACGGCGGCGGCGCGAACTCGTGCAAGCCGATTTCCACGTCTTCGCCGCCGACCACTGGAATTTCAATGTTCGTTTCCCTAATCCGGGCGGTAATCACGGAAGTTTTTTGCGTATCTCTACACAATCCGTCTGGATGATGGCCGGAGCCGGTATGCCTGTCAGGAAAATCGAGCAGCCTTACGACAGCTTGAGTTTCGCCTCGACCATTCTCAATTTACTGGGACGCAAGCCGCCGATGCCTGACCGGGTCGTCGATCTGCATTAGCAAGGCAATCCGGCCGCGGAAATAGGCGCAGGATCTCCTGATAAAGCAAACAATCCCATTGGTTATATTGTCGAATCAGATCGCTTACCGGCTCCTTCGGCAAGGCCGGCATGCCGGATTTCCCCAAATTCACCGACGGAAGAAGCCCGTCCTTGCGCCAGGAGTAACGCTGTTGTAGTGTCGAGAACGCCTCGCTTGCGTTCTCCTGGTGCCCCACAAACGCAAAAGTGTGCAGCTGGCAAACAGCTTGCTCATAGATTTCCTTGGTTAGCTTACCGGGAGGGAAATCACGTTCATCGACACCGCCGAAACAGCGTACGATGGCGTTATCAAAATCAACAGTCAACCGTGTGGCAAAGACTTCTTCCAAACTGAGTAGCCGCCCCTTAGCGTCATGGACCAGTTCCGGTTGCATGCGCTGCAGATAGATGTAGTGCGACATAACTCGGGCAATCGGATCGCGCACAATTGTGATATATTCAGCCCGCTGCGGGAGAGCCTCGTGCATCCCGTATTGATAGTGGCCGATTACGACGCGGTACCCGCGCCGCTGTTCAAGCGGTAGCGCGCGCAGGTCGGAAACGAGAAAGCCCGGAGGCGTCGGGTAAATGTAAGCAATTTCCGATTGCACGAAATTAGCAGCGATCGCCTCGCGGAAAGCGGTTCCGGCAGTCTTTGGAATGTGCATGAAGAGCACAGTCGGTTTTTCCGGGCGAGCGGCAACTCCTTCCAAGCGGAGAATCGAGGGAGCATGGGCCACGGACACTCCATTCGGGAGGCGCACATCAATGACTGCCTCTGAACCTTCGGACACCAGTCCTGCAAGGTCTATATAAAACCCATGTCTGCCCGAGCATTCCAGGGTCGTTGCGACGTCGGGGCGGAAATGAACGGCCGCGACATTTGCTACTGGATGCCTATCCACAAAAAGTGTGACGTTCACGGGGTCCTTGGGACGATCGGCGTCGAAAGCCCATCCATACAATTCGCCGTTCTCGATTCCATCCAGGCTGCCATGTATCCCGAGAGGAGGTTTCACCTGGCTGCGGATGCGTGAAGAGAGCCGTCGTTCCACCAAATGAGTGCAGGCTGACAAGAGAGCGAGTGCGGCGCCAATTCGCCAGGTTTTCGAATCCAGGTTTAATGCAAGAGTAGGAGGCAAGTAGAAAAAATCAAGTATGGGCACTGCTATGAGCGCCGTAGAGAGTCCGGCCAGCAGACCGAAAAGTCCAGTGGAGACGACCACGCCCAAGGCAAACAGGAGCACTGCCGTTGATCCGAATATCCATTGCGCCAGAGTTGTCAACACCAGCGCCAATAACGCTGCGGCACCGGCCAAGGCAAAGCGATAAGGCTTGTGCCGGAGCGGCGCCAGTTGATCGATGAAGGTTTTTAATTTCAATCCAGAAGAGTTACCCATCTCATATATGCCAGAGAATCGGCAGGCACAAGTGACGGCAACACCTCTGCTCAAGACTACGAAACGAGGATCTTCCTTGAAAGGATTACAATCCCGTTAGTGTAGAGATTCAATATGACCCGCTTAAGTTACGGTGGCGTCGAATATACCCGTTTCAATGGTTTGCCCGTGTTTCATCTGCACGATGATTCGATAGTGTCCCGGCGAGGGAAATCCGTAAGGAAACGACACTTGATCTGGCAGGGACGCCGGCGTACTTGATAGCACGTCGTGCTTGCCCGTGCTCATTTCAGACATGTTCATTTCCGGCATGAGGCTTTGCGAGTTCTTCTCCTGGGCAAGCATGAACGCCGCCATGGAGATGGTGCCAGACGGGTGAATATGAGCGAACACCCCACCATTTGTTCTTACAAAAGCGGCATGCCCTAACATTCCCATGTAAAGTGCCATGTCCGACGGTGCCTTCCCGCTAGGTTCGGTAAGGCTGAAACCAAAAAGCAGGGGTCGCCGTGCGTGGAGAGTGTGCGGCGTGCCGAGCCAATGCATCCTGTAACCGTCGGGCAAAACAAATTCGGCGGTTGTTCCGGAGCTTTGCTGCCAGGGCCGGCTTTGGCCAACGGCGTCATCGCCGCTCAATACGCGTCCGCTGCTGGAAGCAGGCAGTACAAACTTACTAGCGAGCGTCTCGGGAAACCCGTTTGCGTGAACGATATCGGCATAGAGCTGGTAGGTTCCGGCGGGCATGCTCGGAAGCGGGAGCCGAAATTCGCCCGGGCCAGTCTGCCGCGGATGCAGATGATAAACGAGATCGAGCCCCGGCTGGCGAAGTACGTAGAGATGCATTAGGTGGTTGTGATCGGGAATCAAATCATCCACCGATCGCGTGAAGATTGAATGCCATCTTGGATCGTTTAGCCAACCCGGGTCTGTCAGGTGCAAAGAGAGAATGTCCGGTGACGTCAGGGCAGCTCGCATCTGCATCGGCTTATAAACCTCTTGGCCATAGGAACTCGCCTTCATGTTCCACCAAAGGCTGCCACCGCAGAGCGCGGCCACTACTACCAAAGAAGCGATACGCATCGCCGTTCGACCAGAACGCACCTCCATTGCGCCAGGACTTGTTCCGGGCGCGAGCCTCGATTCACGAACGGATGCACCGACCATGGCTACCAGGCTGCTGCTGAGGAAGAGGCCTAACACGGCAAGCATTGCGCCCAAGCCGGATTGCATTCGCTTGGTGGTGCGCGCCGCCGCGGGTACCGGAACGGCAATCGATCCCGCTCCTGCACTGCCATCCGCGCTGATGCGCACTTGCCAGGAACCGGGCTGCATCATCCAGAGCGAGCCGGTAAATAATTGAGGATCTTCGGGCGAAGCTCTTAAGTTGTCCGCTATCGGTGCGAAACGTGCGCCAGCGCCGGTCATAGGGATCGGGACCGCACGCAGAGAGCGCAGGCCGGGCGTACTGGAACGAACCTCCAACTCGGCCACGCCGGGGATGACCAAGGGTGGCCGAATGGTGATGAAGAGTCGATAAGGACCGGCTTGACTATCTACGTAAATGTCGGGACTACCGACATGCGCTTGCACGCCTGCCACGCAAACCATGCCAAGAAGAACGATCAGCCAACCTCGCCGCATAAACCTAGCGCTTGATCGTCCGCAGCCATTCTCCGCGCGAAGCACCGAAGCGAAAGGCCAGCGCCGCTACCAGAAACGCCAACAAAATGCCGGGCCAGAATGCAGCGGGATTACTCGGAAAGAACAGACCACGAGCCAAATACGATGTGGGCGGCAAGCCATACCAGAAATAGGCTGCTCCGAAGAAACGGTTGCGCGCCGCCGGACTCATAAGGAAATTGGCGAAGGGCCATTCGACCGCGAGCAGCACAACCAGAAAAACGGCCGCACTCACCAGCGAGAATCGCCAAACGCGGCCGCCCGAAGCCGTCGAGGCGTTATAGCGCTTCCAAAGCAGATCCAGCGCAAATGCGGGAACAATCAAAAGAATCGGAAACGCCTCGGGTATAAAGTGCGCGACGTGCTGATATACCGGGCCGAGTTTTGGCTCTGCGGGGAACAAGGGCAGAATAAGCACTAAGCCGATGTTGAAGAGCGTATAAAATCCCGCGACAGCCGTCGCGGCCCAGCGATAACCGGTGGAACGTGCGGCAACCGTCAGTACAATCGGCACCAGCGCCGATAAA
>DATAYL010000520.1:0-6800 GCA_036272575.1 Bryobacteraceae bacterium | reverse complement strand
TTTCGCAGGTGATCGATCGCCAGGTTTCGTGCGATGGAGAACAACCACGGCTCGAAACGGAGGCGGCCGTCATATTGCCCCGCGTGTTCCAGTACACGCAACCAGGTTTCCTGAACGAGGTCCTCGGCCTGTTCACGCCTGGATGTCCAGTAGACCAGATATCGGAGGAGCCGATAGTGATACTGCGACATGATTCGGCCAATGAATTCCGAGTCTCTTCGCCGCAGTGCACGCGCGATGCACTGAGACTCGAGTTCCGCCACACGCGAAAAGGCCGTCACCACGGCAACCATACACCGTATACGAGGTCGAGCCCCGGAATTATGCACGGCCACACATCTTGAGGATGCCCACAGACTTTCCAAAGCGCCTTATCGGCTCGGGTTTCGGCGAAGGGTAGAGGAATCCACTTTGACGTAAGATCGGCGATGGTGAGATTGGCCGGAAACGGACTTCGAGCGGAAGCCTACTTGGGAAGCGAATCTCACAGCTCAGACTAGCGCGTCAGACGGCCCAGTGGATTTGCCACCGGCAGTATCCGCTGCATTTCAAGGCGCTCCGAGCAAGCCTACCCTTCTGAGACCGACGAAGCCTCTGAAATATTTCCGTTTGCCCGAATCCCGGGACGAAAGCCCCGCTTCTTCTCGGTGACAGCGGCATCAAGTCGCGCCCCAAGCGTGGCGAAGGCAGGCGTGGGGCCTTCCCATCGTAATTGCTCCACGTCGTCGAAAAGTACGATGTCGGTTTGGAGGGTTGCGAGCCTGCGGAATAGCAACGCTCGGTCGTACTGGCTGAATAGCGTATATGCTAGGGTACTCGCGTTCGCAGCGTTTACGTGCCATTCGCGCCAATCCCGAGGAATGAGTTCTAGATGAGAATACTTGGCAAGAATTGCTGCTGACGATATCGAACCCCATCCGGGAAGGCCTGGATAACCATCGGCCGAATCGCCCACAAGAGCGAGATAGTCAGGAATTGATCTCGGAGGTACACCGAATTTCCTGATCACGCCAGTCTCATCGATCAGGACGCGCTTCCGGCGATTCAATTGAACGATGCGGTTATTTTGCACGCATTGGGCGAGATCCTTATCCGGGGTACAGATGACGACCTGTTCGACACGGGTGTCGCGGGCTGCCGCCGCAGCTGCGGCAGCGAGCGCATCGTCCGCCTCGAATTCCACCATCGGCCATACGACAATGCCGGCCGCCAAAAGGACCTCTTCGAGCAAAGTGAACTGCGCCAACAGCGCAGGCTCAATGCCATCTCCCGTCTTGTAGCCGGGCCACATGCGATTGCGGAACGACTCGATTACGTGATCGGTCGCAACGCCGATGTGCGTGGCCCCGTGCTTGAGCATGCCCAATACTGAGGCGAGGACGCCTCGAGCTGCAGCGACTTCAAAACCGTCCCGATCCCTTGCGGAAGGTAGTGCGTAATAGTGCCTAAACAACTCGTAGGTACCATCGATGAGGTGAATCTTCAGAGTGTGCCCTACCGTGTCACATCAAAGGTTACGAACTGGCAATTGACCAGCCGAGATTCCATCGTCACAAAAACTGTCCCATTACTAATCTTTTGTGAGCTGCGAAAGGCTCATCGATTCAGCGGTGTGACCGCACCGAGAAGCATAGCGCGTTTTCCGTCAAAATAACTGGGCAGCCGAACGTAAGCGTACGGCGAGAAACGGCGAAAACCGTGTAGCGCGCCGATGCCAAGTTACGGCATGCTTTCGGGATGAATGCGTTGACGCCAGGCGAGAGCAAGAGGGGGACTCGGTTTCGGCGGTCGTATTAAAATTCGGCTCGATGCATATTTCCAGACGTAGCCTGCTAGCCACCACGGCAGTTGCTATCGCCACTTCCGGCGCGCGTGCCGAAACGCCCGCGCCCTCTAAGCTGAAGGTTATCGTCACCGCAGGCCATCCCGGCGATCCGGAATGCGGCTGTGCCGGCACGATTGCCCGCTACAGCGCCCTCGGCCACGATGCCGCTCTGCTTTATCTCATCATGGCCAGGAATATTGCAACGGCGAGCGTGACGGCAACCGTTGCGGCGAGATTCGCACTGCCGAAGCATACAAGGCCTGCGAAATCCTTAAAGCCCGGCCGCTCTTTGCCGGGCAGTACGATGGTCAACCCGTGGTCGATAACGAACACTATGCCGCCTTCGGCAAATTACTCGATGCGGAAAATCCTGACATCCTGTTCGCGCAATGGCCCATCGATAAACATCGCGACCATCGCGCCCTGTCTAACCTCGTGCTCGACGCGTGGCTCCGCGGCGGCAAGAAAGCAGCGTTCTTTTTCTATGAAGTTGCCGATGACACCATGCTGTTCGCGCCCGCGCAATACGTCGATATCTCCGCGGTCCAAGAACAGCGTCATGCGCTTGTTACGCCCACGTCTCGCAAGTGCCCGACAAGTGGCATCCGAAACAGGTCGAAATCACTCGTTTTCGGGGGAGCGTTTTGGACAGGGCGAAGCATTTCTACACCATTGGGAAAGCAAGCCCGACTTCCTGCCCTGATCATATAATCGCGCCGACACTGGGCTTTATCGCAGAGCTACAATTTCTCGAGATCCTGTCCGCGTATTCCCGTCTCTAGCCTATACGTTGCTGCTGGCTGGTTTAGATCGCGCGAAGCACTAATCGGCCCTGAGCTTCATCATTTGATTCACTCAGTGCGAAGCGTGGCAGCCGGATCCAGTTTGGTAGCTCGACGCGCTGGAATGTAACTGGCCAGAACGCCCACGGTAAGAAAGAGAAGAGCGGCAAAGGCGAATGAGAGTGGATCGTGTGCGCCCGTCGAATACAGAAGATTTCTGATGAGGCGCGTAACGGGAAACGATGCAGCCAACCCGAGCGCGAGGCCGATCAAGGTGAGGCGAACACCTTCGGCTGAAACCTGGCGCAAAACAGCTCCTTCGGAAGCGCCTAAAGCCATGCGTATGCCTATTTCCCGACTACGCTGCTCAACAGAGTAGGCGAGAACCCCATAGATGCCGATGGTGGCAAAAACCAATGCCACAGCGGAGAAAATCGCAACCAGAAGCGCGGTCACCCGAGAGCGGCCCGTAGCGGAACCTATGATTTGTGATCCAGTCTGAACGTCAGTGATCGGTTGATCTCTGTCGATAAGCGCCAACCCGTGACGAGCAGCGGGAAGAATATTCGACGGGTTGTGACGGACACGCAGGCTGAGGTTGAGAAACGCCCAAGGAAGCTGGGGAAAAGGGACAAACACCTCCGGCTGCGCGGGAACGGCCAGACTTGCATTGCGGGTGTTCGCCAGTACTCCGACGACGAGGGCCGGCGTCCTAAGGCGGCCGATCCAGATACGTTTGCCGATAGGATCTTCCCCGGGCCAGTAGTCGCGAGCAAGACGATCATTCACGAGTGCTACGCGCGCCGAGGAAGCATCATCATGCTCAGTGAATACGCGTCCACGAAGGACCGGGATCGCAAAGACGGCCGGATAATCTGGACTGACCATTTGAAGATTCAAAATCGGGCGCTCGCCTAATGGTCGAACCGGCTGTCCTTCTAGCAACATCGGCGAGAGGCGGGCCGGCGTGAGCGGAAGCGCGGAAGAAATGCCGGCGTGCTGGACATCGGGAATGGATCTCAGGCTCTCGAGCGCCTTATTGTAGAAGGTCACTATCTGTTGCGGACTCGAATATTTGGATCGAGAGAGGGTAGCCCGCATCGTAAGCGTTTTGGCCGGATCGAAGCCAAGAGGTACGGAGCGCAAGCGGACAAAGCTTCGAATCAGCAAACTTGCGCTAACCACGAGAACGACCGAGAGAGTTACCTCAAAAATGACGAGGAGGCGAGAGGGGCGCATGGCAGCGCTATCCTTAATGCCGCCACGAATGATCAAAGCGGAAGCGGTGGATAACGGTTGAGAGAGTCGCACTACAGGGAAAATGCCGAACAGAATGCCGCAAATGAGAGAAACCGACAGAGCAAATAAGAGCACGTGCCAATTAACCTGCATGGACGTGAACGTTGGAGCTTCCTTCGCGATGAGCGTGGCGACTGCCGGCAATGCGATGCAAGCCCAACCCAGGCCAAGCGAACCGCCCGCCAGCCCGAGCAGCGTACTCTCCGTGAGCATGGCGTGAATGATGCCTGACCGGCGCGCGCCCAGAGCCAGGCGGATAGCGATCTCTTGCCGGCGCCCGAGGAACCGCGCCAGCATCAGGCTCGCGATGTTGCCGCATGCAATCAGCAACAGTACGGAAACAGCACTAAACAGCGCAAGAAGAGCCGGGCGGAAGTTGGAGGTCGCCTGTTCGCGAAAATCGGCAACATCAAAACGATTCTGGGGATTCGAATCGGGGCGCCCGGGATATTCGGAACGAAAACTCGAATAAAGCGACGAGGCCTCAGCTTGCGCGTGCGTGATGGAAACGTTCGGTTGCAGCCGGGCGACTACATTGACGAAGCCCGCACCAGCAGCCACCCAGGCACGCGTACCGATGTTGATGTCGAAGAGGCGCGGTGTCCAAACATCAACGCTCGGGCCGAGAAAAGGGAACCCAAAGCCCGCCGGCAGAACGCCAATGATGGTATAGGGCCGGTCATCGAGCTTTATGGATTGCCCAATCGCTGCTGGTGATCCGGCAAAACGCTCGGTCCAGAGCGAATGGTTGATGATTACCACGTTTGCTCCGCCAGGCTGATCTTCTTCGGGTAGAAACGTGCGGCCGAGCGAAGGTTGCACACCCAACAACGGAAGAAAATTCCAGGACACTCGGGCGGCCTCCAGTTGTAGCGGTTCCCCGCGGCCGGTCAGCGTGAAAGCCTCGTCGGCAAATGCGGCCATAGCGGAAAAAGAGCGGCTTCTCTTCTCGAGGTATTCGAAATTTGGGAAGGACAGCGGCGCAAGATCGCCAGTGCTGCCGGGAATGCCGCTTATGAGGACAAGCCCGGACTCGTCGTAAGATCCGTTGCGGAAAAGCGCCGCATCGAGTAGTGAGAAGATCGCAAAGGCCGCTCCGATCCCGAGAGCGAGCGTTCCAATCGTTACGATCGAAAACGTGCGATTTTTGCAGAGTACGCGGATGGCAAGACGTATATGTTGCCAGACATGCTGCATGCTCTTTTGTGAGTTTACTGCGCAATCATCAGGCATCGATATGGGCACCTGCCCTGTCAAGCCTTGCAATTTGCACTCACGAACGTCCGAAACGAGTCTCCGCATCGATGGCGGATAACGGAAGCAACCCACTCGTTGGATAAGTCGGCGTTGCTGACACACTGGGGCAGCTAGCGCGTTTCCCGGCCAAGTGCTTCAAGCGCAAAATCTAGCGATGCGTTGACCGCATCTGCCGCCACCTTGGACATGTGCGTTTGGCAGATAATATGAGGATGCCGATGGCGGAACTGGGCTTCCCATGGCTCGATACGACGTTGCGGGATATCCGGTACGCTTTGCGCAGCCTGCGCCGGAGCCCCGGCTTCGCGATTACCACGATCGTGTCGCTGACACTCGGCTTAGGTGCGAGCCTCGCGGTGTTTACGGTCGCGGATAACCTACTCGTGCGGCCACTTCCTTATAGAAATGCTTCGCGGCTCGTGATGGTCTGGGAAGCCGAGCGGGGGACCTATGATGATCGCAATGTTGTCTCGCCGGCCAACTATCTCGATTGGAAGGCGCAGAAAAACGTCTTCGATGGCATGGCGGCTTTCACGCCAGTCCGCACGGTGCTCACTGATCAGCGCCGTACCGACGAATTTCGGGAACAGAGCATGACCGCCGATTTTTTCCCCTTGCTCGGTATTTATCCGCTGCGTGGGCGGCTGTTTACCAGAGAAGAAGATCGAGATCCGGGCCAGGTGGTGTTAATCAGTTATCGTCTCTGGCAAAGCTGGTTCGGCGGCGAGAGCGACACTATCGGCCGAAAAGTGCAATTGAACTCGCTTCCCGTCACCATCATTGGTATTCTGCCGCCTGACTTCTATTTCCTCGATCACAAGATCGACCTTTGGGGACCTCTCGGCTTAAAGACAGCCCAGGATTATCGGCGCACTTCAGGACGTTGGCTAATGTCTCTTGGCCGTCTCCGGCCCAACGTGAAGCTCAGCCGGGGGCAAGCCCTCATGACAGAGCTTGCGGCGAGGCTGGAACACGCCTATCCGGAGTTCAATAGAAACTGGACGATCCACCTCGAGCCGTTACGCGACTCGCTGTTTCACGAAGCCAAAACACCGCTGTTGGTTTTGCTTGCAGCGGTGGTCATGCTGCTGGCCGTCGCCCTGCGCGAATGTCGCGAATCTGCTGCTCGCTCGATACAGTTCGCGAAGCCAGGAGATCGCCGTGCGCGCATCGCTCGGAGCGGCGCGCTGGCGAGTCGTTCGGCAGTTGCTCACCGAAAGCCTTCTGCTGGGTGCAGCGGGTGGTCTTCTCGGTGTGACCTTCGCCCGATGGAGCGTTAGCGGATTAGTGGCTCTGGCACCGGAGGATCTCGCTCAGTCTGCGGGCGCGATCAATGTGGACTTCCGTATGGTCCTTTTTGCGGTCGCCCTCTCGCTGCTCACCGGCATTCTTTTTGGAATTGCGCCGGCGACGGTGGCCTCGCGTTTCGATCTCCTCAGCGCTCTGCGCGGCCATAGCCGCTTTGGATCCGGGCGACGTTTGCGGTCGTGGCTAGTGAGCGCGGAGGTGGCTATCTCAGTAGTACTTCTTGCCGGAGCGACACTACTGTTCCGCAGCCTGGTAGGACTCGAAGCCGTAAACACCGGGATGGATACGTCCAATCTGCTCACCTTTCGGGTGTCGCTTCTCGATGCCCG
>DATAYL010000519.1:0-14975 GCA_036272575.1 Bryobacteraceae bacterium | reverse complement strand
TGTGGTGGTTTATACCAATCGTCGCAAGTTCCGGGACATGATGCCGATCGTGGTTGCTGTCCTGATGACGACGCTGGCATTCTTCGTCGGCATGATCTCGTTTGTGGCAAGCCCCTTCCAGTTGCTGATGGTCGGTCACGGTGTGATCAATGTGGGTGATGGCAATGGCTTGAGCCCGCTGCTCCAGTGGTGGACCATGGCGATTCACCCGCCCATGCTGTATCTCGGTTATGTCGGGTTCACCGTGCCATTTGCCTTCGCGATGGGGTCTCTTCTCACGAAGCAACCGGGCGAGGCATGGATTCATACGACGCGGCGCTGGGCGCTGGTGGCGTGGTTATTCCAGAGTACCGGCGTTACGCTTGGCATGTTCTGGGCGTATACGGTTTTAGGTTGGGGTGGCTATTGGGGCTGGGACCCGGTGGAAAATGCGGCGCTGATGCCGTGGATCGCGGGTACCGCTTTCCTGCATTCGGTAATGATGCAGGAGAAGAAGGGCATGATGAAGGTCTGGAACATGGTGCTGGTTTCCGCCACGTTCCTGCTCAGCATTCTCGGCACGACGTTAACGCGGACCGGGCTTGTCTCTTCCGTGCATGCCTTCGCGCAATCCCCGGTAAAGCCCTACTTTACGACGTTCCTGCTGACTGCTACGGCGTTGGTAACGACTGCCATCATTCGCAATCTTCCTTATCTGAAGAGTGAAGTGAAGCTGGAGAGCGTGATCTCTCGTGAATCCAGCTTTCTCTTTAACAATCTAATTTTGCTGGCCAGCTGCTTCGCGGTTCTTTGGGGCACGCTATTTCCGGTTCTGATGGAAGCGGTGACCGGCGAAAAAGAGACAATCGACGCGCCTTATTACATTCGGGTCAATGTGCCGATTGCTTTGTTTCTGCTGTTTCTCACCGGAGTAGGGCCGTTAATCGCATGGCGCAAGAGCTCGGCCAACAGCTTGCTGCGCGCTTTCCGTGTTCCCGCTGTGATCGGTTTACTGGTGGCGATCGTCCTGGCTTTTGAAGGAATTCATCAGATTGCGCCACTCATTTCTTTCGGTCTTTGCGCGTTTGTTCTGACAACGATCATCAGCGAGTTCTGGAAAGGTTCGCGCGCCATTCAAGTCAAAGAGCACCTGCCTTTGCCGCACGCGGCCGTCGAACTTACCTGGCGAAACACGCGGCGCTACGGCGGCTATCTCGTTCATATGGGCATTGTGCTGATGTTCATCGGCTTTACGGGACGCGCTTTCGACCTGCACCAAACGAAGAGTCTTGGACTAAATCAGACGCTGCGGTTCGGCACATACGACCTCAAACTGCTGAACGTCAATAACGGCCAAAACGACAACTACGAATTCAGCCATGCCGTGCTGGAGGTTTCGCAAAACGGGCAGGTCATCGATCAGCTGAATCCTGAAATCCGGCTTTATAAATCGAGCCAGGAGCAGGCTTCGACAGTTGGCGTTCGGCGCCGTCTCAACGAAGACCTATATGTCAATTTCTCGGGAATCTCGCCCGACAACACGAAAGCTATTTTCCAGATGTATGTGTTTCCGCTGGTCTCGTGGGTCTGGATCGGCTACTGGGTCGTGCTGGCGGGAACCATCATCTGTCTCATTCCCGGTAAGGTGCGGCTCCAGTATGCGCGCACGGAAGTCGTAGGTTATGCGAGTGCGCCCGCAACAGTTCAATCCTAAGCTCCTGGTAGCTTTCTTTCTTGTTCTAGCCGCCGTCTTTGCGCAGGACTCGACGTCGTACTTCACGCCTGACGTCGCGCGCGTGGGAGGTAGATTAGCCTGTCGCTGCGGAGGGTGCCGCAACACCGTTGGCGATTGTCCGATGTTGCGCTGCAGCTCCGCCGATCCCATGCGGCACCGGATTTACGATCTTAAACAGAAGGGGATGAGCGATGATGCGATCGTAAATTCGGTCGTGCAGCAGGAAGGCATTGTGGCGCTGGCATCTCCCCCGACCGCTGGATTCGGTCCCATTGTGACGTGGGTCATGCCGGGACTGGCGCTGGCGATCGGTTTTTTTGTGTGGTCGGCGTTTGTGCGGCGGAACCGTAAAGAACCTGCTCCCTTGACGCCGGTGGATGAATCTCTCATCGCACGCTATCAGAAACAGATGGATAGGGAGCTCGGCGAAGACGAACGATGACGATTGCCGCGGCCGCCGCCATTTTTCTCGCGGCCCTCTACTTTATCCTGCACGTCGGCGAAAAAGATCTTCCAGAGCCGCTGCCGATATCGCCAGTGCAGCATCTCGAAGACCGTAAGCAGGCGATTTACGAAAACCTGCGGGATCTCCAATTCGAGTATCGCCTCGGCAAGCTTTCCGATAGCGATTACCAGCAGAACAAACTCGCGCTTCAGCGTGAACTGGCGGGTGTGCTCGCCGAAATGGAGGAAACGGCGAAGCGACTTGGCATTACCCTTGGGCGATCCACGGCGCCAGCCAGAAAAACAGCGGCTTCGACGGCGACAATCTGCCCCTCCTGCGGCGCGAAATTTGGCAAACCGCTCAAATTCTGCGGTGAGTGCGGGAAGGCCATGGCATGACGCGCACGCTACTGCTGGTTGGCGTTTTCAGTTGCTTTGCCGGCGTGAGTCTGGCGGCGATCGACGGCACGGTTGTGAATGGGACCACCGGTAAGCCGCAACCGGATGTCAGCGTGACCTTGATCAAGCCCGGTCAGAACGGCATGCAGACAATCGGCGCAACTAAGACCGACGCAACCGGCCATTTTGTCTTTGAAAACGATCAACCCGGCGGCGGTCCGCAGCTGCTACAGGTCGATTACAAAGACGTTCACTACAACAAGCTGATGACGCCGAACATTCCGACCTCTAACGTGCAGGTCGATATTTTCGAAGCTACCAAATCGCCCACAATTGCGACTATCACGCAACGCATGCTGGTTATCGAACCTTCCTCAAGCCAGATTGCCGTTACGGAAACGGTTATTACCGAGAACAAGAGCAAAACGACTTATAACAACGATGCGCTGGGCGGGCTCCGATTCTTTTTGCCGCCGGCCGCCAATGGGCAATCGCGGGTCAGCGTACAAGGGCCGCAGGGCATGCCGCTTCCGCGAGCCGCCGAGAAAACTTCGGAAGCTAATGTCTACCAGGTGAACTATCCCATTAAACCGGGTCAGACCGAATTTGAAGTTTCTTATGTTCTGCCAGCGGGTTCACCGTTCACGTTCCGGGGCCGCGTGGAAGGCGTAAAGGGAATGCCTGCCGGGCCGCTGCGGTTGATCGCGCCGGCTGGTGTCACGCTATCAGGTAAGGACTTGCGATCGGTCGGTACGGAACCGAAAACGCAAGCCACGATTTATACGGTACTAGCGGACGGTGATTATTCGGCGGATATTAGCGGGACGGGATCTTTGCATCCACCCGACAGCGGCGCCGCCCCTGATACGTCCGATGAACCGCCCGTGACGCAGGGCCTGCCGCGGCTCTACGCACATATTTACTGGCTGCTCGGGCTTGCTTTCGCCATTCTGGCTTTAGGATTGGTGATGTTATATCGTGCATCGCCCGTGCGCTCGCCGTATGGAAAGTAGCACGACTTGGCTACATTCTTAGCCAAATCCTGATACAATGACGGTTTAGACGGAATCGTAATGCAAATCAATCTTGGTGAAGCGCGAGATCGCTTGAGTGAGCTAGTTGATGCTGCATTGAGCGGTGAAACAGTAACGATCTCCAAACGGGGAGTTCCGGCGGTTGATTTGATACCGAGCAAATCAGCGAAAGGGAGAGTACCCGATTTCGAGAGCGTTAAGGGTACGCTTCGCATTTTGGATCCCGACTACGACAGACAGCCGCAGACCGACGAAGAATTGGAAGCTTGGATGCGTGGCGACTTCTTTTGAGGGTACTCCTCGACACGCAGGTCTTGATTGTCCTCGCCAGCAAAGGGATATCGGCAATTCCCGGCAAAGCTCGGCAAACGATTTCTGACCCGGGCACAACACGTTTGATCAGTTCGATATCGCTGGTAGAGTTTGCGATCAAGACCAGCATGCGGAGATTTGAATCGAGTCCGGATTTCGCGACCCGACTAATACAGGGTCTGCTCCTCGATGTCCTCCCTTTCAAAACCGCTCATGCCCTGCAGATGTACGCCCTACCGCTGCATCATCGGGAGCCTTTCGATCGTATGCTCATCGCCGTTGCCATTGCGGAAGCGATCCCGATCGTAGGCGGTGACCAGGCGTTCCCTTTTTATAAGGCGCAAGGACTTTCGGTGGTCTGGAAGTAAACAGTGGAGTAGGCGTCTTCGCCGCGTACCGCCCAAGTAAGCTGAAATTAAGAATGTCGCAACCCAGCGGAAGTAACCGCGAAGTCAAGCTGGAACGCGTCTGGAAGTTCTACGGCGACTACGCCGCTTTGCGCGATTACACGCTGACGGTTTCGGAAAGCTCCAGCTGCGCCTTACTCGGCCGCAACGGAGCAGGGAAGACCACCCTTCTGCGAATTCTCGCGGGACTCTCTCCGTTTCAACGCGGCAGCATTTCTCTTTTCGGCAATGCGCTACGGAGCGATGCCGCTCGTCAGCGGATCGGCTTTCTCGGCCACGGGATCGGGGTTTATGAAGATCTCTCCGCCCGCGAAAACCTGAACTTCTTTGCGCGGGTCGCCGGCATCAAATCGGCAAACAAGACTGTCAGCGCCTGGCTTGAACGTGTCGGGCTCGAACGCGTCGCCAACATGCCTGTCCGCCAGTTCTCGCGCGGCATGCGACAACGGCTCGCACTGGCGCGCACGTTTTTGCATAACCCGCGGCTGTTGCTGCTCGATGAGCCGTTCACTTCCCTCGATGACCGTGCCATCGCGATGCTTAGCGCTCTGCTGCTCGAAGCCCGGCAATCCGGTGCGACCATTATTCTCTCCACGCACCAGCTTCGCGAGGCTCTCGCCATTGCCTCCCACGTGGCGCTGGTAGAAAACGGGCGGCTGCGCTATACCGGCGAGCGCACCCAGGCCATGTTGGATGACCCAGGTCTTCTGTATCGGCTGCATACGGAGTCCGGGGCCGCTTGAAAACTCTGACGCAAGCGTTTTTGATTGCACGCAAGGATTTATCGGTCGAGTTAAGGACGAAAGAGTCGCTCAATGCCGCCGGCGCTTTCGCCATCGCGATCTTACTGCTCTTCAGCTTCGCGTTTGATGTTGCTTCCGAAGAAACGAAGGACTTTGCCGGCGGTTTGCTCTGGCTTGTCTTTGCCTTCGCCGGGGCGCTCGTCTTCAATCGCGGATTCGCGCGCGAACTGCCGAACGAGTGCCTGGACGCTTTGCTTTCCTCGCCGCTCTCGGGAGCCAGTTTGTTGCTTGGCAAGTCGATCGCTAACTTTGTAACACTGCTGGCGGTCGAATGCGCGTCGCTGCTGATCTTCGGCGTCTTTTACAACATTCGCTGGTGGCTGCATCCATGGCAACTGGCCGGAGTTTTCGCGCTGGCGACATGGGGTATTGCCATCTTGGGCGCGGTCTTTGGCGCGCTCACCGTCAATCTACGGCTGCGCGAACTCATGCTGCCGGTGATCGTCTATCCCTTGTTGATCCCGCTGCTGATTGCCGCCATCGAACGAACCAAGGCGCTCTTCGGCACACAGCCGCTAGACGCCTCACAGTTCTTTTGGGGCAAGATGCTGGTGGTCTTCGATATCGTGTTTACCGCGCTCGCGATTTTGCTCGCCGACACAATCCTGGTGAATTAGGCCAAAATAGAAAGTTAAGATCCCTATGCGCGAAAAAATAGCCATTCTGCTGCTTGCCCTGGCGGCCCTGCTGCTCGCTCACAACCTGCACGACATCTTTCTCGTCTTGCCGGACGATGCGCTGCAAGGTCCCATCTATCGCATCATGTTCTTCCACATTCCCGCCGCCATTATCGGGATGCTCGGTTACTTCACCGCGCTCGCGCTCAGCGGCTGGTATCTGTTTTCCGGAAACTTCGCCTACGATTCGCTGGCGGCGTCGGTAATTGAAGTCTCGATCGCCTTTTCCGTGGTCAATCTGGTCACGGGCAGCATCTGGGCGCGCGTGATCTGGGGTATTTGGTGGACGTGGGACGCGCGCCTGACCTCGGCGCTGGTGTGCGTGCTGATCTTCGCCGGTTATCTGATGCTGCGCCGCGCCATCGATGAGCCGACACAGCGAGCCCGCTTATCGGCTGCGCTTTGCATTTTTGGCTGCGTCGATGTAGTGATCGTGTGGAAGTCGATCGAGTGGTTCCGTACCCAGCATCCCGCTCCGGTTCTGACCATTCGCACCGGCGGCGGCAATATCGACCCCGCCATGGAACACATGATCTATCTTAATTTTTTGGCGATGCTGCTGTTTGCCGTCGCACTCGTTCTTATTCGCACCCGGCAGGAATCGACCGCTCGCGAGATCGATTCGTTGCGCCGTTTTGCCAACGTGGCCTGATCTCATAACTAGGAATTCATCATGGACGCTCGCAACTTTACCTACATGTTTTATGGCTTTCTGGCGGCTTGGCTTCTCCTGCTGCTTTATGTCTTCAGCCTGGCGCGGCGCAACGCCCGCCTCAAGAAAGAGCTGGATGACATACGGAACCTAGTGGCCTCGGCGCAGAGTGACAAAGGTTTGCACCTCGAAGATCGGATCCGTTAACCTACAACGAAGTGCAAATGCTGAAGACTTTTGCCCTCGCGCTGGCCTTCCTCGCTCCGCTGGCAGCCGAAAAACGTCCTCTTACCGAGAACGACTTCGATTCCTGGCGTCACATCCAGAATCAAACCCTTTCGAACGATGGCCGCTACCTGGCTTATGCGCTTTTCCCGCAGGAAGGCGATGGCGAATTGGTAGTGCGCGATCTGCGGTCCGGCGCTGAGATCCGGCAATCGATCGGCGAATTACCGCCTCCGCCTCCACCTGATTATTCTGACCCGCAACGCGAAGAAGCACCGCAGCAGCACCCCGGCATTGCGATCAAGTTCACTGCCGACAGCCGGTTCCTCGTTTGCTCGACATTTCCATCGAGAGATGCAGTCGAACAAGCCAAACGGCAAAAGCGCAAATTAGAAGAGATGCCGAAGGGCGATCTCAGACAGATGGAGATGCCGAAGGGTGATCTCAGACGGACGGAGATTGCGAAGGGCGATCTCAGACAGATGGAGATGCCGAAGGGCGATCTCATCACGATCAACCTTGGAACGAAGGCAATCTTTCGGGCTCCTGGCGTGCGGGACTTTCAGCTTCCCAGTCAAGCTGGAGATTACGTTGCGTATCTCGAGTCCGCTGCTGCTCCAGCTTCCGCGGAGTCTCCTAAACGGGCTGACGCAATCGGGGCGGCGGCTCCTCCTTCTTCCGGAAGAATGCGCAAGCCCGAGCCCGGTGGCTTGGTGATTCGCGATCTGCGTGACGGTTCGGAAAAACGCTTTCCGCAGGTTTCGGAATACTCGTTCACCAGGGACGCCAAGACGTTGGTCTATACGGTTTCTCTGGAAGATTCGGAAACCAGCGGCGCCTATGCGTGGACACCGGGTTCGACCGGCGAGCCCTTGGCTTTAGCTGCGGGTAAAGGAAGCTACAACAAGCTTGCCTGGGATGACGCGCAAACCCGCCTGGCGTTTCTTAGCGACCGGGGGGATACCGCCGCCGGTCAGCTTGGCGCCGCCGTGAAGACGGGTCAAGTCGTGCGCAAGCACGATTACAAGCTCTATACTTGGGACCGCAGTGCGCCCTCGGCGGTCGAATTGGTCTCTCACTCGACGGCCGGTTTTCCCGAAAACTGGACTGTCTCCGACAAAGCGAGACTCACTGTGGCGACCGGTGGGCAACGTATCTTCTTCGGACTCGAGCCTCAATGGAGGATTCGCAGCTTCGATAAGGATCTGCCGGACGATGAGCGCGTATCGGTGGATCTTTGGTCGTGGAAGGATGACTATATTCAGCCGATGCAGAAGATCCGCGCCGGCAGCGAGCGTTTCCGTTCTTACCGCGCGGTCTACGATCTCGCCGAAAAGCGTTTTTTGCAACTAGCCGATCGCACCATGAACGAAGTGCTGCCCAGCGACGACGGGCGCTATGGAATCGGCACGGATAATCGCGCCTACCGCCGCCTGCAGGATTATGAGGGTAACTATACCGATTCTTATATAGTTGATATCGAAACCGGCCAGCGCCGCCTGGTGGCGCACAAACATGTCAATCGTCTGACCTGGGCGCCGACTTCGCAGTACGCCATCTATTTCAATGGTAAGGACTGGATCACTTTCTCGACCGCCAATGCTCAAACCGCCAACTTGACCGGGAAGCTCGATGTCTCTTTCGCCAATGAGCAGAACGATACGCCAGGCATGCCGGATTCCTACCGCTTAGCCGGTTGGACCAGCGATGGGCGCTACGTACTGATTTACGATCGCTACGACATCTGGCGCTTCTCGCCGGATGGCTCGTCTGCGGTCAACTTAACGGAAGGTTTTGGCCGCAAGAATCGGCTGCAACTGCGCCTCGTCAGGTTCGGTTCGGACGATCCGGCTTCCCGCTGGATCGATGCTTCTAAGCCTCTGATGCTGCGCGTCGAGAATGATCAAACGCACGACAGCGGTTTCTATACCGCGAGTGTCGCCAGGGCCGCCGTACCCGCGAAGCTGATTTTCGCGGCCAAGAATTTCGCGCCGCCTATCAAGGCCGCGAACGCCGATGTTTATGTCACGGCCGCTTCCACGTTTAGCGAATATCCCAATCTGCAAGTGACCGACGGAACCTTCCGCCACTTGAAGACGGTCACCGATGCGAATCCGCAAATGGCCAACCTGCGTTGGGGCAGAGCCGAGCTCGTTCATTACAACAATCTTGACGGAGTTCCGTTACAGGCTATCCTCTACAAGCCCGAGGACTTCGATCCCCACAAAAAATATCCGCTTATCGTTTATATCTATGAACGCCTGACGCAGAACGTTCACAATTTCATTGAGCCGCGGCCCTACAATTCCATCAACCCAAGCTTTTCGGCCAGTAACGGCTATCTTGTGCTCGAGCCCGATATCGTTTACCGTGTGGGGTATCCGGGCCAGAGTGCACTCAATTGCGTGCTTCCGGCGGTGCAGGCAGTTGTGAATGAAGGCGCCGTCGATGAGGGGGCTATCGGCATACAAGGGCACAGCTGGGGCGGGTATCAGATCGCCTACATGATCACTCGCACGAATCGATTCAAGGCCGCTGCAGCCGGAGCGCCGGTCGCTGATATGATCAGCGCCTACGACGGAATTCGTTGGGGTCCGGGCGTGCCGCGCCAGTTCCAGTATGAACATACGCAAAGCCGCATCGGGGGAAGCGTTTGGGAGTATCCGCTGCGTTTCATCGAGAATTCGCCAATCTTTTCCGCTGACCGGGTGCGCACGCCGCTGCTCATGATTCACAATGATGCCGACGATGCGGTTCCGTGGTATCAGGGCATCGAATATTACCTGGCGCTCCGTCGGTTGAACAAAGAAGTTTATCTGTTCGATTACAATGGCGAGGCCCATAACCTCCGACGCCGCGCTAACCAGAAAGACTACTTCAGCCGGCTGGAGCAGTATTTTGACTACTACCTGAAAGGCGCGCCGGAGCCCGACTGGATGCTCCATGGCATGCCCTACCTCGACAAGCCGGGCGTCGCATTTTCGGCCGACGAAGGCGCGGACGATCCGCAATAGACCTTCTCGATCTATCAGGTAACAGGTGTGTTACCCTAAATAAGAATAAAATCGAGATTAAGGTAAAGACGAGGAGTATCGTTTTCTAGAATGGCCCTGGCGGTAGAACAGAAGTCCCAAGTAATTGGTAAGTACCGGATTCATAAATCGGATTCGGGTTCGCCTGAGGTTCAGGTCGCGCTTCTGAGTCAGCGCATTTTGGAGCTGACTGAGCATTTTAAGACGCACAAGAAAGATCATCACTCGCGGCGCGGTTTGCTTACGATGGTCTCTCGGCGCCGGAAACTGCTCAAATATCTGAAAGACCGCAGTCCGGAGCGCTACAAGACTTTGATTCAGAGTCTCGGCATCCGTCGCTAGTTTACGGCTCTCAAGCTGGCGTTTGTCGCGCTGAAACGTTTAGCGTCGATATGCGCAAACCACCTTGGTAGGTGGTCCACCCCCGCTTTCGCTCTAAGTCCTCACTTAATCCCGGAGTTGATCCGCACGTCCCCGTCCTCGAGGATTGGGCGTGCATGCATGAAAGTTTGGATGCGGATCACGCATCGGGAATAATAAATGTCGCATACAGTTGAAATTGACCTGCAAGGGTCGAAGGTCTCTATTGAGACCGGCAAGATTGCCAAACAGGCCAATGGTTCAGTCGTGGTTCGCTCCGGCGATTCCGTCGTTCTGGTCTCGGCCTGCACAGCAGATAAGCCCAAGCCGGGCGCTACGTTCTTTCCGCTCACGGTGGACTATCGTGAGTACACGTACGCCGCGGGCAAGTTTCCGGGCGGATTCATTAAACGGGAAGGCCGCCCCTCAGAAAAGGAAATTCTCACCAGCCGCCTGATCGATCGGCCTATTCGGCCGCTTTTTCCGGAAGGCTATAGTCACGAGACACAGATCATCGCCATGGTTCTCTCGGCAGACCCCGAGTACGATCCCGGCGTTCTCTCAATCATTGGAGCGGGCGCCGCGCTCGCCATCTCCGATATTCCGTTCGACCATGTACTCGCGGGAGTACGTGTCGGCTTCGTGAATGGCGAGTATCGGACCAATCTCTCCTATGAACAGGCGAAAGATTCGAAGCTCAACATCATTGTGGCGGGTACGGACCATGGCATCGTCATGGTAGAGGCGGGCTCGAACGAAGCTTCGGAGAAGGAAGTAATCGGCGCGATCGAATTCGGCCATGATTGCTGTCGTAAGATTGCCGCTGCTATTCGTGAACTCGTCACGGCGGCGGGCAAAACCAAGCGTGTGTTCACGCCGGTCGCCGTCAGTCAGCCGATTCTCGATAAGATCTCGACGGCTGTGCGCGCTGATTTGAGCGATGCGCTAAACACCGAGAAGTATTCCAAGCTGGAAAGCTATAGCCGCATCGATGAAGCGAAAGCCAAAGCTGTTGCACTCTTCACCGACGAAGAGGAAGTCGGGCAGGCTGGGAAGACGTTCGAGTATCTCAAGGAACGTATCTTCCGGGATGAAATGCTTAAGGATCGCCGCCGCCCGGATGGCCGCGCATTCGATCAGATTCGCAAGATCACCTGCGAAGTAAGCGTGTTGCCCCGTACCCATGGATCCGCCATTTTCACCCGCGGCGAGACTCAGGCGCTTGTCACAACGACCCTCGGAACGAAGGACGACGAGCAGCGTATCGAGCTGTTCGATCTGACTGAGACCTCCAAACGCTTCATGCTGCACTACAACTTCCCACCGTTCAGCGTTGGCGAAGTAGGTTTTATGCGCGGTCCCGGACGGCGTGAAATCGGTCATGGAGCATTAGCGGAACGCGCGCTTTCACCCATGATTCCGGACGAAAAGTCGTTCCCGTATACGCTGCGTGTAGTCAGCGACATTCTCGAATCGAATGGTTCGAGCTCGATGGCGAGCGTTTGTGGCGGCACCCTGTCGATGATGGATGCCGGTGTTCCGCTGGCGAAGCCGGTAGCTGGAATCGCTATGGGCTTGGTGCTCGAAGAAGGTAGCTACGCCATCCTGACGGACATCGCGGGCGCTGAGGATCACTATGGCGATATGGATTTCAAAGTAGCTGGCACGCGCGATGGCATCACGGCTCTGCAGATGGACATCAAGGTGCCCAATGTGACCACCAAGATCATGGCCGAAGCATTGGAACAGGCGCGCAAAGGTCGTTTGCAAATCCTCGAAACCATGCTGGCGACCATTGATACGCCGCGCTCGCAGCTTTCGCAATATGCGCCCCGTATTTACACCACCAAGATTCCGACCGACAAAATTCGCGAACTGATCGGCCCGGGAGGTAAGGTGATCAAGGGCATCATCGATCAGACCGGTGTCAAGATCGACGTCTCCGATGACGGTACCGTGAACATCTTCGCTTCGAGCGGCACCGCCGCCAATCGCGCGCTGCAGATGGTCAGCGATATCGCAGCTGTGGCTGAAGTCGGCAAAACGTATCTGGGAAAAGTTGTGCGCATCGCCGACTTCGGCGCTTTCGTCGAGATTTTCCCGGGTACCGACGGCCTGCTGCACATCAGCGAAATCTCCGAGAGCCGAATTAAGAACGTGCGGGACGAACTCAACGAAGGAGATCAGATCCTAGTAAAGGTTCTGGCGCTCGAAGGGAACAAAATCAAGCTGAGCCGCAAAGCGATCTTGAAAGAACAACGCGAAAAATTGAAAGTTGGCACAAACGGCGAAAAAGCGGAATAGCTTTTTCGCTTTCTTTTGATTAAAATCGCGCTGGCCGACCGTCCATATTGTGGAGCGAAGGTATGATCGATCCCAAGCTAAACGAAACAAATGACAAGGTCACGCGCGGTAGACGCGAACTGACGGATACCGCCGAGACTGATACAGAGACGAACGCCACCACTGCGAAACCTCGACCCGGGCTCAGCATTAATGACACGGTGGCCTCCAACGCGAACCTCTCCGTCGGCGCGCGCGGAACAGATACGTCCGGGGTACGATCCGGGGCTGGAGCCGGTGCAGGTGGGGTCCAAGTGACTGCCGCTAATAAGGGCGAATCTCCGGCGCCTCAGGTGGTTTCGGGCGCCCGCGGTTCGGGAACCACGCCGCTCGGCAGTGTGCCGGCTGGCCAATCAAACACCACGACCAAATCAGGAGCCGAATCTGAGGCTCCCGAATGGACTAACGAAGAGGTCTCTCATCGCGCTTACCAGAACTGGCACGCTCGCGGCTGTCCTCACGGCTCGCCGGAAGAGGATTGGCACAAAGCGGAACGAGAATTGCGGGAGCGGCGTTTGGGAAAGGCTTCTACCGCCTCCGCTTGATTGTTCAGGTTGTATGGTTGAGAGATGAGGCCGGTTGAGCAGCATCTCTCGACTTATCTGTTAACACCACAATATCCACCCGCCGATTTTTCTCGCGCCCCTCTGCTGTGGAGTTTGATTCAATCGCTTCGGTATCAGCGTAGCCAACAATAGCCATACGTTGAGCTGAGATGCCATACTTCTCGTGAAGCAGTCGAAGCATACCAATACTGCGGGCGGCCGACAACTCCCAATTGCTGCGAAATCTTTCGGTTCGAATCGGGAGTGAATCGGTGTGTCCTTCGAGCCGCAGCGCGTTCGGAATACGGCCGAGAAATGTTGCCAGCTTATCCATCGTGCTGCCAGCCGAATGACTGACCTCGTCGTCTCCGAGCCGAAAAAAAGCGCCGGTGTCGAGGCTGATCACCAGGCCGCGATGCTCGAGAGACAGGCGCAATTTTCCGCTGTCGATCTCTTCTTTAAGATCGGTTTTGAGATATGCGAGAGACTGCTCCAGGCTCGTGTCTGGCGAATCATCAGGCTTCTTTTGCTTTTCCGGTTCAGGAGCTGCCGTGGGCATTGCCGGAATTGTTGTGGACTTCGCACGGGTTTTGGCTGAGTGCCCGGTCAATGCTTTCTCAATGGATGCCGAAATATCGCTCGCTTGATGCTTGGTTTGGCTAGCGGCAAATAGAACGACAAATAACGCAAACAGCAGCGTTACAAAATCAGCGTAAGAGACCAGCCATCTCTCGCGGTTATGCAGCGGCGCTCTTCTTGCCCGTTTCATCCCTTACCGCAGCGGTTCGCCGCGCGCGGCCGCTTCCACTCTTTACCAGGGCTTCCGTTTGTGTATCGCGGAAAGCTTCCAACTTGCTCTCGATCAGCCATGGATGCAACCCCTCGGTCATTGCGCTGATTCCTTCCAACACCAATTCTTTCCAACGCAATTCGTCGCTTAGGCGCGATCTCAGTTTGTTCGCAATGGGCAGTAACACCAGATTCGCTACCGACACACCGTACACTGTCGCTACAAACGCAACCGCAATTCCGTGTCCGACTGCTTCGATATCGCCCAGGTGTTTCATCACCTGAATCAGCCCCAGCACCGCCCCCAGAATGCCGATGGTGGGCGCATATCCACCCGCCGATTCGAAGACTCCTGCGATGGCTTCCCCACGCTCTTCGGCGGCGTCCAGTTCGAGCTGCATAATACTGCGCACGGTTTTGCTATCTGCTCCGTCCACGCTGAGTCCGAGCGCCTTGCGCAGAAATGCGTTATCGATCAACTTGAGCTGAGGCTCCAGTGAGGCAATTCCAGTCTTTCTCGACTGAGCAGCAAACAGCAACACTGCATTCTTCGCTCGGTCGGCCGATGACGGTCTGTGCCAGAAAATGCAGGGTACTCTCTTCATCGCAGCCACAAACAGGGCCGATGGAGTGGTCACCATTACCGCGCCGGCCGTGCCGCCTAAAACAATAAGGGCAGCAGTGAGCTGAACGACGTCGCCGACGCGTCCGCCCTCAAGCAGCAAACCACCCATCACACCGAGGATGGCCACCAGCAATCCGGCCACCGTGGAGAGATCCCAAAGCCCTTCGCCGGACGTGATTACCGGAGTCGCCGCCATCAGTTCGCCCGCTCCGGCAAAACTTTGACGGCACACTGGCGTAATTTTGTCGCTTTCTGCGTGTTCAGCCCCGTTTCTGCGCTTTCCTGCATTGCGAAGAGACGCAGATGCACGATCGTGGCCATTGCATTTGCCGACGCAGTCAGCGGCAAGTAAACCGCTACTCGTTTCGCAATGCCACTATCGGATCGATCCAGGCAGCACGCAGAGCTGGTCCCACGCAGGCGAACAACGCCGTCAAAGCGATCGCTGCGGACACCCAGACGAAGGTGGCTGGGTCGCCTGATTTCACGCCGTAGAGCATGTTCGACATGAGTCGGGTGAGCGCGGCGGCTGTGGCCAGTCCGAATGCAATGCCGATCAGCACCATGCGCATGCCTTGCCGGACGACCATTTGCAGAATAGAGTGGCGCGGCGC
>DATAYL010000518.1:0-12301 GCA_036272575.1 Bryobacteraceae bacterium | reverse complement strand
TTGGAAACCAGGGGAACTATGCCTTCGGCGCCGGGAGCGGTCATCTTGTAAGATCCGGCCCAAAGGAGCATAACGATCATTCCGATACTGGTGATCAGGAAAGGGACATTACGATCACTTACCCATACCGCTAATTGGGTTAAATTGCTTTCTGCTTTCGTTAGAAACTTGATGGGCCTATTCATCGTTTTTTTCCCTCTCTCCTTTCATTCCTTGCCGCCGTCGTGTGCATCCGCATCAGAGCTTCACCTCTACCACGGGAAAATCAATCTCAGTACCGGCGAGTTCATTGGCATAGTTGGTCAACGTATTCATCGCGATGCTGGCAACGACCTCCATCATCAGGGCATCGTCTATCCCCGCCTTCTGCGCGTTCTCGATATCCTCGTCCGAAAACATGACCTCGCTGATGAACGATCTTCTTCGCGAACGATGTCAGTGCACGCTCAGAGGGATTCTCGCCGTCTCCTCCGGGTGCTTTCAAGGCATCCGCCTCGCTCACACCGGCAGCCTTCGCCGATGCCGTATGCGCCGAGAGGCAGTACTGGCACTCGTTCTCCTGGCCTACCGCCAGGGCCAGAATCTCGCGCTGACGGGCGGAAAGGCGGCCACGCGGGAGCGTCTTCGAGAGCATAGGAACCCGTCCACCACCTCGCACCTATCGTTCGACCTGGAGCATGCGAGTGCTCCGCCATGAAAAGCCAGCCAGCTTCGAACACCAATGATCCTGACGCCCATGTCGGTAACCTGCCTTCGGAAATGAGCGAATTTGCGCTTCGATTAAGTCGAGCACCGCCGTCTCTCCCTAACAAAACTTGAAGTCGCTCTTGCTGATCTTCAGCGCTTTGATCTTGCGCTCAAGAGTGGACGATGGAATTCGAAGCTTCGCTGCAGCACCTGATGGCCCGGAGACCCGACCTCTGCTCTCTACTAATGCTGCCTCGATCATTTCCTGTTCCTCCCGCGGCCCAGTGTTGAGGACCCGCGACGTCTGAACTCGAGATGCTTCTTGAGCCAATTCTTCGAGCCAGGATTCGTCGACTGAGAAAACGTCACCTGAGCTCACAACCATGGATCTCTCAATCACGTTCTGCAGCTCCCGGATGTTGCCTGGCCAAGTATAAGACTGAAACTGCTCAACCGTCTTTTGGTCAATTGAGAGGATGTCCTTCCCTGTCCGGCTTGCGTAGCGGTGAACGAAATGTTCAACCAACATCAAGATGTCATCCGTACGCTCACGGAGGGGAGACACTTCGATCGGAAATACATTGAGCCGGTAGAAGAGATCCTGGCGAAAAGCACGTGCTGCAATTGCGACTTTGAGATCACGATTCGTAGCGGCAATGACGCGGACGTCCACGTGGATTGACTGGGCTCCCCCGATGCGCTCGAATTCCCGTTCCTGCAGCACTCTGAGAAGCGCGACCTGCGCATCAGGCGGAAGTTCGCCCACTTCATCTAAGAAAATCGTTCCGCCGTTAGCCTGCTCGAAGCGGCCTAAGTGTCGTTGCGTTGCACCCGTGAAGGCTCCCTTTTCATGTCCGAAAAGTTCAGAAGAAATAAGAGATGGCGGAAGTGCGGCACAGTTGACGCTGACGAATGCACGTCCATACCTTCGTGATCGTTTGTGAACGGCTCGCGCGACGAGTTCCTTTCCCGTGCCGGTCTCGCCTTCGATTAGAACAGTGCTGTCCGTCGGCGCCACGGTACGAATAAGGTCAAGCATTTCAAGGAGAGGGCGGCTACCGCCAACGATTCCTTCGAATTCGTGGTTCGAGCCCACTGGGCGCCGCTCCGGATCGCAATTGCCGCCCCAATCGCGTTGTGCAAATTGCGGACTGAACTCAGCTTCTCTATTCACAAATTGATGCGGAGAACAATCGCTGACCATGCAAGTGGCGGCTGCGCTCATAGTTATAAAATCCTTTGCTGCTGACCCGATTGTGGAACGAATTCCGTCTATACGGAACCCTATTTAGTCCGGCGACAGAATGGCTGGATAATTAGAATCACTGATACAACTTTTGGGGGAATCCAATTTCCTATTAGAGGTCCGGAGGCACAATATGTTTTCTGCCGAAGAGCCAGGCATCGATGGACCAGGTTCCAGGCCCAATCATGGCCAAGGTAGCCCCCAGCGCCGCCACCATAACGGGAATTACTGCATTGCTGGGAGAGGCGATTGCGATGCGGGCCTCCACGAATGCTACGACGACACCTGCAATCGGGGTCCACAAACCGGCGATGAGCAGAAGACCAGCGAGTGCTGCGATACTCCGCGTCACGTATGTCCCGCAAGCCGGAGTGGAACTCAGGCAGCCAATGCCGCAATAGAGCAGCGCTCCTCCGGTGAGCAGCCGCTGTAGGAGCAGACCCCGGCCGGGCCAACCGTCCGCGAAGGTAGAGAAAAGCCGTTGCACAGTTCCGCTCACAGCGTATGAAATGTGGAACAAAACCGAAACGTCCGAAACTGGCAGCTAGCGCTCCCCCTTTTAGGGGATCGCGCGCTAGTTACAAGCTGGCGCAAAGCGGGCGTGAAAAGCGGAAGCGTTGATTGCCTGCCTGAATCGGGGCGTCCGTCCGCGCCCCCTTTGCGCCGTTGCTAGAGTTCCATGATTCCGCGCTTTAGGGCGATCGTGACAGCATGGGTGCGGTCGTGCGCTCCGAGCTTAGACAGTATATTCGTCACGTGGGTTTTGACGGTTTCCTCCGCAATGGAAAGCTGGGCGGCGATTTGCTTGTTCGCATTCCCCGCTGCAATCAATTGGAGGACGTCGATTTCCCGCGCCGTCAGTTCATCTTCACCAGTATGGGAGGCCAGTTCGGTGGCGACTTCCGGCGGAATTCGCTTTTGGCCGGCGTGCACAGCGCGGATGGTTTCTAGCAGTTCTCTATGCACGTATCCTTTTAATATGTAACCGCGCGCGCCCGCTCTTAGAGCTCGCAATACCTGAACGTCGCCCCCGTATGTGGTCAGGACGATAATCCGTGCGTTCGGGAATTCGCTGCGGATTCCAATTATGGCGTCGATGCCGCTCATATCGGGCATCTGCAAATCCATCAAAGTGATGTCGGGCCGATGTACCTTGAACTTATCCATGGCTTCCCGTCCCATAGAAGCTTCCGCAACGAGCTCCATGTCGGATTCGAGACCGATCAAGGACGCTATGCCTTGACGAAGCAGGGCATGGTCGTCGGCAGTGAGAATCCGAATCGGCTTGGTACTGCTGTTCACGAGTTCCCCTTTTTCCGAGTAAACAACCGAAACTGACGACCATTTTCGGCCGCCACGTACGCGATCGAGCCGGGGATCCTCAGCTCTACTTCCGTGCCAGCTCCCTCCTGGCTCCAGATCTCCAGTTGGCCCCCAATTCGTTTCGCCCGCTCTCGCATCCCCAATAAACCCCAGTGTCCGGCCGGACCGCCTGCTCTGAGGATCTTGGGCTCGATTCCCTTTCCGTCGTCGCGGACACGCAGGCGAAACACGCGATTCTCGTATCGAATTTCGGCTTCGATGTTGTTCGCGTTTGCGTGCTGAAAGGCGTTGCGTAACAACTCGCGGGTAATGCGGTAAGCCTCGTCCTGAATGAGTGGCTCGAGAGGGTGCTGCTCGCCTTCTACTGCTACACGAAACGTGACAGGCCTACCGTTCTTATGCTGCGAGTCGGCCAGCTCTTTGCCGGTTGCGGTCAGTAATTTGGCAAAATCGCTGCGAACTGGTTGGGAGCGCAGGCCTTGGATCGCGTCCCGGCCTTCAGCGATTGCGCCTTCGGTCATGCTGATCGCCTGATCGAGCGTTCCAACTGCTTGTTCGGGCCGGCGGAACAAGCTTGTACGAGCCGCCTGCATTTGGACGAGTGAGGCTTGGAAGCTTTGCAACAGAGTGTCATGGAGTTCGCGTGCAATGCGGGTGCGCTCACTCACACGCTCCTCTAGGCGGGTGCCAAATTCCCGCTCAAGTCGGCCGACACGGAGCCGATGTATTCGCCACAAAAAGATGAGGAATACCGTCACCGAACCGGCACGGAACCAGAATGCCTGGTACCAGGCCGGCAGAATCTGAATTCGGAGTCTTGCCCCTGGCTCGCTCCACTTCCCGCGGCTTGTTGCGCCCTGTACATCAAACAAGTAGGTACCCGCCGGCAAGGTCGTGTAGTTGGCTGTGCGCTGATTGCTCCCGACCTCGTGCCAGCCATCATCAAGTCCTTCCAGCTTGTAGCGATAACGATTGGTCTGTGCATTGAAATAGCTCAACGCCGAAAACTCAATAGAAAACATGTTTTGCTCGTGCGAGAGCGTGATGGAATCGTCGTACGTGACGGATCGCTTGAGTGGAGACTCCGGACCAATAGGAACGGCGTTTCCCGATAGCCGGAACTCAGTAAACACTGTTCTTGGGACAAACGAATTGTTCACAATTCTGCTTGGATAAAAGACCGTGGCGCCACTAAATCCGCCGAAGAACATCTCCCCGCTTGGGCTCTCGTAACACGCACCCCAGCCGGTAAGGTCCGGCCCAGGAAGCCCGTCCGCTGCCGAGAAGTTTTGGAATTTCTGCGACTGAGGATCGAAGCTCGACAATCCGTTGTTGGTGCTCATCCAAAGCAGGCCTCGCTTGTCTTCCAAGATGCAACTCACCACGTCGCCTGCCAGACCGTCCTTTTCGTAGTAAGCCTTAAAGGTCCCTGTCCTCGGCTCAAATTTATCCAAACCGTTCTGCGTGCCGACCCACATATTGCCCGAAGGATCAAAGTGGACCGAATTCACACGGTTATCGCTGAGCGAGTGAGGTTCATCCGGGTCGTGCTCATAAATGGTGAACTGACGTGTGTGCGGATCGAACCGATGCAGCCCCCGTTGCGCTCCGAGCCATAAATAGCCATTACTGTCTTCCTTTATCTCCTGATATTGAACCGTACTCTGGCTATCAGGCGTATAAGTGATGAAGTTTCCAGTTGCACGATCCAAACGACTGACTCCGCCCCAAGTCGCTGCCCATAAGGCTCCTTCGTGGTCGAACATCAGCCGTAGGATCGATATCTTCTTATGAAGGCTCGATGGCTCACTGCTCCTCGGGTAGGGCTTCATGGTGCCAGTTTGCTGGTCCAGTTGATAAAGTCCGTCAAAGGTACCTGCCAAAAGACGTCCAGAGGAGTCTTCAAGAATGGAAGTTACTTCATCGCGGCCATCGGGCACCATATTCTCCCCCGTCGGTCGATCGATTCGGTTAAGTCCTCCCATGGAGCCGATCCAGAGAATGCCATTGTGATCTTCATAGATAGCGGAAACAAGAGGGTTGACCAAACTGCCTCGGCGATATGTAAAGTTCTCAAAGGGCTGCGGCCTTTCAGAAAAGAAGTTCGGCTCCGTCTCCTGAAGGCAGGCCCATATATCGCCTTCTTTATCCTGAAAGATGGAAATTACGTTGTTTGACCCAAGACTCTCGTTGTCTGCAGCGTGATTGTGATAACTGATAATCTGCTCATGCTGCCGATCGACCTTTAGTAGTCCAGCCTGCGTTGAGTCCAGCCAAATGGTGCCGTTGCGCGATTCGAGTATGGAATAAATTCCGACAGGGGATCTTACTCCGCGGGACTTGTAGTAAATGGAATGGCACATTACATGATTCGTGTTCAGATTAAGAGTTGCCAGAGCGCAGGAGGAGGAAGTACTCGTGATCCAGAACACACCGAATTTATCTTGGTGGAATTGGCCGATCTCTGGTCGGAATGGGATATGCCGCGTAACCTTCCCTGTCTTACGATCGAAGACCTCCAAACCGCCGCTGTCCGCTACCCAGAACCGCCCCGTCCGGTCTTGCCCTGTGAATTTAACATCGTTCCCAGCTATGCTCGTTTGCTCCACTGGGTCATGGATATATCGCGTAAACTGGCGCGTCGCCGAATTTAAGCTATAGAGCCCTCTAGCCGTTGCCAACCATAGTATTCCGCTGCGGTCCTCGCTTATCTGCACAACAGTGGGGGGCAAGCCGCCAGGAACTCCTGTGTCGATGTAGTAGTGAGTAAAGGTTTCGGTAATTGGATCAAACCTGTCGAGAGATCGATCGCATCCAACCCATAGCCTCCCGGAGCGATCGACAAAGAGACTCCGGACGTATACGCAGTTTAGACTGTTTGAGCGCCCGGTTTCGTGCTTGAATACTTTCGACCTGTAGCCATCAAACCGGTTTAGGCCATATTGAGTGGCGAACCATATAAAACCCAGATTGTCCTGCACTACAGAGGACACTCTGGTCTGTGATAGGCCGGCACTTTCAGGAAGTCGTCTGAACCGAATGTCCCGTCCATCAACCACAGTTAAAGTTGTCGGCAAAGGATCGGTTCGCGGGGCGGGCGAACCGCTGACTTCAATTCTTGCTGGATCGCTAGATTCCACTCTGCTGAAAGCTGCTGCGGGAACGCAGACGAGGACCGCGCAGAAAAGTGCCCAGCCCACGAGAAGCCGCAAGTTCACGAGTGTTGCGAAGGGTCTTCTCCGCCAGCCATTCCAGGTCACCTGCGCACTCCTACCACTCAGGACATATTAATCCTCGACCTGCCAGATACGCCGCGCACTTAATTGAACGTTGCGCAAACGGCCATGCCCAAAGACAAAGGGATCACGGCGGTGACAAATTCTTGCGGCCTACTACACTGGTCGGCAGGCTCGCCGTGAGGGATGGCGCGGCTTATCTGTATTCTCGTCGGGGATAACTCCTATCACTCTGAGCAGTCTTCTCCAGCCGAGTTGAACTGGATGCTTCGGTTATCATCGAGGCGGAAATCCGCCATGAACGTCTCCAATGGGACCAGCCACTCGGCTTCAGGCCCGGCCCATTCATCCAGTTCGACGAGAGCATCTCGTTTGCTGTCGGCTTTTACGACCGAGAACTCGCCATTGGGCTAACGACACAGGTACATCCCTTCTGACCAGTCGTCGAGATCGTTCTTGTCCGGTGATGAACCGGTCACGGTCGTCGACGCAAAATCGTCTACCCCTCGTCGCCTTCCAGCGCTTCGTGGAAGGGATATAAAGGTCCTGTCGCCCTCAGCGCCTAATGCCTCAGTCTTCCGTCAATTGTCGGGAATAACAGCAGCGGATCTGTGTTGTACCTTGTGCGATGACAGAAAAAGGCCGGGTTGTATCGGAGGCATAGAACAAACGACCTTCGTTCTGCTGTGAGCTTGTCGACTATGGCTTTTGTCGTAGCGAACGTGCCGATAAACAGCAAATGGCAGTTTTCATCCCGTTCCAGAGCGCCAGCTCGTTCTCAAAGCGTTTGGTCACGCGTTTGTACAGATCGTCGTTCAGGCCAAAGTGGAAATCGGGCACATTGCTTGGTAACAATTTTGAGGAGAGATGCAATTGAAGGGCAGACTTGCGGGAAAGGTTGGTGTGGTTACCGGGGCCTCAAAGGGCATTGGAGCGGGGGTTGCAAGGACTCTGGCGTGTGAGGGTGCTCGGGTAGTTGTAAATTACAGGTCTGATCGCGAAGATGCAGAACGAGTCGTCGCGGAGATCGAGATTGAGGGTGGCAACGCATTCGCGGTCCAAGCAGACATTACCAAAAGCGAGGACGTCACATCCTTGTTTCAAAAGGTCGCGGAACGATTCGGAAGTCCAGATGTGCTGGTGAACAACGCAGGAATGTTTGAATTTCGTTCACTCGACGAGATCGACGAGGAGCACTTCCGCCGTGTTTTCGATCTCAACGTGATGGGACACTACTTTGTACGAGAGAAGCAGCGAGGCGCATGAACCGCGGAGCGTCGATTGTGAATATCGGTTCAGTCACTAGCAAGCTTGCGGTGCTGAATCATGCTGTATACAGCGGAAGTAAGGCAGCAGTGGACATTATCACACCGATTCTCGCTCATGAGCTTGGTCCGCGGGGAATACGAATCAATACAGTCAGCCCAGGAATGGTTCCTACGCCAGGCCTTAGAAGGTTAGGACTGCCAGGCTCACCTTTTCAGGAGTGGGTGGAAAAGAGAACGCCATTGGGGCGGATTGGAACGACGCAAGATATCGCTTCAGCGGTGGTTTTCTTTGCTTCGGATGATACGAGCTGGATCACCGGCGAGGTACTGAACGTTGCGGGCGGCACTCGGACCGGTATTTAGAAGCCGTAAGCGGCTGAGAATCACGGTGAACCGATGACCGAAGATCTTCGCGATGAATCTGGCTTCCGAAAACAACTCTGCAGCCGGGTTCCTCCGCGGTAATCGCCATGTGTTTACAAGAGTTCTGGCGCAAGTTTCCGGATTGCGGGCGGATGACGCGCTTTACCGGCCAATCTCTGCGTATTTTGTGTTGAGTTTTCGGAGTTCGGCGAGCATTTTGGTGAGTCTATTGTAAAGGCGGCCGAGAGAACGGCGCAGAGCGTTGTCGGGCAGAGTACGGCGGAACATTTCGAGGACGTGCTGTGTTCCGAGTAGGGAATGGATCACTCCGTTGAGGCCGAAGCGAACGGATGCAACGACCATCTTTGGTGTGGCACGAGATGGCGAGGATGTAAGCGGGCAGATTGGAACTCACGCGGAAGGTCGGGCCAGGCGATATCGAGACGTTTCATCGTCCTGTCGGACCAGTTGTGGCCGAGCAATTTCATGACGCCCGGGAAGCTGACACCGGAGCGAAGCATTTCTGTTGCGTAGGTGTGCCTGAGCTGGTGCGGAACGATGCGCGTTGGGAGGTTCAGGGAGACGCACACTTCATGCAGGTAATCGCGCCCATTGCCGAACCAGCGCTTCTTTGCTACGGGCACGCGGTAGCAGGAAGCCATCCGCAGGCAAGGAATCCAACGAGGGGAAGAAACGAAGACGTTGAACGAGTTCACAGACGAATGAGTCCACCGGAACCATTCGTTCCGTCTTCAGCTTTCCCAGTGGAACGTGAATCGCCCATTGTTGCGGACCAGTGGAACGGAGGCAATGGCAATGAAGATCAGCGCATTCACCAATACGCATTCCGGTGTGGCGAATCAGTAGAAAAGCATTGGCCGCTACATCATTGCGCCGCCGCAGTTCCTGCTGAAGAATCTGATCCTGCTCTGCAGTTAACCGCCGTGGAAGACGTTGCGCCATGCGGGGAACATCCTCGCGCCGGAGGAGATGAGCCAGTTCGGAGAGTCGCTTGGTCCAGGCCAGTTCGTGGAAGATGCCGCGTAGATGGATGAGCAGATTGATACAGGATGGCGTTCCTAGTGGCCGCGGCTGCGAGTGCAGATGAGCGAGCCAGCCAAGAACGTGTGGATTACGCTGCAAGTGGGCGAGCGAACGAACGTGCGGATGGTTGGCTCCAAGCCATGTCAGGAAGTTCGAGCAGTGCCGCGATAGTGACGAACCGTCTCGGGATGAAGAGCCGCCGCCAGCGAATCGATAGCCTGCTCGAAAGCAGTGTGCCAACGGATGTTGCAGCGGAGGTTGAGGCGCACGGTTCAAGAGATTGCCACCGGAAGAGGACGGATGTGCTGCGCCACGGCACGCGCGTACTGTCGATAGACCTCGAGCGGACTCACTTGTACGTAGATCAGTGTGGTCTGGATATGAGCGTGACCCATCAACTGCATGAGTGCGGACAGACTAACGCCAGCCCGTATCATGTCGGAGGCGAAGGTGTGCCGGAAGCGGTGCGGATTGCCCAGCGTCACTCCGGTCGTCCGGCGATGATATCGGAACAAGGAGCGCAATCCTGCAAACGTCATCCGGGCGCCGCGTGCAGGTCCCTTCAGGGATACAAACAGTGCACTTGAGCTGATGTCGCGCCGTTCTAACCGTAGATAGTGATCGAGCAGTTGAGTCGTTTCCGGGGCGAGCGGCAGGAAGCGCCCGCAATCCCTGCAATAGCATCAAACCCACAATGGCCAAGTCACGTGAAGTGCGAAAGCTGGACCAGAAGCGCGCGACCTCATCAACGGACAACGGCACGATATTGCGCTTCGCGGTCTTCATACGCAGGCGAGCCATAGCCGGTTGAGGTCTTCCCAGCCCCATTGGCTTGGGGTGTAAATAGGCTTGATGGAAGCCTGGAGCGGTCTGACAAGGAGCACTCCTTGACGCTCCTGATCCCAAAACCATGAAAGGCAAACGGGATTTGGCCTTGTTGGCCATACTTGTTGGCCATACTTGTTGCCTGCGGTTTGCGGCGGCACGAGGCCGTTGAATTGAACGTCTCGCACCTGCAGCAACGGGAGGAGCACTGGGCGATCATCGATATGATCGGGCAAGGCCTCATGTATTCGGACCATTCCGATTCCAGACTGGGTCAAGGATCTGGTGGACGATTGGTTACGCTCGGCCGGGATCACAAACGGGAAGATCTTTAGGCGTGTGACGCGAGCCGGCACCGTGTGGGGAAGCAGTTTGACTGAGAAAGTCGTTTGGCACGTTGTTAGGCAGTATGCGAGAAACGCCGGCATCGGGCGAAATGGGCCTGGAGGCCCGCGTAAATAGAAAAGACAGATTCAGCATGCGCGTCAATTAGGCAATCAGGCAACGGGAAAACAGGCGCTCTGCGAAGCGGGCCGCCCTCATTCACGGATCTGGACTTAGCAACACCCCTTTCGTTGTTGTATACAGTTACGTTTTTCTTGTAAAGATTTGTATCTCACTGAATTGAGACGCGCAGGCAACGAGTCTGTTATGGTCTCTGCCTAGACTCTCAGCATGTTGATTTCAACCTCTCGAAGGAGCACGTATTCTAGCAACGCAAGAACATGGCTAACAAAAACTACAGCTGGCGCATCTCTGTTCGCACTCACGGTCTCTGGCTTTGGCGCACCAGCTCAAGCCGGAGCCGACCCGGATAACGCTGTCGATTCGATCAAGACCGCTACGCCGATAAAGCACGTCATCATCATTGTCGGCGAGAATCGCAGCTTCGATCACCTTTTTGCTACCTATCTGCCCCAGAGCAAGAGCAAGCGCAAGAGCGAGAAGGTGTTGAATCTTTTGTCAGAAGGCATCGTCAACGCCGATGGATCGCCGGTTCGGAGTTTTGCCAAGGCGCATCAATTCAAGATCGTGTCCGCCCCTAACGGCGGCAAGTTCTGCCGTCCTGAATACCCCAGGCAGCGACCCGCGTTTGCCGCCCGCCGATCAATTTCTCTTTGGTACGGGGGCACGGGTTTGAGCTTCACCGAAGGTCCGGACACCCGGATTACCAACGTCAATAACCTACTCCCGGGACCGTTCCAGATGACCGGCCCGACCATGCCGTTCGACGCCTTCACTGGAACCGAAGCGAACCTGATCGCTTCATTCGATCCGATTCGCGTACAGATCAGTGCCCCCCTCATGGAAAATCAGTTCCGTCGCTCGCCCGTTGCTGCCGGTCACAAACGTGATCTGAGCGTCAAACATCTTGAAAAAGTAATTGCGAGCGCTCTCAGGAAAGATTTGGATATTCTGTCCGCGCCACTGCACGAAAAGGTGATCGCCCTCCCGAACAACGCCAATAGCAACGGCACCCAAGTTGTAGCGTCCGACGTAGCCGTCGTACAACTTCGGATCGACGCTGCCGGGCGCTGGCCGGGGCTTCCATAGGCGAGCCGTCTGACCTCGCTTTCGGACGGCTTGCACGGATTATGGTTTCAATTGCCAAGCGACCGACCAATCGCTTACAGTCCGGCAGCTGCGCTAATCTACCGCAAATGGCAAATTTAAAGTCGGCTTTCGCATCGGGCTTGGCCGTACATGGCACCGACGCTCACCAAGGTTAGGACACACACTTTAGATCCAACCCGAGTTCCTGCTCCCCACCGCGCTCATGGTCCTGCCTCCGGCCGGCCGCGACGAATTACAGCGCATTCTGTCCAGCCAAATATTTGCTCAATCCGAACGTCTTGGCCGCTTTTTCACCTCACTGTGGAAAGCGTTCTCGCAGACAAGTCATTGGCTCTCAAGAAGTACGTCATTGGCACCGAAGTGTACGACCGTAAGCCTCCCTATCAACCGAGTCACGATTCCATTGTCCGCTCCGAGGCGCGTCGCCTGCGCAGCGAGTTGAACGATTACTACGAATCGGAAGGAAGTGACGACCCGGTGCTCATCTACTTTCAGCCGGGCAGCTACGTTCCCGTTTTTGGACTGAAGCAGGCGTTGACTCGCGAACCCTCTCCGGCGTTCGAACTGCCGGACAGCGGCCTGCTACCACCCGCTAGGGAGATGTTGAAAGAAGGCAAGGCATGTCGATCGCCGTCATTCCCTTCCGCGACGTGTCTGGACAGCCGGCTTCTGCGAACTGCGCGGTGGCCGTCACCGATGAGCTCATCCACGTGCTGATGCGTACCGAAGGCTGC
>DATAYL010000517.1:0-2850 GCA_036272575.1 Bryobacteraceae bacterium | reverse complement strand
CGAAAAAGACGGACTGTTGTGGAAAGTGCGCATGATGACGACCGATACCCGGCGGAAGGGGAATAACTTATGATTCGTGGAGTTTTGCTCGGATTAATGTGCGCCAGTTTAGCGGCGGGACAGTATTGGATGGCCGCGACGTCTCCCCAAATCGCGCGAGATAGCGATTACCAGCAGGGGCTGAGCGAACTTGACGCGCACCAGTGGAGAGAAGCGATCGCTTCCTTTCGGGCAACAGCTAGCCGCGGCAAATTGAATGCCGATGCCGCACTCTACTGGATGGCTTACGCGCAGGCACGCAATCATGAGAGTGAAGCGGCGCTTAAAACACTCGGCCTGTTGCGGTCGCGGTTTCCAGCGAGCCGTTGGCTGAAGGACGGTCAGGCACTCGAATTCGAGGTGCGCACCGCGGCAGGGTATCCGATGCGCGTGGGACTGGAGACCGACGCGGGAGTGAAGCTGATGGCGGCGAACACCTTAATGCAATCCGACCCGGCGACCGCGTTTCCGGTCGTCCAAAAGGTACTCACTAGCAACGATCCGGAGCGGGTGAAGGAACAAGCCCTGTTTGTGCTCGCGCAGAACTCTTCACCGGAGGCGAGCAAACTGCTTACCAGCGTAGCCACCGGCAATTCAAACCCAGCGCTGCAGTTACAGGCCATCCGGTTGATGGGGCTTATTGGTACCACGTCGGAGAACAAGGCTTCGCAAAGAAGCTTTCCGAATCTGCTGGAAATGATGGCGCGAAAAGAGACCGATCCGAGCCGGCGCATAGCAGCGATTCAATCGCTGACGCTGATGCGAAATGACGCCGACACCGATCTGTTCATCTCCATTTTCGAGAGCGACAAGAATCCGGGCGTGCGCTCTGCAGTGCTCAATGCGCTGAGCACGCAGCAGAATGGCAAGGCGCTGGTGACATTAGCCAAACAAGAGAAGGACCCGCAAGTGAAGGCGCAGATCATCGGGAGCATGGCGACGGTCAACTCCAAGGACGTGACCGATTATCTGGTGGGCAGTCTGAAGTAGTCGTTGGCAGAGTTGGGCGCGCGATTTGATAGGCGGGCAGGCGGGCTGTGGCGTGACCGGGCGGCCAGCACGCGATCGTCCCCATGAAATTTACTTCGTTTGCTGCTCGCCGCCGTATTCGGAGAGTTTGCTGGTGAAGGCATCGGAGCCGGCCGGAGCAGGAACTTCGCCCGTGAGAATAGCCTTGCTCGTTTCAGGCTGGCCGTAGAGTGCTTTATCAACATCCTCATCGGCGCGGAGCGTGCCGCCCTGGAGAGAGATGCCGCCGAAAATGCCGCGGGAACGGGACCAGGACAGAATGTCGGCTCGCATTGTGGCATCTGTTTGAGCGGTAGAATCACGGCCCACCGGCCCCGCAGCAGCCGAGATCTCGCCACCGAGTGTGAACTTGCTGCTCAAAATTCCCTGCATTCCCTTTTTGCTCATGACGAGCATAACGACATCGGTGGCCGAGCCGCCTATCTGCAATCCAAAGCCGCCGCCTTCGACGCGCATGGCTGCGGGTCCGGTCCAGCCACCGGACTCTTTGCGGCAAGAGGCAAATCCACGCCCGTACTTGCCTGAGAAAATAAAGCCGGCCTTTTTCATGCTGGGGATTACCACGACGCAATATGATTTCGCAAAAAGATTCTGCGGGATGGATTTGTCAGGCGTGCCCATGATCTCGGTTAGGACTTGACCGGATTCCTTGAGGCGCGCCATATCTTCATCGGCGGCCAGCAAGCTGGTGGCCCCAAGAGCTGCTACCAGACAGCAGATTGTAATAATCTTCATTCGATTCGGACCTCTAGGAATGAGACATCCGCAGTAGCTCAAGTCTTTCATGTCCAGTTATGCTGGACAGGTGCGTGCGTTGCTGGTCCCTCTACTTGCGTGGCACCTGAGCGCCCAAAGTTTCCGCATCGAGCCCTCCGCTGTTAAGCAGGGCCGAGTTGTCAGGGTTTATGGAAACACGCGGGCCTGCAAAGCCAGCCTGGATCATCGAGAAATTCGATTGTTTGCGCAAGAGAATGGCGGCGTCATGGGTTTAATGCCGGTAGGTGTTTTGACGCGGCCCGGAGTTTACGAACTCCAGTGGATGGACCAAAGCGGCGCGACGATTCACAATGAGCAAGTCGTAATCGGGAATGCGCATTATGCACGTCAGAACGTGGTGATGCCGAAATCTATTGCGCAGTTGCACTCGACTCCCGATGAGCGGGACACCGTTTCGACGTTCCTCAAAGAAGTGTCACCAGTTCGATACTGGACCGAACCGTTTGAGACGCCCATTCCAGGATGCGTTACTTCCCCTTTCGGGGTAACGCGCTTAAACAACGGAAAATTGACCGGCGACTTTCACGCCGGTCTCGACCAGCGAGGCCCGTTTGGTTCGCCCATTCACGCGGTCACGGACGGCGTCGTGAAGGTCGTGCAGCAGTTCAGCCTGCACGGCGGGACAGTGGCGATCGATCACGGGCAAGGGCTCGAATCCATGTACCTGCACATGTCAAAGTTTAAAGCGAAAGAAGGGCAAGCCGTGAAGAAGGGCGACGTGATCGGCTACGTGGGTTCAACGGGCCGATCAACGGGTCCGCATCTGCATTGGGCGCTGTATGTGTATGGAGAGCCGGTGAGTCCGCTGCAGTGGGTGCATCTGAAGCCGTGCGCGGGTGAGAGCACAAAGGTGCGGCATGCGCGGGGCGGGTGACAGAAGCGGATCTTCAGTTCTGCCAGCCTCCGCCCAGGGCGTTGTAGACCTGCACCAGAGAGAGGCGCTCGTTGAGGCGGGCGCGCGCCAGGCCGAGTTCGGCGGAGAAATAAGTCGTCTCGCTCGTGAGG
>DATAYL010000516.1:0-2371 GCA_036272575.1 Bryobacteraceae bacterium | reverse complement strand
AGCTGGGTGAAAACACCTTCTGACATCAGAAAACTCGGCGGCGCCCTCTTTTGTGACCGCCGCTACGACACTGTTTTCGTGTATCACAACGGCGCGGAATCTTACTATGCCGCTAGGGCGTTCCGTGGCTCGCTAAGGGTCTAGATATTGTATGCGCGGCAAGCGAGAATCCGGCATCGAGTGGGCGTAGTGGATGGGGATTCTAGACCCTACATGTTTGGTTTGGAAAAAACAATGCTGATCGCGCTGACCGCGTAGGCGGCGATTCGTAGATTGCAACGGTGGCGGATACAAGTTGGCCAATTTCGGGTTGCCCGTAATACGCCCATAACTCCTGAATCTCTCGCGTGCAGCTATTGCGGATATACAGGCGGTCCACAAACGCCGATTCGAGGTGCAGTGTCCCTTTCTGCTTCCGGAATGTGAACCGCCACTTCCCAATCCACCTTCCTGCGGAGAATTTAGCGGCGCAGGCGATCAGAAGAGGTAAGGCACGAGGGCTGCGGTCTCATTGGCATAGGTGGCGTATGTTTCCCCGAACTGGGAGCGCATCCATTGCTCCTCCATACGGAGCTTGAGCCAGAGCACGAGCACGATAAGGGCGAGAGCGATAAATCCGCGCACCTGAGAGAGGGCGATCGCGGTGCCAAGGAGCCCGGCCAGAATACCTGTGTAAATGGGGTGACGGACCATTGCATAGGGCCCGGTGGTGATCAGCTCATGGCCCTGTTTAATCGTGACGGAGCTGCTCCAGTTGCCGCCGAGGTGCTCCCGTGCCCAGACCGGCGAAGAGAAGGCCGACGACCATGACGGTAGCTCCCAGCCAGAAGGGCCAAAGCCCCGCCGGCCAGGGCTGAAAGTACAGCCAGCGCAGCGGGATGCGAGTTGTCGAGAACAGGACGATGGCAATCAGGAAGGTGAGGGCGCGCAGGATGCGCGAGGCGACTGGCTCGAGACGCCGGGTGGTTTTCGTACCGACGGCTTTGATGGGCCAGTAGACGAGAAAGGCGATCCAGAGGACGGGAAGAAAGATTCGTGGTTCCGGCGACAGCGAGCTTTCGCCACGAACCGAGGGCTACGCCGTGTTCTGACTGCTCCGACGCTGAGTACTGCTTGTTGGTTGGCCACCCTGATTGCCAACCAACGACGCACAATTCAGAGAGTTCCCGGTTCGTCGCAATCCATTAATTGATCCTGGCTGATGTCAATGTCCGGATTGCGCGTCGTTCGGATCTCTGAAGTTCACCGGCTGGTATATTAGACTTGCGTTTCAGGGCGCATCCGGTCCGCGGGAAGGACAGAAGTCCACCTCATCGCGATTCGTTTTTGCGAACTAACTTTCTGCCTGTAAGCATGCGGACAATCAGGCGGCCAAGAAAGGGAGTTCGTGCATGCCCGTAAATCCACTTCCGCCCAACGCGGACCTCAAGCATCTCAAGTACCAAGCCAAAGACCTGTTCAAAGCGCGTACCGAACGTCATTCGCAAGCGGCGCAGCGAATCCGGGAATTTCATCCGCGATTTAAGCACGCAACAGATGCGGCAATCTTTGATGCGAAGTTTAGCCTTACCGACGCGCAACTGACGGTTGCCCGCGAACGGGGATTTGCAAGCTGGCCGAAACTGAAGCGTCGGGTGGAAAAGCCGTCACCGGCAGACGACCTCTGCCTTCCATTCCAGGAGCGAATTCAGGACCCCGCTTTTCGCCGCGCCGTGAATCTCTTGGACGCGGGAGACGTGGGAGGGCTCAGGGCTCACCTGAGTGTGCATCCGAACTTGGTCCATGAACACGTCGTATTTGAAGGCGGCAATTACTTTCAGAATCCTTCGCTGCTGGAATTTGTGGCGGAGAATCCGATTCGGCGCGGGAAACTGCCTGTGAATATCGTGGAAGTCGCGCAGCTGATTTTGGATGGGGGCGCAAAGAATGATCGGGCGACGGTGGATGAGACACTCGGCCTTGTTTGCTCCGGGCGCGTACCGCGCGAATGCGGAGTCCAGATACCGTTGATCGATCTGCTATGCGACTACGGAGCAGATCCCAACCGCGGCATGCCTGGCGCGCACGGCGAGTTCGAAGCAGCGGGCGCTCTGCTTCGTAGAGGTGCCCGCTATGATTTGCCCGTCGCAGCGGCTCTCGGGCGTGTTGAAGACGCGCGCCGTTTGCTGCCCAGCGCTAGTCCCGAAGATCGTCACCGAGCCTTGGCTTTGTCGGCACAATTCGGGCATGCGGAGATCGTCTATATGCTGCTCGATGCGGGAGAGGATCCAAACCGGTACAATCCTCCCGGAACCCATGCCCATTCGACACCGCTGCATCAAGCGGCGTTAGCGGGCCATGAAGCAATCGTTCGTTTGCTCGTCGAGCGAGG
>DATAYL010000515.1:0-5718 GCA_036272575.1 Bryobacteraceae bacterium | reverse complement strand
GTAGGGAGTCATCAAAACGTTACGAGTGTGGACCAGGCACCGGTTTCCAGTTTCTTTTAGGCACACTGTGAAAGCCGGAAATATACGCCTTACATCGTCAGCTGTAGCGCCGATTCTATTCGCCATGCGTTCAAAATTTTGAATTTTATCGGTGGTAGTTGGTCCAGCCGAGTTATCTGGTAACAATAAGTCCGCTTTGTGGCCATGCCGTCTCAGAACGCTCCTTCTGCGGGGACAACGTGATTAGCACCATGATCCTCGTCGGATTGGTGCGCTTCAACCTAGCTGCTCCCCATAATTCGGTTCCGAAATAGGGCACGATTTTCGCGTCCACTTGCGGCTATTCGTGACCACTTGGCCGATCAGGGGCCGAGCCGGAGAAGTGGTTTTCTGAATACAACGCGACTAGTCTCAAAGGGTAGATCTACCCTGAGCCGTTACCCGCTGGTAATCTCTCGAATGCCTAAACACAGGCAGACTCGCGAAAGCCTTCCGGACGGTGGGTGATCCGGCAGCAATCGATAAAGAGTGCGACGCGCGAAATTAACGCGGGCGTGAAGAAAGTATCGATAACTTTGCTGCTACTTTACGCCAAATGGCTTGCCACGCACGGCGGTATAGACGTCATCAAAGACTCTTAGGCTAGTAATACTTGCCACTGCGCCGACCGTGATGGGGTCCCCGATATATAGGACCTCGCTATTTGTGTCAGTGAAAGCTGGCCATGAAGCAAGACCGGGGCCATTCGGATTGCCCGTCTTTGCGAAATTGACCCAGTAGCTGGACATCTCCTCGGCCACTCCGCGGTCTGCCTTGGTCCAGCGCCAGGGCTCTTGGTCCAGATGATCGAAGACATACCATAGCTCGGCGAAGTGGCTCGCGCCCCAACCTGCGTAGACGGAAGCGGCTGGGAATGGCGGCTGCTGTCGAAACAAGTAGCAGTAGACGGGCTTCTGCCCGGTCCCGGCTTGCAACCTCGCCCAGGCCCACATGTCCCAGCCGAAGCGGAGGTCGCGCTCGAGGTTGAGCTGCGCCTGCCGCGCCTCTGCGTCGGTAATGTGAGGATATGCTGCGACAAGCTGAGGCGGAAGAGCGCCGACGCTGTGCTCTAGGTCTTTATCGAATGTGGCGGCCGTCACATGGGAGACATCGGTCAACGCGCGCGCCTCGTCGGCGTTCGAACCAAGCAGCAGCGGCACATCGTTCTGCTGGCCTGAAGTGAATGCGTCATAGGGCGACGCCGGAAGCACATAAGGTTCGATCACCGGGTGAACGATGCCGCCGGCATTGCCGGTGAGCTTGGCCGCTGGCAGGACCCGGAGTTGCTCGAGCGAGGTCGCACCGAGCGAGACGGAGTACTTTTCCCCATCGCGTTCTGCGTTGGCGAGCAGATACTTTGGAGCAAGCTGTACCGGCTCGAATAGGCCGCCACTCTCTCCGATGGCGCGCTGAAACAAGCCTTTTGCCAGCGGAGAGGACATCAGGATACTGACTGATATTGACCCCGAGGATTGACCGGCGACGGTTATGTTTCTCCTGTCGCCGCCAAAGACTGCAATGTTCCTCTGGATCCATTCCAGGGCGGCGATCTGATCCAGCAGGCCGTAGTTCCCGGACGAATGGTGCGGGGATTCGCGTGTCAGTTCGGGATGAGCCAGAAAACCAAGTGGACCGAGTCGATACGCGACGGTAACCACGATCACGCCTTTGTGCGCAAGCCGGTCTCCCCAATACAAGGGCATCGAGGCTGAGCCGCTGATATAACCTCCGCCGTATATCCAGACGATTACGGGCAGGCGCTCCTGCGCGCTCCTCGCCGGCGTCCAAATGTTTAGGTAGAGACAATCCTCATTTACTGCTGGCGGCGCCTCACCGGGCATGGATACGCTATCTTGCATACACGCGGGCGCAAACGCATCTGCCTTACGGATGTCAGTCCAAGGTGTGACAGGGGCCGGAGGGCGCCAACGCAAGTTACCGACCGGAGGGGTCGCGAATGGAACGCCTTTGTAGACCCTCAATCCGTCTTCCCGTACTCCGGATATGGCGCCGGACTCCGTCTGGGTCACCAGAGCTTTAGGTTCTTGTGCCAGCGTGATAGCCGGGATCGATAGAGCCGTGAGGAGAAGAGTTCCGGTTGCGAGCCTCGAAAAGAAAAGCACGTATTAAACTTCCTGGTCCTAAAATGAGCTCTGGCAAGATTTCTGCCGAGTCTGCTTTCGCTCGCTGACCGGGAAGCGAAGAGGGTCAAGCAACTGCAGCGAACCGAGGAACGTTGATGCGCTGCTTGTACTCTTTCATGTTCGAAGAGACGCTCTGCAGTCTGGTTTTGTTCCGTTAGCTTGAGCAGCCGACGCCCAAAGTGGATCGAATGACGCATTGTCCACGAGGGACAAATTGAAAAACACCGCGAGCCAGACTCGAAGTGTCCAGGACCTCGCACTTACACAGATGGCTCCGCCCTGGTCGCCCAGCGTATCGTCGATGCTGAGGCCGCGAGTGACCAACAAAAACTAGGCCGTCGCTCAGGACCCAGTTGGCTCAGAGTTTGGGTCAGTTTGAGCTGCACTAAGGAGAGATTTCAGCGGACCTGAGAAGCACTCGTGCCGATCGGGTCTCCTCAGCCGATTCATCAGAGCCTCCCTTCTTGGTAACACCTGCGCCCCGGAGTACAGAGGCAATTTCTTGACCGGGAAAGCTGGACCAAATTACGCGAACTCCCACCGCCGCGCGATCCGTCGCGCCAGAATGAACAGCACGATTCCTACGGCCAGCAGAACCCCGACCTGCGGCCAGAGCGAAGTTAAAGGGAGGTCGCGCCAGAAGACCTTAGTGAATCCGCCGATTGCCCAGGCGTTGATGGTGAATAAGCCGGCCTTCTGCATTGCCTCCGGCAGCAGGAAGCGCGGGAACATGCTGCCGCCCACCGCCGACATGATCAGCTTGGAGCAGTGTAGACACTGCTCCAAGCTGTGCCCGCGTGTGGCACATGCTAGCCAGCAGAATGCCGAACGCGGCCACCGCAAAAGCCGTGCACAGCCCCATTACGAGGAACTCAGGAATGTGGGTGAAAAAATCGAGATGAAACACGGCCCAGCCCCACACAAACATAACGACAAGCTGGGCGAATGCAAGGAGCGTGTTGAAGGTCAGCTTGCCGGCCAGCAGCGTGGTCATGGTTACGCGCGAGCTCAGCACGCGATCCAGTGTGCCGCTGTCTGCCTCGTCCAATATCGAGCCCGCCGCTCCGCTTGCCGTAAACAGCAGGAACATTACCCCGATTGCGGCCGCATAGAACGAGATCAGGTTCTTATTTTTGTGTTCTCCGACCACCGACTGTATCTCCACCGCAACCATGCCGCCGCCGAATTCCGAGGAGGATGTCGTCTTTGAACTGGAATTGTTCACCTCTGGCTCATTCGCGCGCTGCTGCTGTAGCTGTTCCAGGTACTGCATGTTCTCGGTCCGGCGCTTGCGTTGCTCCGGAGTCAGCGTGCCGAGGTACTGCTCGGTGTACTTCATTCCGAGGTTCGCCATCGAAGCGGGCATCGCCGTCATCGCGGCCTTCTGCAGCAGCCCGTTCACAACTTGCGGCGCGATCCGGTCGCTCTGATCGTTCAGCAACCTGAGCTTCGGGCCTTCCTCCTCTTTCGGCCCGAAGGCCATAGGGTGAGCACCCCATCCCACCGGAATAATCAGCGCCACCGGAACATCTCCGGATTTGACGGCCGCTTCGGCGCTCGCGGCGGTGTAGTCGGGCGGAGTGGACGCATGCTGCTTCGCCTCGGGATGCGTACTCACCTGCAGTGCCCCCTCGCGTTCCAACCCCCGCACCAGTTCGCGCGACGCCGCGCTGTGGTCCTCGTCCACCACGATCACGTGAACGCGCGGAATCGTGTCGCGCTGGCCGCCGAACACCATGGCGAAGATAGTGAAGAATGCAATCGGCAGCACAAAGCTGAGCGCCAGAGACGCGCGGTCGCGGCGCAGGCCGGCAAGCGCGGTGCGTGCAATGGCTAGGATCAATCGCGCAACTCCCTTCCGGTAAGGTGAAGAAAAACGGACTCAAGATTCGGCCGCCGCAACGAAACGTCCTCCGGCTCAAACCCGTGCGCGCTCGCATCGTCCAGCAGCTCGGCAATCTCGCTGGGATGCTGAACCGTGAATTGCGCTATCCCTTCGGCGATACGTCCGCCGCGGCTCTCTACCCACGCGGCGATCGCGCTTTCCGCACCGGCGAAGCGCGCGACCACCTGGCTGCTGCTCCCGAACGCATTACGGACGAGTTCCTCGTGCCTGCCCTCGGAAATGATGCTGCCATGGTCAATGATGGCGATGCGGTTGCAGAGGCGCTCCGCTTCTTCCATGTAATGCGTGGTGTACAGAATTGATGTGCCCTGCGCGCGCAGCGCCTCGATCATCTCGAAAATGCGGTTGCGTGATTGCGGATCGACCCCGACCGTAGGCTCGTCCATCAGCACCGTGCGCGGGCGATGAATGATTCCCGCCGCCATGTTCAGCCGCCGCTTCATACCTCCCGAGAGATTGCGCGCCAGTTCGTTGCCGCGGTCCGTGAGAGCAGCCCAGTCCAGGCACCACGCGATCTGCTCCTCCACTTCCTTACCGGAGATCCCCTGGTATGTGCCGAAAGCAAAGAGATTTTCGCTGCACGTGAGCCGCGGATAGATGGCCAGTTCCTGCGGCACCCACCCCAGCACCTGCCGCGGGGCCTGCGACCCTGCTTCCGCGCCGAAGATACGGATGCGCCCTTGATCCGGCACCACCCGCCCCACAATGCCGCGGATCAGCGTTGTCTTGCCCGCGCCATTCGGGCCCAGCAGGCCCAGACAATCGCCCGGTTGCAAAGCAAGAGAAACGCCGTTCACAGCCGTCGTCGCGCCGAAGCGCTTGACGAACCTCTCAATCTGAATCGGCTGCGCAGAGACGGCCGGCTCAGCGGATACCGCTGTAGACATCAGGGCTCCTGAAGGTACGACACCATGCTACCCAAGACATACGCGCGCAGCATGAGAATCGTTCCCTCCGTCGCGGACTACACGGGAGGAACGGTAACCTCTCCGGCTGTATCTGGCCCCGAAGCGGGTACCTGCTGCAGGAGCATCCCGCGGATGTGTTTAGGAATCACCCAAGATTGCGCTCCAGCCACTTTGCCGTAAAACGCGCTTCCCGCGGATGTGAATCGCTACCATGTCGGGCGACATCGGCGTTTTTCGTTCCCTATCTGCCACGCCCACCGTTCAGTTGGTCGAATCAATGCCTTGGGACCGACGGGCTGGCGGATGGCGAAGCTCAATTTGGTCGTTCCACTCGCCAATTCAGAACCAGGTTCAGTGACGATGTGTTGCCGCAATTCGCGGTGATGATCAGGAATCGTTTGCCGTCGGGAGCAATGTCCTAGCTTATGGGCCCCTGCGAACTTCGGTATCCACGACCTCGGTCTGGAACAGCGGTTGGTCGCCTGCACCTGAGCCCGACCGTTCGAGCACACTGCCAAGTACCATCTCCTGATCGAACGGCGGATCGCGGCTTCGCCGTTCTTATCGCATAGCCGGTGAATTTTCGTAGGGACACGCTTTATGCTGTTTTGTTCCTTTCTGGTCGGAGTTCATCGAGAGTTGTGATACATTCCTAACCCAAGCCCCAAACCGAAGCGAACCGGATCAGAAGGGGCCACCGTCAAGACGGACCCGTCGAGTG
>DATAYL010000514.1:0-5880 GCA_036272575.1 Bryobacteraceae bacterium | reverse complement strand
TTTCATTCTCCAAGACACTGTTTTATAATCGGATCTATTTTTGGCGAAGGACAGCGTCCTCGACTCCATGCAGCTCACCGCCAAACACCAGGTCGCCACTCCCGCCAACTGGAAGCAGGGCGACGACGTCATGATCACCGGAGTCGTCTCCAATGAGGAAGCCGACAAGACCTTCCCGGGCTACAAGACCGTCAAGCCCTACCTCCGCACCGCCACCCACCCTAAATAACGCCATCAGCCAATGCGTTCGATGATGGGATGAAGAGGCGAGATGTGGCCCGCTGTGTCACAGAAACAGATCTCATGGTCCTGAAACATTACTACCTGGGCTGCCTGGCCCATGCCTCCTACCTACTCGGCAACGAGGCGAGTTCAACCGCCACTATTGTCGACGCACGCGATATCAACCAGTATCTGGTCGACGCTGAGAAATTCGGCCTCGAAGTCCGCCACGTCTTCCTGACCCACTTCCAGGCTGCTTCGTTACTGGGCATCTGGAGCTGCGCGACCGTTGCGGCGCGACCATCCGTCTTGGTGCCCGCGCAAATGCGGAATACGCGTTTTATGCCGATGAAGGACGGCGACACGCTTGAGTTCCCGGGGCTGCGCGTACAAGTTGTCGAAACACCGGGACACACACCATCGAGTCCATCTCGATCTTCGTATTTGATCTGGAGAAGGACCCGGCAAAACCTCACGCCGTGCTCACCGGCGATACCTTGTTCATCGGGGACGTTGGCCGCCCCGACTTGCGGGCTTCACTGGGTTGGACAGCCAACGATCTCGAGGCGCATCTTTACCACTCCCTCCGCGACAAGCTGTTGACACTTTCCGACGAGACACTGGCGGCTCTCGTATCAAGCTGATGTTCTTTAACCTGATTACGAACGTTGTTGAAGCGATGCAGGGAGGCGGAGATGTCCGCATCGGCGCCACGAGAGGCAGCGATTACGTGCCGATCGCGATAGAAGACACGGGCTCGGGATTCCGCATGATTCGTGATTGGGTATTCGAACCATTCGTAACCGCCGGCAAAGAAAATGGGTTGGGACGGGGGCAGCATTCTCCCGCCAGGCTTCTGGGGCCATATGTGGATTGAACCCGCGGTTGGAGCGCGTTTTGTTATCCGCCTTCCTCTGAATGGGCCTAGATCCTCACAGAAAAGCTCACAAACGCAATTAGAATGTAAATAATAAAATGGTCACCACGGATTTCCAAAGGAGTGTTCGATTTCGAGATCACGATCAGCTATGTGAAAGTCTTTCGGCGGCCGGACTTGCGCTGGATGTTTTCAAAAACCGATCGACTCCGCTAGATGTCGAAATCGCCGCCCACGCCATTGAGGGCGTGAAGATTGTGAAGGTTTCAGGTGATCCTGCCAGAGTTTCCCGCGGACGTACAGAGATCTCTTCCGATGACGGGGCATTCCTGGCAGTGTTGTTTCAAAAAAGCGGCCGGACCGTGTGTGATCCGCATTCTGGGCAAACGATTCTCGATTCGGGCGATCTCCTGGTTTGGTATGGTCGGCGTTCCGTCTCCTTTGAGATGCCGGAAACCTTTCAGAAGGTATGCTTGTTTGTTCCATTCGATACCTTCGAGGGTGTGCTGCCTGAATCGAAATCCTATGTTGGGGCTCACTTGCCGCAGCGCGATAGTGTATCTCGTCTGCTCGGAAATTGCCTTTCAACGCTCGCGGACGAGGTGTTGACGAATGACTCGGAGTCCGCCGAAGCGGCCGTTGAACTGACGCTCGGCCTCCTGGGCGCTGCTCTGACCCAACACAGAGAATCAAACATTATCGGACCACGCACGGATCTGTATCAGCGGATAACGTCCTTCGTTGAAAAAGGGCTGGAGGATCCAGAGCTTTCTCCAATGATGCTCGCGCGGACCCATCACATTTCCACTCGCTATGTCCACCTGATATTTAATGAGCGTGGAAAGACAGTCGGAGCATGGATCAGGGAGCGCCGTCTTGCCCAATGTCGAGCTGAACTCGCTAACTCAAGCCGAGATCGTTCTGTTACCGAAATTGCTCTGCATTGGGGTTTTAGCGACCTCGCTCACTTCAGCCGTTCGTTCCACTCGGCCTATGGGGTTTCGCCACTCAAATTTCGTAATACACGCCGAGCGTCGGGTCTTTAGATCATCTGTTGCCGGCTGAGAACGCTTTCGACATACGGGTGCACCGCTGATCAGGAAATTTGACCAAGCGCAACTTCTTCTTCGGGAAAGTCTACACATATCTAGTCCCAATGATGCAGGAAATTTCGGGAAATTTCGGCTGCGAGGTCGCGGCGGCCAATCACCGTCGTGAGCTTCCGTCCGTCGCGATCTCGACCGCTACAGCGAGTTGCGATGGACGAGCTAACAAAAGAACCAAGCGTGACGATATTCAATATGCGAGGGAGACGGACCAACGCAGCGCGCCAGAGATATTGCGCAATGGGCTCATTAAAGCTACTCCTCAAGATGGGTGCCGGAGAGACTGAGTCTAGTCCAGACCAGTAAACATTTTTTCATCGTAGGCTGGGTTTGATAGAGACGACCAGATTTGCAGCGGCGCAAAAACGGTTCGGTTCAGATCCTGCTCGAAGTGCCCGAGAAAATCAAATTGTCGCTGCTCGCGACCGGTTGTTCGAGCCGTTCGTCACGGCAGGCAAGCAGGACGGCGTAGGGCTTGGGCTGGCGCTCTCCCGCCAGACTGTTCTCAACCAGAGCGGCGACATTGGACTGAGCCGGCCAGCGGTGCTCGTTTTGTCATCCGCCTTCCGCTGACGCGCGCTCGATCTTCACAAAACGTTTACATGCTTGCGGGGTCTTCTACTTCCCGTGACGTGTCCAAGAGGCAGAACGCAGCCCAGCACAGAAGAATGCTGTGCTGTATAGCTGCGGGAGAAGGAAATGTCAGATTCAGAAAAAGCTCTTGAAGGCTCGAGAGCGCCGTTGGAATTCGAAGGTAGGGTGGCGCTGATCACCGGCGCGACTTCAGGAATTGGCGCCGCAACCGCCAAACGGATTAGCGAACTGGGTGGAAACGTTCTATTGACCGGACGCCGCCGCGTAGAAGGCGAGAGGCTCGTCCGAGAGATGAATCGGAATCCAGGCAAAGTGGTGTTCTGCGCAGCGGATCTCAGCGACTCAAGAGCAGTGAAGACCGTCGTTCCAGCGGTTCTGGATGCGTTCGGGCGGCTCGACTTTGCTTTCAACAACGCCGGGATTTCTGGTGCAAAAGGGTCGATCGTCGAACAGAGCGAGCGGGAGTACGATCTCGTCTTCGATATCAATGTGAAAGCCATGTTTCTTCTGCTTCAGGACGAATTGCGACAGATGGTAGCGCAGGGTTTTGGAGGTTCGATCGTGAATACTTCGTCCGTGGGCGGAACTCTCGCAGCCCCCGGCGCGGCACCGTATATCGCAAGCAAACATGCTGTTCTCGGCCTTACCAGGTCGGCAGCAGTCGAATACGGTCGCCACGGCATTCGCGTCAACGCTGTGAGCCCAGGAGCAATAAGAACGGAACTGCTTCTGAATGTGTTCGGCTCGCAGGAAGCTTTGGATCAGCTCGGATCGTCACACCCGCTCTCTCGAATCGGGTTACCGGAGGAAGTTGCGGAAACGGTCGTGTGGCTGTTTTCTGAGAATTCGTCGTATTTATCCGGCCAGTCCATTGTCCTTGATGGCGGACTCAGCGCACAGCGTCCAGGTGTCGGACCGGGCAGAACGACTTCATCTCTACATCCTGGAATAGAACCAGCTCAGCCGGGTCCTTATAACAGGACACAATTTCCTCACTGAAACTTGAGGCGAGAATCGTCTGAGCCACGCTGTGCTGCGGCTCATGTGAGCGAAAAACAAGGAGCAACAATGAAAATCGGTTTTGTGAGCATGCCCTTGTCAGGGCATTTAAACCCCATGACAGCGCTCGCGCGCAGGCTACAATCACGCGGCAATGAAGTCGTGTTTTTTGGCGTTCCCGATGTCGAACCATTCGCTCGCGCCGCGGGTCTCGACTTCGTGGCCTACGGCGAAACAGAGTATCCCGTCGGTTCTGTCGACAAAGTCTATAGCTCCGTCGCACAGTTGCATGGCTTTGAGGTGGTGCGGCATTCGTGTATGGATCTAAATCCTGACCTCACCCGAGTGGCCTTCGACTACTTGGCTGAAAAGTTAGCAACGACAGGCATTGAGGCTTTGGTAATCGACACAATCTACTTCTTCATCGAGCTTGTCCCTATAAGCATGTCCATACCTTATGTGCACATTTGGACTGTTCTTCACCTCGATTTCTCGGGAGCAACTCCAGCCAGCCTTTTCAGCTGCCCGTTTGATACTTCTCCGGAAGGCCTTAATCGAAACGCCCTATATTTACGTAAGCTAGAAGCGATACTTGGGCCGATGGCGGAAATCGCGAGGTCTTATGCCGACAAGGTTGGACTTAAGATCGATTGGAACGATCCTGTTGCCACTGTTTCCAAGCTGGCTGTAATAACTCAGACGCCGAAGGAATTCGATTTTCCGGGAATCCCCTGGCCTGCACAGTTTCACTACGCTGGTCCGTTTCACGACGATGAGGGCAGGGAGCCAGTACCCTTTCCATGGGACAAATTGACGGACAAACCTCTTATCTACGCGTCCCTGGGGACACTGGTGAATGGTCTATATGAGGTGTACAAACACATTCTTGAAGCGGTTGAGGCCCTGGAGGATGTTCAGCTTGTACTTTCCATTGGCAAGAATATCAATCCAGAGAATCTGGGTCCTATTCCTTCCAATGCGATTGTCGTCCGCTCTGCTCCTCAAATTGAATTGCTGAAGCGTGCGGCGCTTTGCATCACGCATGCTGGATTGAATACGGCGCTTGAATCCCTGGCGCACGGAGTGCCCATGGTTGCGATTCCTATAGGCTACGACCAGCCAGGCGTTGCCGCCAGAATTGCACATCATGGCACCGGCGAACTTATAGAAGTGGACGAGCTAACAACGGACCGCCTCCGGGTTCTGATCGAGAAGGTTTTGCGAGAACCGAGCTATCGCGAGCGGGCTGAGTACTTCCAGAAAGTGATTTCAAAGACGCGCGGATTGGATATGGCCGCCGATATCATCGAACAGGCATTTCAAAAATATGAGACGGACGTCCTGGCAAACAAAGATTCCCAGTTATCACTTCAAGGCCGATAGTAACAAAGACGGTGCCGTGTGACTGATTAATGATTGGTTTGATAAGAATGCTACTCCTGGAACGATCAGGGGTAGCATCTTGCACCTGGTCCCTCTGCGATGGTCCTCGTCCGGATAATGGAATGTTGTCCCATGTCCGGAATCGTCCGAAGCGACTTATTCCATTAATCGATAGGCCTTTGTTTTTCGTCCAACCGACGACTCAATTAATCGTGAGGAATCGGGCAATCATAGCGTTGATCTGGTCAGGTACTTCGAGTGGTGAGAAGTGTCCCGATCCAAGAGTACGAGCGATAGCAAGTTGCGGCGTAAGGCTTTGGAACCGCGGTAGATCGAGAAGGGGCATAATTGAAAATATGTACGCTATCGGGATACGACAGGCACTTGCAGCCGTGGCGGCATCGTAGTTCGTAGTGTGATTGGGAAATGCTGAGGCCAGAACGTGTTGAGGACTCGTAGCGAGGAGATCAATTGTGCTGATCGCCTGTCCGTCGGAAGGCACAATGTCGAGAGCCCCTGTTGGTAAGCAGCTAGGTAGTCCGGCTCCTGCAACCCTTCGGTGGCCTGCGACTGTACAGCGTCGAGCATCATCTGCGGAGGAAACATTACGGAATCTATCATTACAAGAGAGGAAGGAATCTCGGGAAACCGCGCTGCTAATTCCAATATGACGTTTCCTCCCATGCTATGTCCCGCCAT
>DATAYL010000513.1:0-40453 GCA_036272575.1 Bryobacteraceae bacterium | reverse complement strand
CGGAGGTCTAAGGTCGAAGACGAAATCGGCGTCTTTGCGGAACAGACTCGCGTTCGAATAAGCGGCGTTCACGGTCGGGCTCGAGGGATTTGCAGCGGAGTAGATCGACTGGTTTACCGAGTAGGAATTGCTGTATCCCGTAGCGCCGAATGTGATGCTGGGGCTGAGTGAAAAACCCGCGAATTGAAAATTCGTTGCTACGCGCGGTTCCACATCGATTCGCCCCATCGCTCCGGTGTTCAACACTGCAGTAGGCACGTTATTCGCGCCAATCTGGGTAGGTTCGCTGCGATCGAGTAGCCCCATGCTGGTGTTGAACGAGAACCACAACGGAAAAGGCCCATGCCAAAGGTCGTGGTCACGGCCATTAAACTCGATTGACGGCAATTTCTGCACAATAACCTGGTTGGCCTGCTGGCCATACGGTGTCAACGCCTCGAAGAGCTGGTCTCGTTCCGCTACGATGTTCACGGTATACAAGTCGTCATGGAAGTGACGCTGCAGGTAACCGAGCGAATAAACCTCGCTCTGAATCGCGGTCGCGAAGGAATAGGAGAAAGCTTCACGGAACAGATACGAGCTCAGGTAGTTATAATCCAAACGACCTGCAAATCCGAGGATTTCCGTCCTGCCAGTCAGTTCAAACTGGAGCCCTCCCTGTTTTGTAGGGTGGGAAGGATCGCTTGGATTCGCAATTCCGCTGTCATCCACGCCGTAGAGATTCAAGTTGAAATCGGAAACTTCATTCGGTTTCCCACGGAAGTCATACTGAATCGCCGGTCCTCGTTGTGTGTAATCTTCCCCAACTATGGTCATATCGTAGCTACGATTGATCGCCCAATAGTAACCAAGGCCATACACATAACCGAACAGCGAAGTGTGTCCGATATCGGGAGTTAGAAAACCACTCTGGCGAGGATTTCTGCCTAGGGGACGGCGAAAGTACGGCAGATAAAAGATCGGTATGTTTTTCAGCTTGAAAATGGCACTCCGTGCGATGGCATGGTCGCCTGGCACGATATCGAAGGTAGGCGCTTCGAAAATCCACCACGGCTTTGGAATTTTGCAATCAGTGATGAAGCCTTTGTGCAGGATATATCGATTCTTAATGCGATCCGCCCATTGCGCCTGAAAATAAAACGGATTGGTGGTGGTAAGCGCATATTTGTTGGTCATGATCTTGGGAGGCGCCGTCCCAGTCACGCCATAAAACTTGCCCTCGTCAGTTTCCAGATTGAATTCCGCTTTGTCGCAGTTGATGATGTCGCCCGTTTTGTAATGCTCCAGCCGCACGTGTCCGCGGGCGTAGGCCCAGTCGGTGTCCGAATTAAAATCGATTTGATCGGCGGAAATCGACATCTCAGAGGTGCGTACGCGCGCATCGCCACGCAAATATTTCCACTCGCTATGTGACTCCTGTTTAATGCCTCCGTACCAGATTTCGTCATTGGGCGGCAGATCCGCCTGCGCCGGTTTGGAAGCAATTTGAGCGAAGAGGAAGGGAGTGATCCAGAAGAGAGCGAGCGAGCAAAAAAACAACTTGCGAAAGAATTGTTGTAGACAAAAGCCACGTCTTCTGATAGAAGATGTAGGAGCCGCCAAAGAAATTAGAGGAATTCGAGCAGAAAAAGTGCGGAAATCGGGAGGCTCGGCGGGAAAACGAGGGTTCAACCGAGAACCGTAACATGGCCAGGTATTCGGGGGCAAGCCCTTCGTATAGTTGAGGAATAGAAAATCGCAGAGTGCCACATGACTTGCCAGCATTGTCAGACTTGGATTTTAGACGGCGAACATCGCTGTAGCCGTTGCGGTCGACGTGTGCGGGCGGTGCCGTCGCGAATCTCTCCCGCAACCTACCCCATTGCCGCTACTGCCACTGCCGCCGCCTACAATTTCGAGCCCGCCACGGAGGTGCGCGCGGCGGCAACACCCATCGTGGTCAAACCCGGCCAGCAGGAGCTCTTTGTCGCCCCTGTCAACGGAGTGCGAGTCATCCCGTTCGACTCGCTCACGTCTCCCGCGGAGCGCGAGGCCATCCGTGTGCGCGCCGCCGAAACCCAGCGCCCGGCGCCTCTCAGAACGGCCAAGATAGAGAGCCAGCGCCCCAGGAGAAAGGGCGGCGAGGCGCCAGACCGGCAACTCCAGGCGACGCAGCGCCGGCTCGAATTCCAAGGCCAGGAACAAATCGTCCAACAACCGGGTTCGCACATAACAAGCGATGCTCTGGTCGCGACCGCAACCATTCGAGCATGGGCCGCCGTCATCGACTCACTGACAATCATCGCGGGATTAGCCATTTGCCTGGCGATTTTCCGTTATGCCGGCGGCCGGATTGCGTACGACAAACACACCCTTTCATTTCTCGCGGCTGCGATTTTGACGGTACCGATCTTTTACAAATTGCTCTGGGTGTTTGCCGGCCGGGACAGCCTCGGAACCCAGTCGGTCAAACTTGAACTGGTTGACTTTGACGGCAGAAAGCCCTCCCGAAGGCGCCGTTATCTGCGCGTGTTTGGCGGTTTTGTCAGCGTCCTAGCGGTCGGTCTGGGCCTTGTCTGGGCGCTGATCGATGAAGATAAACTGACTTGGCACGATCACATTTCCGGTACCTTTCCCACGTTTTCCGGTGAGAATTAAGGTCTGGTTTCCCCTTTAAGCCGTGGTAATGCTTTCCGCCGGAACGAGAATCGCGCTCATGGATCCCTTGGACTTCGGCATTCTTGGGTCTGCTCCAAACGACTGAATCTGGTCCCGACCAAATTCTGCTTCGGGTAGCGCGCATGTAATCACAACAGTGCGTCCGGTCGTATCCACCTCTACCGCGTGCTGAAACGCAGCCTCGACTGACAGGAAAAACAGCTTCTGCAACATCTCGATCACATACTCGTAAGTGTGCTCGTCGTCATCCAAGAGCACCACATGATAAAGCCGCCCGTGCTCTTGTCCCAACTCGTCCTGGAGCGTGGGGGTGGCTCCTGGAGCGGTTACAACGCTTTGCATGCTTGCACGGAATATTCTACCGGACTGCGCGAAATGTTGCAGAATTGCTATACTTAAGGTAATCTCCTTGATTTTGGGGGCGCAACGGATTCGACGGGATTGAATCGTTGTGTGAAGGCGTGTCGGGTTCCGAGCTCCCGTAAAACGATCGGAAAACAACAACTGCCAATAATCAGCAGTTTGCATACGCTGCCTAATTGAAACCTAGGTAGTGCGCTTCGGTTGTTGAGCCTGCGCGGCAGCCAGTAAGCGTCATTTTGCAGGATAGGTGTTGAGCTTCGGTCCGGAGCTACGAGCCGAGATCAATCGGACTAGGCGGCCTTCGCTCTTGCCGATTTTATAGTAGGTCGCCGAATCACCCAGAATCGGATACACACGTAGGCTTTGCACGGCGGGCTTTTTCGGACGCGGGTTCAACTCCCGCCGCCTCCACCACAATTACTCACATCATTACCGCTTACCTGGGTTTGGGGGAATAGGATCGCGACACCAGGTTTCGCTTCGACTTGGATCGGACAACCAAAGCCGTCGCTGTGACTTCGCAGGCTATGTTCGATTGATTCGTCGTCTTTCAAGCCCACCACCTTTCAGTTTTCTCAACGCAATCAACTTCGATACTATCGGTTCACATACCCGAACCATGAAGATCAAAGTCACTGCTCTTTGTGCGCTTGTCCTGTTCTTTTTCAGCCCGATGAATTCCATTGCGAAGCCCGTCGATCTGCGATGCGAATACTTAACCAATCCTCTCGGCATCGATGTCTTCGAACCAGCCCTATCCTGGCGCAGCGATGACACCGCCCGCAATTGGAGGCAGACCGGCTATCAATTACTCGTGGCAAGCAGCCCCGAGCTGCTCAACAGTGGAAAGCCCGATGTGTGGGATAGCGGTAAGCGGACCTCATCCGAGTCCACGGGTATTGGGTACCATGGCCCGGCGCTTACGAGCCGCCAACGTTATTACTGGACGGTCCGGGTTTGGGATGCGAAAGGCCATAAGACCCAAGCGGCGGAAGTCGCCTGGTGGGAAACCGGGTTATTGGACCCTTCTGATTGGACTGCGCAATGGATTGGCTGGCATAATCCCGAAGATGCACTTGATCGTGCCGGCATCAAATGGATCTGGAGCAGTGTTCCGCAAGCCGCCCTCGTAACTGGCCCCCTGCATTCTGATTTCCATCTAGATTTCGATTTGGCTCAGCTACCAATCCGGGCTACGCTGTTTCTCATTGCACGCGGTGACTGGGGCGTAACGGTTAACGGACGTGAAGCCGGGGATAAGCAGCATTGGAACGAATTTGATCGCCGCGAAATCGGCGCTCTCCTCGTTCAGGGAAAGAACTCGATCGATATCCACGTCACCGTTCCGGCCTCGGGCATGCGTTCTCCTTATCCTCCTGCGTTGGCTGCGCTACTCAAAATACGCCAGCAGGATGGCGCAATAACGCGCTTTCCGACCGATGTCAAGTGGCAGGCCCGGAGCCAGGAGTCGGCGCGCTGGTTAGCCGCGACTGTCCTCGGGAATCTCGATGGCGCGCGCTTCGGCGATGCCGGCATGCTTCCGCAACCAGCCGCTCTCTTGCGTAAACAGTTCACGCTCGAGAAACAGATCCTCCGGGCTCGCGTTTACGCGACCGCTCTGGGCGGCTACGATTTGTTCATAAATGGCAAACGAATCAGCAACGACGTTCTTACGCCAGGCTTTACCGATTTTTCCAAACGCGTTCAATACCAAACCTACGAAGTCAGTCATCTGCTCACAAAAGGTTCCAATGTAATCGGAGCAATGTTGGGTAATGGCTGGTTTGGCAGCGGCCTCTCCTGGACAGCGGAACATTTTTCAATTAAACCGCCCACGCGCTTCCTGGCCCAACTCGAAATCGATTTCACTGACGGCTCACGCCAAATCGTCCAGACCGACACCAGCTGGAGGAGTGCCCAATCTCCAATTCTCCACTCCGAAATCTACGCCGGAGAAACCTACGACGCGAGACTCGAGCAGCCCGGATGGAACACGGCCGGCTTCGATGACCACACCTGGCAGCCAGTTGCCCTCGCCGACGCCTATAAGGGGAGCGTATCCAGCCAACTCGACACCCCGCCGCGCATTGTCAAAATCCTGCGTCCTGAAACCGTAAAGGAGCAACCTGATGGGTCCTATGTCTTTGACATGGGTCAGAATATGGTCGGCTGGGCCGCGCTAAAGGTTAAAGGCCAAGCCGGTACGACCGTCCGTCTGCGCTTTGCCGAAATTCTGAAGCCCGACGGAGGTATCTACACAACCAACCTGCGCAACGCGGATGCAACTGACTTTTATACTCTCAGCGGCAAAGGCGAAGAGACATTTGCGCCTCACTTCACCTTTCATGGTTTTCGCTATATCGAAGTGAGCGGCTATCCCGGGCGGCCGACGCTCGACGATTTAACCGGGCAAGTCGTCAGCAGCTTGAGCGGCGAACCAACCGGAACGATCTCGACCCCAAACGAGATGGTGAATCGCATGTGGCAGATCGGCATCTGGGGACAACGCGGTAACTTCCTGAGTGTACCCACCGATTGTCCGCAACGCGACGAACGTCTCGGCTGGATGGCCGACGCGGCGGTCTTTTGGCGTACCGGAAGCTACAACTTTGATATCGCGGCGTTTTCCAATAAATGGACTCGTGACGTGCGCGATGCTCAATCCGCCGACGGCGCGTTTTCCAATGTCTCTCCAAGCATCGGCGTCGGGACGATTGAGGGCGCTCCCGGTTGGGGCGACGCCGGAGTCATCGTTCCCTGGACAACATGGCTTCAATATGGAGACCGATCCATAATCGACCGCAACTGGGCCGCCATGGCGCGATGGATGGATTTCATTGAACAAGCCAATCCCGACTACTTACGCAGGAACAAAGTCGGCCCAGACTTCGCAGACTGGCTCGCTCCTGATCCAGGCACGCCGAAACCATTGGTCGATACGGCCTATTGGGCAGGCATTGCCAACATGATGTCCGAAATGGCCCGCGCTACCCATCGTGCCGCAGACCAGGCAAAATACACGGCGCTCTATGGAAAGATCCGGACCGCCTTCGCCAAACAATTCATCAGGCCGGATGGCCAGATCGGCAGCGGCAGCCAGACCTCTTATGTCGTGGCGTTGCAGATGAACCTTGTACCCGCCGCGCTCGAGGGTGCTGCCGTAAATAACTTGGTCGCGAGCATCGACGCGCATGCTGGCCATCTCACGACTGGCTTTCTCGGAACTCCATTTCTCTTGTTCTGCCTCGCCGACCACGCACGCCTCGACGTGGCCTATCGCTTGCTTTTGAACGACACCTATCCGTCCTGGGGCTATATGCTGAGCAAGGGCGCGACTACCTGGTGGGAGCGTTGGAACGGCGACACCGGCGATCCGGCCATGAACTCTTACAATCATTATGCATTCGGTTCCGTGGTCGCCTGGATTTATCGCGATGTCGTGGGCATTGATACAACCTCAGCTGCGCCCGGCTTTCATCGGATCATCATTCACCCGCGCCCGGATCCGCGGATCCCAGCGGCTCGCGGCAGCTATCAATCTGCTTATGGCCGGATAACGACTGACTGGAACGGAACGCCCGGTGGACCATTCACTCTCAAGGTATCTATTCCGCCGAATACCACGGCGAAGGTGTATTTGCCGGCTGCGCCAAACGCCCTTTTGAAACAAGACGGTCAAACGGTTCATGCCTGGCGGGAAGGTGACAGCCGAGTGGTAGAAATCGGATCCGGTTCATATGAATTTTCCGTACGTTAGTTTCTTGCGGCCAATCTAATAGGAGACGAAACGAACATGCGAGATGAACAAGTCATCGAGTCGGAGTTGATGGAGATCAGTGCCATTCAGGACGACACAATCAGATTGGAGAGAATCGTTGCGTGGTGTGCTACTTATCCGGAAGAAGTGCCATTTGCCTTGCGCTTTTTTCGTCGACGCTCCAAGAGTGCGACGAAATCGAGTGAGCCTGAAGATTACAAAGCGCAGCCGCTCTGATACTGGCAGCCGCGCTATTTGCAAAATTACATCTGCTACTAGCCGCGCCGCGGTCTTTTCCGCCTGGCAAAGGTCGCACCAAGTAGTCCCAGACCAAGCATGCAGAGCGAACTTGGTTCCGGAACCCCGGTCGGTCCGGCTGTGGTCGTGAACTCACCCGAGTATCCCGTCATAATGAATCCGTTCGTCGCCAGATCAGCCAGCAATCCGGAGATTGTCCGATCCGCCCCAAACGTGAAGTTTGCGCTTAACAAACCCACTATCGGCGTATTTAAGTTGCTGCCTGCATAATGCGCCTGCCCCATCAGACTCAGGAAAGCCGTCACACCGCTCACCCCTTGCTCCAAAATGATCGGCGAGGCTGCACTAGATCGGCACGTATTCCCAAAAGAATTTTCTGCTGCCGACCCGGCACACACCGGAACATTAGTCAAAACCGGAATATCCGTGAGATCAACATTAATGTTGACCGCATTCCCAAGCTGGATCCAGTTGGGTAAAACGAACGGAGTGCCAGGAGTCACAACACCACCCAACGCCGGCGATAGTAGATTACCAATATGGATTTGATCCATTACGTGAAGGCCCGAATAAGCGCCATCGGTTGGAAGAAGCGCGGCCGCCAGTTGGTCTCCGTTAGGAGGAGCCTGTTTGAGGCCGAAAAGGAGTTCAGAATTCGTCACATACGCCGCGCCACTGATGTTAAATTGTCCACTGCCCACAGACAATGGTGCGGCTTGCGTAGAACTCAAGCTTCCTAGTACGAACACACCTGTAGCTAGCCCCAAGATCGGGGTAAAATTGCGAAGATTCATTAAGATATCCGACTGTCCTTAGTTAAGGATGAATGAGGCGCATCATGCCCACCGCATTCCCTGCTTCTACCTTATAGATAATTCTGAGACTTAGCCAGTCCGGGCGGTACGGGTACTATAAACAATTTTCTGGTGAACTGTTTGATACTTCAGTTCGCCTGCGCGCTCGACCGGAGTACTTTTCCGGGCAAGGCTTGGGTCATTTTGCCGCCCGCAATCACTGGCACTCCGTTCACCAGGACGTACTTCATGCCAACTGACAGTTGATTTGGTCTTTCAAATGTTGCCGCGTCGCGGATTGTGGACGGATCGAAGACCACGACATCTGCCCACAGGCCGGTCTTCAGCACGCCGCGATCGGTTAGCCGCATGCGGGCCGCTGGCAATGCGCTGAACTTCCGCACTGCATCCTCCAGCGTCAATAGCTTCTCTTCACGCACATACTTCTTCAGAATGCGCGGAAACGTACCGTAGGCTCTGGGATGCGGATGTTCGCGGGAGAGCATCCCGTAGGGCGCCGTTCCCTGCGAATCGTTGTCTACCGACACCCACGGCTGCTTCAACGCGTACGCCACATCTTTTTCTGACATACCCGAAACCGCAACCGACATCGATGGATCTTCAGCCAGCAAATCGAAGATCGTGTCAATCGGATCTTTACCTCTTGCTGCCGCAATCTGTGCGATGGTGTGGCCCTGCAGCACAAGGAATGCCGGTTTGCTTACAACGCACACCAGAATTGCGTCAGGCCCCGGAACCTCCAGCCATTCGTTATCCCAGCCCGACTTGTCTTTCAACATCTGCTCACGTATGCGTTTTCGCGTGGCAGGATCTTTTAACCGCTCGACCATCTTGCCGTCTCCGCCATCATGCACCCACGGCGGCACAAAAGCCGAGAAGGAATTGAACCATGCGGTGTACGCATAAGTATCAGCTTCTACATCGATCCCTTGCTGGCGCGCAGCCTCGATCCGTTCGACCACCTGCGGCATCCTGCCCCAATTGCTCTTACCAGCTACCTTCAAGTGCCAGATCTCAACAGGTATGTGGGCTTCTCGCCCGATCCGAAAAGTCTCATCCAGTGCTGCATTTATCGCATCGCCTTCACTGCGCATGTGCGTCGCGTAGATACCACCGAATTTAGCTGCTTCCGATGCCAAGGCAATCAACTCGTCTGTAGTGGCGTAAGGCGCGGGGGCATATTGTAAAGCCGTGGAAAGCCCCATTGCCCCTTCGCGCATGCTCTCATCAACCAGCGCCTCCATGCGCGCGAGTTCTGCCGCGGTAGGCGCGCGGTTGGCCTCGCCTACCACCACTCGCCTGACCTGCGTCGCGCCGACGTAAGTCGCGAGATTTATACCCATCCCCTGCTTTTCTAATGTTCCAAAATAGCCTGCGAGATCTGTCCAATGCGCCTTGATGCCATAATGCGCGAGGCTTACCTGATCCTCTGCAAACAGCTTTGGCGTGGTCGGTCCGGCCGAATTTCCCTCGCCTGTTATTTCGGTAGTAATGCCCTGAAATATCTTCGATGGCACATGCGGATTGACCAGCATCGAAATCTCCGACTGCCCCAGCATGTCGATGAAACCAGGGGCAACCGTCAAGCCGCGGGCGTCGATCACCTGTTTCACGCGGGCATTTCCTAGCTGTCCAATGGCGGCAATCCGGCCGTTCCGGATACCTATGTCCCCGGAGTACCAGGGCGACCCGGTGCCGTCTACGATATGCCCGTTGCGGATCACTAAATCGAAGTCCGCTGCCCCGAGCGGCAGAATCAGGAACAAGCTGAAACAGCAGGCAAGAAAAAGCTTCGGCAAGCTTACTGGTTTGATGTAGGCGGTTGTTGGGATAACGAAGCCACGTTATCCTTGTTCACCACGAACGCCCCTGTATCGACAAACGTCGGGTATGGTGAATACACGTTCTCGGCCCAATTTGCAGATAGGGGTTTGGCCGGATGATGATGTACGTCATCGAGCAGCTTTGTGCCGTAATAGGCCATGGTGAAAGGCTTCTGGGCGATAGTGGCCGAAATCACTCCCTTGTTGATCCATTCGATCGTTCCCGGATCAGTATCCATGGCAACGATCTTCACCTTTGACGACATGTTCGCGCGATTTACCACATCCGCCACCGCAGGGCAGGCTAATGCTTCCAAACAGATAAACGCATCCACTTTAGCCTTGGAATCCAGAAGTTTCTTGGCCGAATCAAACGCTACATCGGAGTTACCATTCATATCGACTGTCTGCATAATCTTCACGTCCGTATGGTCAGCGAAAGCAGCTTCGTAGCCCTGCAGACGGTCTTTCAGATTATTTTGTCCGGGTATCGTGTAGATGACCACGTTGCCTTTGCCGTTGAGCAGTTTCGACGCCAGCTTCCCGCCGAGCAATCCGGCGTTGTAGTTGTCGGTACCGACAAAAAACACGCGCTTACTGTCTGGCGCGTCTGCGTCAATTGTGATGACGGGTATGCCCTGGTCAATGGCTGCATTGATATCGGTGCCAAGCAGACTCGCATCCGAAACCGAAATGAGAATGCCCGATGGCTTCTCCGCCACCGCGCGCTTGAACGCGTCATGCTCTCCCTGCGGATCGTGTCCGTCGGGTCCTTGCAATTCCGATTTTACTTTCATCTCAGCGGTGGCGTGATTCAGACCACGCACGGCCAACTGCCAGTAGGGAATCTTCGTATTGTCGGCGACGAGAATGTATTTCTCGGTCGGTTCGTGAGGCGAACCAGCGCATGAACTCAGACACAAGAGAGCGGCCGGAATAACGGCCGATATAATTAGGAGTCGGGCGTTTCGCATCAACTGTACCTTCCTCGGGAGTCTACCATGAGCCGCGAGAAATGTTTTGCCTTGGTCAACTCTCAGCAGCGTGCTCCACTCCGCCACCCGTCGACAGGCGCCAGAATAAAGCCGATAGCGGCGGCACATCCACAGTAATCGATTGCGCTTGCCCATGTGCTGGCAAAGGGCGGGACTCCACGCTGCCAAAATTGCCTCTACCATTTCCCCCAAAAATTCTCGCATCCGTGTTTAAGAGCTCGCTCCAGAATCCTGGCCGCGGTACACCCACTTGGTAATTCGGCCGCGGCACACCGCTGAAGTTGCAAAGTACGGCGATCCGATGGATTTCCCCAACGCCTTTGCGCCAGAAACTCACCATGTTTTTTTCCGCGTCCTGCGAATCGATCCATTCGAAACTTGTTGCCGTATATTCCCGTTCGAAAAGAGCGCGCTCGGAGCGATACAACTGATTTAGAGTCCCTATGAGCAAGCGCATGGCGGCATGCGCTTCCTTTTCCAGCAGATCCCAGGCGAGAAACCCCTCGTGGTCCCACTCTTGCCAGGCCGCAAGCTCGTCGCCCATAAACAGGAGTTTCTTGCCCGGCTGCGCGTACATGTAAGCATAAAGTAGCCGCAAATTCGCAAATTTCTGCCACGGGTCGCCCGGCATTTTCCCAAGAAGAGAGCGCTTCCCGTATACCACCTCGTCATGAGAAAGCGGCAGCAAAAAATTTTCGTCAAACGCGTATTTCGATCGGAATGTCAGCTCATAATGCTTGAACCGGCGGTGAATGGGGTCTTCCGCCATGTACTGCAAGGTGTCGTGCATCCAGCCCATATCCCACTTCAACCCAAATCCAAGACCACCCAGGTAGGTGGGCCGCGATACGAGGGGCCACGCCGTGGATTCTTCTGCCACAGTCTCTACATCAGGGAACAGCCGGTACACATCCTCATTGGTTCTTCGCAGGAAACCAATCGCGTCCAGATTGTCGCGGCCCCCATATTCGTTCGGCAGCCATTCACCGGGCCTACGCGAATAATCCAGATACAGCATCGACGCCACCGCGTCTACCCGCAACCCATCCGCGTGATAGCGCTCCAGCCAGAACAGGGCGCTGCTCAAAAGAAAGCTGCGCACCTCGCCTCGCCCATAATCGAAAATAAAACTGTTCCAGTCCGGATGTAGGCCACGCCGTGGATCGGCGGGCTCATACTCGTGTTTACCGTCAAAATATCCGAGGCTGTGTTCGTCTTGGGGAAAGTGCGAAGGCACCCAGTCCAGAATTACACCGATTCCACTCTGATGGAATCGGTCGATCAGCTGCATCAGGTCTTGCGGAGTGCCGTAGCGGCTGGTCGGCGAAAAATAACCCGTCGTCTGATAGCCCCACGATCCGTAAAACGGATGCTCCATCACCGGCATAAACTCTACGTGCGTAAAGCCCATTTCCTTTACATACGGGACCAGCTGCTCGCTCAGTTCGGCGTAACTCAACCAGCGTTGCCCGGGCTCATCCGGTTTTCGCCAGGAGCCTAGATGCACCTCGTAAACACATTGTGGCGTATCGAGACTATTCGCCTGCCGCCGCGACGCCATCCACTCCTGGTCTTCCCAAGCATAATCAAGGGTCCAGACTATTGAAGAATTATCCGGGGGTTGCTCGTGCCAAAATCCTAACGGATCGGCCTTATCGATCCCCTGACCATCGCTAGTCTCGATGTGAAATTTATAGCGTGAGCCTTTGCCTGCCTTACCAACAAAGCCGTGCCAGACACCGCCCGCGGCGGCGGTGAGCGAATCAACCTGTTTCTTCCAATCGTTGAAGGGCCCTATAACCGATACACGCCTCGCGTTAGGAGCCCAAACGGCAAATCGTGTGCCGCTCAGGACCTCCACATAATGTGCGCCCAGGAAATCGCTAAGGCGCACATGGGTTCCCTCGCGGAAATAGTAGAGATCGCTTTCGTCCCAACTACTGTTCTCACCGCTATCCATGGATGGTTGAAGAACTGCCGAGTAGGTGCAAAATGCCACCCACCGGAATTTGCAGCCACTCCGGACGGTTATTTAACTCATACGCTACTTCGTACAGGGCTTTTTGCAGCAGAAAGGCATCGAGGAAGAGCCGCCGCTCGGTCCGATCTTTCGGCACAAATGCGGCGAAACCGGCCTCTTCGAAGTAAGCATTCAAATAGGCCGCTGCCGCTGTCTTATACCAAGCCGCTGCCCACTTTTCTACTACGGGCAGCGTTTCACTCCGCAGCGCCACCCCAGGCACCTGTCCAAACAAAACGGCGAACGCCGCATACTCGAAGGAGCGTAGCATGCCCGCCACGTCGCGCAGCGCCAGCGCCTTCGCGCGTCTTTCAAAAAGAGGACGCGCCGGCTCTCCCTCGAAATCAATGATCATGAAATCTTCGCCGGTGAATAACACCTGTCCCAGATGGTAATCGCCGTGGTGGCGAATACGTTTCGCGGAGCCCGGCTGATTATCAAATGCTTTCAATCGCTCCATCACTGTGGGCTCGAGCGCGATCAATTCACCGACGCGTTCCGCTAATCTCCCGCTCAGCGTTCCTGCTCGTCGGCGCAGCAGCTCAAAGGTGCTTACAGCTTGCTTTACGAGGTCCGCGTACAACGCTCTTCCATCAGCCGCCGAAAAGTCCTCGGGTACAAAGTCCGGGCCACCGTTCGGATCGGCTAGCGCGGAATGCATCTCGGCAGTTCGTTTCCCCAGCAGCGCCGCCGATTCCAGATACGGTCCGATGAGCGAAATTATGTCCGTCGGGACAGCTTGTCCAATCTCATCGATCGGTTGCCGGTTCGCGCCCGTTGGTGGAATGCTTTTGCTCGCCAAGGCCCGTTGAAAAAATCCTTGCAGACACTGCAATGTGTAAGCCCAGGCGTCCCCTTTATTCGCCACAAACTGCTGCAGAATGCCGGCGCCGTATGATTCGCCGGTTGTCTTTAAATCGTATGCCAAGCTACCCAGCACCGTCGGCGTGTTCCGGAAACCTCGCTCAGTCAAAAATTGCCCGATCTCTAGATCGGGATTTATTCCGGCTTCGAGCTTCCGAAATAATTTCAAAATATATCTTTCTCGATAGATGATGGAGGTGTTACTCTGCTCTGCCCGTGAAACGAAACTTTCAAAATGCGGCGCGTTGCCCGAGCAATCCTGCCGAAAAGCCTTCGTCCGACTGGCGCGCAGTACTCCATTGCGGCCCTCAGCCGTTTTTTCACAAGCAACCGCGTGTAGCAACTCGTCACGGAATTGCGCTTCTCCTAAGGCGCTGTACAACATCCCCTCATCGCCGTTTGCAGCCGTCAATCTCACCACCGCTTCCGTCCCACCCATTTCCTTCGCCCCTGCAACCGCAACCGGAAGAATATACCGGTCCGGTTCTCCCTCGACATAGCTGATTTTTAACACCAGCAGGTAGGTCTGCCGTGTTGCGAGCGGCAGCACATCTTCAATAACCAGCTGCTGGATGCTCCGTGCTTTCGCTCGATACCAGCGCTGGCTGACCACATGTCCGGGCAGCACCTCGCCGAGGCGCACAATTACTTCGTCTTCAAATGGCGTCTCAAAGGAACCAATACCGATCACGGGCAGCGGCTCCCTACCTGTCTCGTTCATGTGTGATTTTTTCTTCCCCTCGCTTACTGGACCGCGTGTATCGAGCGGCAAGCGAGCTCATCCAAAATACTCAAAGTCGTTTTCGACTCGCAGCCTTCGCCGGATTTGCAGAATATGCCCGGGAACGCGATCGGGCCGCAACTCCACATAATTCCTTCTGCCATTCCAAACATACTTTGAGCCGCTGAGCAGGTCGTGCGCCTGGTAAGGCCTGTCTTCTTCGATGCCGAGCTTCTCGAGCGGCAAATCAAGGAATCCCGATTGCACGTAGTTTGGATCGAGGTTCACTATGACTACTATCAGATCGCTGCCGTCAATCGCCGTCTTGCTGTAGCAAAGCAGCTGGTCGTTATCCACCGGATGAAACTGTAGCGTCCAATCGGTCTGCAATGCGGGGTTTTGGCGCCGGATGCGATTGACCAGGCCAATAAACCCGCTCAAGCTATCTGGCCGTTTCAAATCCCACTCACGAATCTGATACTTCTCGGAATCCAGATACTCTTCGCTGCCAGGCTTTGCCGCGCCCGCTTCCAGCAGTTCGAAGGCGGGACCATAGATGCCGTAATTTGCCCCCAGCGTGGACGCCAGCAGAAATCGAATCAGAAAGGCGGACCGGCTGCCGATCTGGAGAAACTCGGTAAGGATGTCCGGCGTATTCGGCCACTGATTTGGACGAAAAAATTCGCGCACCGGAGTCTGCGTGAGTTCGGTCAGATATTCGATCAATTCCGCTTTCGCATTTCTCCACGGAAAATAGGTGTACGACTGGCTGAATCCCAGCTTCGCGAGCCGGTACATGACCTTCGGCCGCGTGAATGCTTCCGACAGAAAAAGCAACTCGGGCGTCTCCCGTTTCAGCTCCGTGATTGCCCATTCCCAGAATGGAAAGGCCTTCGTATGTGGATTATCTACTCTGAAAATTCGGACGCCTTGTTCCACCCAGAACGTGAAGACGCTTTTCAACTCCTGCCAGAGCGCCCGCCAATCTTCCGTCTCGAAGTCGAATGGATAAATGTCCTGATATTTCTTGGGTGGATTCTCGGCGTATTGGATCGTTCCGTCGGGCCTTTTCTTGAACCAGTCGGGGTGCTCTTTCACGTACGGGTGATCGGGCGAAACCTGGAAAGCAATGTCTAGCGCGACTTGCATGCCATAGCTGGCCGCGCGCTCGACGAGGCGGCGAAAATCCTCCAGCGTGCCAAGATCCGGATGAACCGATTTATGGCCGCCCTCCGCGGCGCCAATCGCCCAGGGACTACCTACATCGCCTGGCTCCGCCGCCACCGAATTGTTCTTGCCTTTGCGAAACTTCGTTCCGATCGGATGCACGGGGGGTAGATACACCACGTCGAAATCCATTTCGGCGATGTAAGGCAGACGAGCCTCGCAATCGGCAAAGGTTCCGTGGCGGCCCGGTTCAGGCGAGGTCGAGCGCGGGAACAACTCGTACCAGGTGCTGAAGCGAGCCCGCATCGGGTCCACCGAAATCACCAGTTCTCTCTCGTATTCGGTAGCAAAGCGGCGATCGGGCCAGAGGTGCATGACCCGGTTTAATTTGTCGTCGAGCGCCTGGGCACGTTGTAAACCAAGTTCCTTCTCGCCGCGCAGATTACTCGCTTGGTTTTTCAGCCAGTCGGCATCGTTGCCCGTCGCGCGGGCGGCAGCTTCGGCGATAAGATCAGCGCCGATCAGATAATCAATCGACGTGTCTGAGGCCGCCTGTATTCGTTTTCGCAGATCGCGCAGCCAAGTCTCCCAATGATCGACCCAGGCCACCACGGTAAATCGATATCGGCCCAGCTCGCTCACAGGAAAACGGCCGGTCCATCGGTCATTCACCAGAGCGGTGAGCGGAGTTTCGATCCAGTCCGGGGTGCCTTCTTTCTTGTGCCGTATCACGCCGGAAATTGCATCATGCCCATCTGTGAAGATGTCCACGCCGACTTCCACTATGTCGCCTATCGTCCTTTTCGCGGGAAAGCGGCCGGCGTCCACCGACGGCACCAGCGCCTCAATAACAACTCGCTTTCGACCTTCCTCCACGGTGATTGCTGATTTTTTCATCTGTGGTGGGACAGAACTCTTGGCCATGCAGTTTCAGGGTAACCGTGTTCGTGCGGGGACTAGCGATTCGCGGGCCGGCTGCTCACCCGGGCCATCAACAACTCTCCGAGGTACGACCCTTTGCGAGCGTTTGCTTTCCTTCGATCAAACTGCGGTATAGCTCAATTGTCTGGTCGGCGATTGCAGTCCAGCTGAACTTCTCTTCCGCGCGGCGCCGGCCGGCCTTCCCAAATTGCTCGCATTTTTGCGAGTCTTCCAGAAGTTCAGTGATTCGCCGTCCCAAGTCGCGCGCAAACTGCCCGGCATTCTTCGGAAAACCGGTAGCGGGATCTTCGTCGAAAGGCACCAGGTAACCCGTCTCGCCATCCACCACCACTTCTTTGATACCGCCCGTTGCGCTTGCCACTACCGGCGCATCGCAGGCCATCGCTTCCAGATTGATAATGCCGAATGGCTCGTATACAGACGGACAGCAAAACACTCGTGCATGGCTGTAGAGTTCAATAACCTCCGGCTTGCTGATCATCTGTTCAATCCACAGAACGTGCGGGTTGTGGCGTTTCGCTTCCGTGACTTTATCCCGCATCTCCTGCGCGATCTCGGGCGTATCCGGCGCGCCGGCGCAAAGCACCACTTGCGTGTTGACCGGCAAATATCGGATCGCATCTACCAGGTGCGTCACGCCCTTCTGCCGGGTGATCCTCCCCACAAAGAGAACGTAGGGCGAAGCGCCGTCCACGCCGTATTTTTCCAGGGCGGCCGTCGAAGTCTTTTTCGTGTACTCCGTCAAATCGATGCCGTTGTAAATCACATGCACTCGCTCGGGCGCGACCGGATACGATCGCAAAATGTCGTCGCGCGTACCATTCGAAACAGCGATCACTGCATCTGCATCCAGGATCGCCGTCCGCTCCATCCACGAACTCATGGCATAACCGCTGCCGAGCTGCTCCGCTTTCCAGGCTCGCAGCGGTTCCAGACTGTGTGTGGTCAACACAAACGGAATGCCGTATAACTTCTTGGCCCAGAAGCCCGCCATCGACGCGTACCACGTGTGTGTGTGAACAAGATCGGTGCCCTGGAGATCCTTGATCTGCACCAGATTGAGGCTTAAGGCTTCGAGCGCCGCCTTAAATTTCCCCTCGGTGCCCTTGCTGATCTCGCTCCACGGCTCCGCCCCTGATACCCGCAGATTTCCTTCTTCGCTTTTCTGATCGCCCCAGCAATGCACGTCAACCTGGATCTTTTTTGCAAGTTCCCTGCTGAGATATTCGACGTGTACTCCAGCCCCGCCATAAACATTGGGCGGATACTCCCGCGTAAACAGTCCGGCTCGCAACGTCCCTCCAATCCACTCCGCAAATTAGCACGGACGTCTCTCTGCTCTTGGCAAATCCAGCTTACCCTGCCGGGCGCCGCTTCACTTCGATATTGAGCCGTTTGATTTTCTGATTCAACGTGGAAAGCGGAATCTTCAAAGCCTCCGCGGCCTCCGTCTGACTGTAATTCACCGCTTCCAGCGACTCGATAATTTTGCGCCGCTCATAATCCGCCACGATCTCGAACAGCGAGGCATCCGGAGCCAGCATGCCATTCGGATCGCGTGAGATGCGCATGCCGCTCGCTAGCTGCAAGTGATCCGGCAGCACATGCGCTGGCACGGCGGGTCCAGTCGCCAGCACCACCGCGCGTTCCACCACGTTCTCCAGCTCGCGCACATTGCCCGGCCAATTGTGTTCCAGCAAAATTTGCATGGCTTCCGGCTCAAAATGCAGCGTGCCGCGCCCATCATGGCCGATAAACTTCTCGTTCTCTTTACAAAAGCGAGCAAAGAAATGATCGATCAATAACGGAATATCGTCTTTCCGGTCTCGCAGTGCGGGCAGGTTGAGGTTGATGACGTTCAGCCGATAATAAAGATCTTCGCGGAACTTACCTTCGTCCACCAGCTTCTTCAAATCGGCGTTGGTGGCTGCGATAATGCGAACGTCCACTCGCATGCTGTCGTTCGAGCCCAGCGGCATGAACTCCCGGTCTTGCAGCACGCGCAACAACTTCACCTGGATCTCCGGCCCGACCGTTCCTATTTCGTCGAAGAAAATGGTCCCACGATTGGCCGATTCAAAGTACCCCTTGCGATTTGCGATCGCTCCGGTAAAAGAACCCTTCACGTGCCCGAACAACAGCGATTCGAGCATCTCGGAAGGCAGCGATCCGCTGTTGACCGGCACAAACGCCTGGTCAGCGCGCGCCGAGTGGGCGTGAATCGCCTTCGCGATCAGCTCTTTCCCCGTACCTGTCTCGCCGCTTATCAGAATCGTTGCCCGGCTGGGCGCCACCTGCGCCACCTGGTCGAGCAGCCGGATCATCCGCTCGCTCTTTCCGACAATGTTGGGAAACGCATAGCGCTGCTTCAAAGCGCGTTTCAGTTGCGTGTTCTCGCGCTCCAATCGCCCCTTGGCGATCATGCGGTCAATCTCGATCAGCAATTTGTCGTTGTCCCACGGCTTGGCAAAATAGTCGTTCGCGCGAGCCTTCAGCGCCCGCACCGCCACCTCAACCGATCCGTACGCTGTCAGCATGAAGATCGGCGTGTCAGCGTCTCTCTGTCGTATATCGGCCAGCACTTCTAGGCCCGAACGGTCAGGCAGCATGAGATCCAACAGAATCAAATCATAGGAATTGGCTTCGAATTTCTGCAAGCCGATGGTTGCGGTTTCAGCTAAATCGACCTCGTAATTTTCACCCGTGAGAAGCAGTTCCAGGCTTTCGCGAATATCCGCTTCATCGTCGATCACTAAAATCCGCCGCCGGTCGGGGGCACTGACCCGGTCTACCGGCAGATCTTCGGTAGTTAATGGCACTACTGTCGTTGTAGCAGATGTGTTTATGGATGAGGTAGGCTTCAGTTTGCGTGAGGTCTCGGCCCCGCTCCGCGCGCATCAACCTGATAGGAGCAAAGCGGTCCGGCCAGGACCTTCTCTCTAATCCAATCCAATACCATCCGTTTTCATCTGTCTCTCAAAATCCAGGAAAACGGATCGTCATCCCGCGAGAGTAATAGAAAGGGCTGCTTGCTTGCAAGAAACTGCGAATAACTCGCGCTGGGCACGTCGGTGGCCATGCTGTGCGCACCGGCGATCGAGGCACACAATCACCGCGGCCGCAGTGCTCGATCCTTGAACTCCTTCAGAATCACGCGATGGCAACGCCGAACGGAAACACGATCCGTAAGGGATAACGCATTGTGAATCCGTCAGTGATTTGAGATTGCAGATAGCGGTCCAGCGTCGCTACGAGGAAGACCACCCAGACCACGACTTCGGCCATCGGCCAGAGGGCTAGATTCAAACATGCAGGCTCCCGCCGCAGCAGCAGAAAGCTGCCAGCAAGATCACTAGAAGATATGCTGGGCGAAATCAAATAAGCGACCGGGCCGTATCCAAGATCACTTTTTCCAGATGAGGAGGCGACCAGAAGGCCGCCATGAAGTGCTGAATTGACACCAACATCGGCCGGCAAAAGAGAAGCGGTTAAGCTTCAAAGACGCTTCCATGAGAAGGATTGTTGCTGTCAACAGGTATTGACCCGCGCGCTCTTCGCGTTTGGACCTCCTCGTCTGGAATGTTCGCAGCCCCGGCGCCGGAACTCGGTTTCGGACCGAGAGGGCTGTCGCCGGGTTTTGAGATTCCGAGTTGCACGGGCGACAACAGGGCGGGATCCAGCCGTACCCGCCTAGCCAGGGTCCGCGCATCAACTTTGTCCATTTTCTCGAGCTCTTGTGAATGAGGTGAACCTAGCTGGCGTTCGCGACGACTACCTTATGTCCCGCATTGGTCAACAACGAACTCACCCATCGCGCATTAGTTCCTACTTCCAAAGCGACCAAGGTGGCAGGAAAGGATGCAAACTGAGTAAGGAATGCGGCGACAGTACTTTGCAACCGACCCTCCATCAGGACATCTCCATTCCCGTTGAGAATGCAACCGCGACGATACAGTCGCCGAGATCGATACCAATGGCCAGGGGTCCTTCGTCCTGCTGGGCGGGAACTAATTCGTTGGTTGCTTCGATGTTCTTTTTTCTGGTTGCCATGCGTTTGCCTCTTCCAGAGCCTAACTTGCCCCGGATCGCTGGCCTGCTCATCCCATCTGCAAAAAGGAGGTGGGTCAGACTGGCTGAAGAAAGGAAAGGAACACGTGACCGGAAAGCAGAATAGCGCGAAGGGAAAGATAACGGCAGAGGATCTGAAGGAACGCGGGAAAGTCGGGATCTGCTGAAAACGATTGTGGAAGCGGCGCTCCAGCAAGTGCTGGAGCGGAGAGGGACGATGCGCTGCAAGCGAGCAAGGGCGAGCGGACTGCGGCGCGGCTGAGTACCGGGCCGGCAACTACAATTGAATGCTGGTGACGCGAGTAGGCCACATCGAGTTGCGAGTGCCGCAAGGCCGGCAAGGGCGCTTTCGTACCGAAGTGTTCGAGCGTTAGCAGCAGAGTGAAAAAGCGTTATTGGCGGCGATGCTGGATATGTACGTACAAGGCGTGTCCACACGGAAGGTGAAACGATCACCGAAGAGTTGTGCGGATACGAGTTCAGCTCTTCCAAATCAGCCGGATCGTGCAGAAGCTCGATGAAGAGCTGGCGCAGTTTGCACAGCGACGTTTAGAGCCCTATCCATATCTGATTCTGGATGCCGCTACGAAAAGGTCCGCGAGGACGGCGCGGTGCGCAGCGAGGCGGTGTTGATCGCGATCGCATCAACTGGAAAGGACGGCGGAACATTTTTTGCCGTTGAGCTCGCCAACCGCGAGAGCCTGTCCAGCTGGAAGGAACTGCTGGCTGGTTTACGGCAGCGATCGCGACATGGAGTCGAGTTCGTGGCCAGCGACGATCATGCCGGCCTGCGCCGCGCGATTCAGGAAGCGATGTGCTGGAATACGAAGAACTGTGAATTCGGGAATTATCGCCAAGCCTCTACTCGGCACTGGGAATACGCCGAACTCATCTGCTCGAATTTTACGGGCCAAACGGGGTACTAAATCAAGCTGGCAATATAAAAGAATCCTGCAGTTGATTCGCCGCGTTGTGAGAGTCCGAGTGACGTTCAACGGACAGAAACCTTGTCGAATTGCGCTGTGCCCCAGTCCGTCCCGACGGCGAACATTCCCATCGTATGTATAGGGTTATGCACGCTCGTAAGTTGGTTGCCATCCAGCCTTGCGGAAATAATATCGCCTTGGAATATCAATTCCAACTTGTGCCAGCGTTTTGCATCCATAGGCGCGGATCCTCCGGCTAGGGTGTCGGGGGAGAGTTTGTATTTCGTCGAAAGAAGCGCCCAATCTCCATTCTTTCGAATGCGCAGAACGTAACCGCTGGGATAAAGCGCATGTCCGTCCTGAAACACATCGGCTGAATCGATACGGCCAATGATGGTTACCTCCGTTGCTGTATCGAGGAGTACATCCGCACTCAGCGTATAGTCAGACCAGTTTGCATCGCCCGCCATAGTGAATGGATCCGGCAACGGCCCCCACGGAATTGGCTCTTGCGTAATCACCTGCTCCAGACAGCGTCCCTGCCTGCCTCGGCATGCGTGAACCTCGAACGCGCCATCCTGGTCAGCGAGAAAGTTGGGCGAGTGGTTGAGCGCCGTATTCTCAAAATCGTCCTGGTAGGGCTTGGGGAATGGAGTGTTCGGCGGAGGCTGGGCCGTGCCTTTCGCCTGTCCATCCGTGGTAGTCAGCGTGTAAAGCGAATCAGGCTCGAGAGCTGCCGAAATGAAGCCGTTCACGGGCCGCAAGTCGGCGACATGTTCAAAAGCTTTTCCCGCATTCGTTTCCCACAGGTGAATCGTCCCCGTTGGGAGTCCGCCTGTCACCTTCAGATGCAGCAATTGCGAATGGCTCGCCGAGATCGTTTCCGCGATTAAGCTCCAATCTTTATTGTCAGGCGATTTCAGCGCCACGTAAGTGCCGCGTTCCGGAAGGTAGCCGCAGGCCGAGTCCACATACTGCCAGCCTGGTTCAGCGAACTGAGTAGTGTGCGCGGTCACCCAGATGGTGCTTTGCACATTGTAATATCCTGACCACGGCGTGTTTGCATACATCAGTCCGGAGTTGGGGGCCGCAAGATTGTCGTAATAGGAAGTCACCGGACTCCATATCTCCGTCTTGGTCAGAGCTCCTTCCAGGTAATTGCGGTTGTAAAGAGAAGCGAGGATGCGACCGCCGATATTCCAATCGCGAGGAACAATCGGGCCGCCGCCTGAGTTAGGCTGATCTTCGCTCGACCATAGCGGTTTACCGGATGCCTTGGCTTCATGTGTGGTAGTCAGCGCGCCATCCTCGGTTTGGGGGTAATGTACCGACAACACGTCAACTGAAGAGGCCAGCTCGTGATCCTGCTCGATGGCCTTTGCGATGCGCCATTGATGCTCGCCTGGATAGTCGTCGCAACACACAACCTTGGCGTCAAGATTGCGGCTTTTTAAAACCTGCTTCAGTTTCTTGACGTATTCGGGGTCGTACTCTTTCTCGTTCCAGATGCCGCTGTAGTCGATTTTCAGACCGTATTGTTTTTTCGCGCCTTCGATGAAATCCGCCATGTAGTAGGCCATATCGGAGGAGTAGAGTTGCCCGTTGCCGATCCAACCAGGCGCGCCCCACGGAAGAATGTCCAGGATGATGTCAGGATTGCGAGCCTTTGCTTCCTTCATCAACCACCATTCGTAACCCCTCGTGTAGTTGTGGTCGGAAGCAGACCGCATGTGACTGGGTTCGGAACCATCGGTCGAATTCACATCGCCTCCGACTTCGACTTTCAGATGCTGCAGCGACGCGCCGTAGTGAGGCTTGAAAAGGTAGTCGAGAATTTGGCTTCGCTGCGGTTCAGGATAGTCGACCAGCAGGCGGGAAGAAGCTCCGGCGCTCACCGCGCCGATGCCATCGAAGGTGCGTCCTGGGGAGTGGGCGTCGATGATCACGTTAATATCAGCTGCCTTCGCTCCTAAGGCGAAAAATGCGAGCGCGATCATGGAGGAAAACCGTCTGCGTTGAGACATAAGTATCGTGATTTGCCTATTTTGTGATCACGAAAGTGGCCCGGGCCGGTTGATTCAACTCCTCTTCGATCTGCTCGAGCGATTTACCCTTTGTCTCGGGCACCCGTAAATAGACGAAAACCAGTCCCGCTGTGCAGTTCGCTGCGTAGAGGAAAAAAGTTCCCGATGGTCCGAGACTTTCTCTCAGCACAGGAAAAGTAAAGGTCAGTAGAAACGATGCGACCCAAAGCGCCGATACCGAGATGGAGACACCCACTCCCCGGAATTGGGTGGGAAAAATCTCCGAGATGATGACCCAGGTCACAGGGGCTAACGACATTGCGTAACAGCCGATGGTGAGCAGCGTAAATAGTAGCATCGGAAAGCCTGTAAGTCCGAGATGGTATCCGAAACCGATCAAAAGGTGCGATATGGCGATTCCGGCACAGCCGAACAGCATCAACGGCCGCCTTCCCCAGTTATCGACAACCCGCAGCGCCAGCAGAGTGAATACCAAATTGATGGCGCCGGTGATGACGATATTGAACAGAACATCATTCACGCCATAGCCAGCCGCTCGATAAACTTCTTCGGCATAGTTGAAAAGGATGTTGATGCCGCTCCATTGTTGAAGGGCGGCGAGCGCTACGCCGATCAGCAGCGCCCGCCGGAAGTTCGGCGACGGGAGCATATTTCGCGAGGCCTCGACGTGTTCTGCGGTGCGCATGTTGCGGATTGCGAGATGCGCATAGGCAGCGCCGCCAATGCGCGTGAAGACTGCAATCGCGCGCTCTTCGAGTCCCTTTGTGGCGAGCCAGCGTGGGCTTTCCGGAACGAACAGCGAGCTGAAAAAGAAAAGGAAAGACGGAACGGCCACCGCAATGAACATGTGACGCCAGCCGGTCTGGCCATTCCACGACGCGCGAATCATGGTGCTGGTTGCGCCATCGGGTACCCGCTCCGCGATAATCAGATTGACTATTTGCGCAAGCAGAATTCCGATCACGATCGTCAACTGGTTGAGCGAGACGAGCCGACCTCGCCAGACAGCGGGACTCATTTCGGCGATATAGGTGGGAGAGACATTCGAGGCGATGCCGATGGCAACGCCGCCCAGAATTCGCCATGTGGCAAAGAGCGAGAACGACGGAGCCCAGCCGGTCAGCAGCGACGATACCGCGAAGAGAACAGCCGAGAGGAGGAGCAGGCTCTTGCGGCCGAACCGGTCACTGAGCGCACCGGAAATCATCGAGCCGATTAGGCAGCCCAGAAGAGCGCAGCTATTCGCCCAGCCAATCTGTTCGCCCGTCGTGAGGTGAAAGTAAGCTTCGTAAAACGGCTTTGCGCCGCCGATCACTACCCAGTCGTAACCGAACAGTAGGCCGCCCAAGGCAGCAACAGCACACACCAGGCTCGTGTACCGGGCATTGAGTTTGGTATCGACCGCTGGCTTCTCCATGCACTCTTACCGTAGTCTTTCGAAACCGGCGGCCTCTTCCAGAAAATCTGCGGCCAGCGCATGATTCGGATCCCATTGCAGTATGCTTTGCAGCAGCGCGACGCTTTCGGCGAGTTCTCCTAATCCGGCTTTTGCCTGAGCCTCAAGAACCATCGATTGCAACTTGTTCCTGCGCTCCAGATCCTCGTTGAACAGCAGCATGGCGGGGAGCGACGTTGCAAAGTAGTCTACCGCCGGTGTAGTGTTTGCCAAGTCCTCCGCGTAAGCAAGTAGACTTCGCAGCATGCGCTCGCATTCCGCGCTCTGTCCAAGCTTGCGCAACGCCAGCGCCTGGTAGTACGACGCTTCAGAGAACGCCTTGACGCTCATCTCCTGGAAGTCGCCATGCGTTGACGCCGCTCGCCTCCAGCATGCAAGAGCCTCTGTCGCATCACCGAGGCGTTCGTTTGCGACGCCCAGCCAGTAGTAGATGTTCGCCTGGTTAGCCAGCGGATGTTTCGCCTCGCCTAGATTCTTGGGGCTTGCCAGCGCGGCTTGAAAGAGAGCTTTGGCCGCCGCGTCATTCCGTGATTCGAGCGCGCACCGTCCGAGAGCGATTTGGGTGCGGGCGTATTGTCCAATAGCTAAACCCTCGCCTCCCTCCCACGGCTGAAAGGTGCGGGAGGTCAAAACAGAAAACGCCTTCTCGTGCTGACCTTCCTGGTTATATAGCGCGATCAACTCAATCGAGAGATCGTCACGTGTGTCGACCAGGTCCAAATGCGCCTCTAGTTCTAAAAGGCGCTGGGACGGAAGGACACCCACGCGCTTCCAAAGTTGATCGCGTTCATATAGGACGCGGCCGTCCGTTTGGTCCCGGTGGAACGCCCGGTTAAAGGCATCACGCGCGCGCTCGGGATCCTTTCCGGCATTGAAATAAGCAATGCCGAGATTACGCCACGCGGTTGGGAAATCGGGTTCGATCCGCACGGATTGCTCCCAGTGCTCGATTGCTTCTTGATACCGGCGCCTGTCGTAGAGAAAATTGCCGAGATAATAATGTGCTTTTGCGTCGAAGCGATTGCGTTCCCCCGCCCACTGCAGGATCAGCATCTCTTCGAGGCGGTTAGGAAAGCAGAAGTCCGGTGACGATGTCCCGGCTTGCGCCAGCCATCGTTCGGCGGCGAGGGTGTCTTCGCATTTTGCACTTAACCAGGCTAGTGTGTAACAGAGGACAGGCGCGCTGCCATCGCGGGCTTTGCGATCGGCCTGTTCGAGAAGAATGCGGGCTTCGGCGTAGAGGCCGGCTCGCGCATAATCGAACGCAAGATCGAGCGCCATCTGATTATTCACGGGACGTGCGCCACAAGCGAGATAGCGAGCCCATTGGTCGGCTGGGTCTACGGCCAGATTTTGTTCCAAGAATTCGCGTGCCTCGGCTTCTCGGCCCAATTTGCGAAGCACGACAACGCCGAGATTTTGCGCGTTAGATTGATCCGCGTTCGTGCGCAGCGCTAGCGTGATATGCTCGAGCGCGACAGTCAGACGATTACTGGCGGTATCCAGTTCGGCGAGCGCATGATAGGCGCAGCTGCGCGTTGAGTAGTTCCAGACGGCTTTATAGAAAGCGTCGTACGCTTCTTTTTCGCGGCTCTGATAACGCAAGCTCAAACCGAGGTGATAAAACGCTTCACCATTCGCTGGATTCGGATTGCGCGAGGTGATGCGGCCGATGGCCGTCCGCAGGCATTGCTCCGCAAACGAAAACTCGCCGCGGCGAAGGTGCCACTCGCCGAGCGCGTTGTTCGAACGGCTATCTTCCGGATCACGCCGGATGGCTTCTTGCCAATACGGAACCGGGCTGCGCGTCGCGTGCCGATATTGGACCAGATGCTGCGCAATCAGATACAACTCTTCGTTATTTGCTACTTGCGACGGGTGGGGAGGTTCCGTGGCGGGCTCGGGGCTGTTTGCGTGTTTCTGGCGAGACTCCGAGGCCTGATAGCAAAGAATCTCTCCGCCGCGGCTGTCCCGCAGTTCGACATAAATATGGTCTGCCGCAACATTGAGCGGCAACCCGGCGTGTGCTGAGAAGAGCTGGCCAGGAACCAGATTCGCGGTCCACTCCCCGAGACGTTCCTTCGATCCGAAGGTAACGAACGCTCCTGGATACTCCTCCGACACGCACACTACCAGCTGCGCTACGTTGCGCTCATGACTGAGCTCGACGCGCAACGCCGCGTGCTGGTTCGCTTTTGTGGGTACGCCCATTTTCTGGATCGGATACCAATATTGATTGAAGGTTTTGGTTTCTCCCGGTGCGAGAAAAGAGAAATCGGGCTGGTTATCGGTGTAGACACCCGCCATCAGTTCTATATAAGGACCGTCGTCCTCAGTGAGATTCCGGTCCCAGGCATAACCGAACTCTCCATTGCCCCACGTCCATTGCTTCTTGCCCGGTGCGATGTGATGATTCGCTATGTGAACTACTCCCGCTTGCCTCCGGTGATCGTATCCTCCAAAGAAATCTCCTTCGGAGCCTAGCGCCATGTAACTTGTGGGAACGGGAATGTTGGCGTACCAGCTCAAGTCATTTGGCGGATAATCGCCGGGTGGAGTGAACTGTGACGGCACCTGATCGGCCGGTACGCTGCTGGCCGCCCGAGCACCGTAATTCACTCCGTAATAAACGCCTTCGCAAAGCGGAAACGTACTGGTGGCGCGTTTGGCATGATCGGCGACGTAATGAACATCGGGCGGGAAAAACGACTGATAGCGCTCGTGTACTTCAGCCGCCATGTTGGCCCACCACAGAAATGTGTATGTCAACTCCGTCCGGTTGTATAGGCGTACCTTCAGCTCAATATATGCTTTGTGCGAATGAAGACACACCCCATGCATGCCCTTCAACCGGTCGAACGGATCGTGATCGCTGCACCAGACGGTGACTGAGCCATCGGAGTGTTCTTCTTTAACTACTTCGACCGGCATGTACGTGGCGGGTCTATGGTGCTGCGGCCAATTGAACTCAACGCCACCCGAGATCCAAGGCCCAGCTAAGCCGACCAAGGCAGGCTTGATTACGTTTTGCCGATAGAAGAAGTCGTAATCATTCGTTTTGTCGAATCCCACATGGATGCGCCCACCTAACTCGGGGAGAATCATGAGTCGAAGATATTCATTCTCAAGGTGAACCGCTTTCCATTCCCGAGACACCGGCGCGCGCGCAATTCTTTCGATGAAAGGCAGCGGGTACACGCGTCCACTGCTGCCCTGATAAACCCGGCTTTCCAGGAACATCGGGTTCTTCCCGGGCTCGTCCGGAAGGTAAGTCTTCATCACAACCGGCTGCGACCAGCATTTAACACTGCCAGTCAAGTCATCGGGCGCGGGAGGGAGATCAAGCTTTTCCGGAAAGGACATCCGCTGTGTACGTTACCGATTACACCATAGAGACAAAAACTTGCGCAACAGAAACCTGAACCGTGTACGTTGACAGGCTGGCGCCGCAGTGATACTATCCAACCACCAGATTTTCACTTCACCGAGGAAGGCCATCCATGTTGAGGTTTGTTCATCACCGGTTCGGTGCCTTTGTTCTAATCAGCCTGGCAGCAGCGGCGGCTAACGCCCAGGTCGATACCGGGGCCATTGTTGGAACGGTAAAAGATGCTAGCGGAGCTGTCGTCCCGAATGCCACAGTTACGGCGGTGAACGAGGGTACTACCGCGAGCCAGACCACCAAGACGTCGACCGCAGGAGAGTACACGTTTTCTCCCTTGCGAATTGGCAAGTACTCCGTGACTGTCGAAGCGCCCGGTTTCCGATCCGAAAAAAAGACTGGCGTTGAGCTCGATATTCAGCAGCAGCCGGTGGTCGATTTCTCGCTTGCGCCCGGCCAGGTTTCCAGCTCAGTTGAAGTTATGGCGGCGGCCCCAACGCTTCAAAGCGAAAATGCCTCCGTCAGTCAAGTAGTGCAGAGTCGAGAGATTAATAATCTTCCGTTGAACGGGCGTAACTATACTTTTCTGGCGCGCCTGGCTGCCGGCGTGACACAAGGACAACAGGAAGGACGCGGCCAGAACGCGCAAGGACTATTTACCGCTAATGGCGCGCGCCCGGCGCAGAACAACTACCTGTTGGATGGCATCGATAACAACACCAACGACGTCGATTTTCTGGCAAGTGTCAGCTTTGTGATCAAACCCCCGGTGGATGCCATTGCCGAGTTCAACTTGCAAACCAGCGACTTCAGTGCAGAGTTCGGGCGAGCGGGCGGCGCGGTGCTGAATGCCACGCTGAAATCGGGCACCAACGCGTTCCACGGCAGCCTGTGGGAGTTCCTGCGAAACGACAAGCTCGACGCCGCCGATTTCTTCCAAAACGCAAACGGCACCAACAAGGGTGAATTTCGTCAGAACCAGTTTGGAGGCACCGCCGGGGGACGAATCGTCCGCAACAAAACGTTTTGGTTTGGCGACTACGAAGGAACTCGCATCCGTCAGGCTGCGCCGCAGACTGCCACTGTGCCCACGGCTTTAGAACGCAGCAGCGGATTTACTAACTTATCTGACTTAGTCAATCTGCAAACCGGAAGTTACTCGGACCCACTTGGCAGATCCTTCCCCACCGGAACCGTGTTCGACCCTGCCACCACGCAAGCGCTCCCGAATGGCAAATTCGTCAGGCAACCCTTCGCGGGCAATCTCATACCGGCGAATCGTCTCGACCCTACCGCGCTCAATCTTTTGTCGCTCTATCCGGCGCCGACCCAGTCTGGTTTGCTCAATAACTACAGCGTGAACCGCAAGAATACCACGGACACGAATGCCTTCGACGCCCGCCTGGATGAATACTTTACCGACAAAGACCAGGCGTTTCTGCGATACAGTTATTCGCACACTCCCTCCGTGTTTCCCGGCCCATTTACCGGGTACGCGGACGGCGGCGGTTTCAGCGACGGCGATCAAACCGCCGATGCGCAAGGCGCTGCGCTCAGTTATACCCATTCTTTTACCAACACCTTAGTCAACGAAATTCGAGTCGGCTTTAACCGGGAGCACACCATACGAGAACAACCCTACGGGTCGGATACCAGCGATATTCCTGCTCAGTTCGGCATCCCTGGAGTTCTGCAAACTCCTGGAAACGGCGGATTGCCGTACATCTCGCTGGGCACTCTCACGAATCTAGGCGCGGCGGAGTGGCTAGTAAGTGATCGTTATAGCAACACCATCCAGCTTACAGAGAACCTCACCAAGATTTATGGAGCGCACACCTTCAAGGGGGGCGTCGAGTATCAGAACATCAAATTTCCCTGGGAGGCTCCGCCCACTTCGCGCGGGGCATTTGATTTTAACGGCACCTATACGTCCATCCCCGGCGTGACGGACAGCAGTACTGGGCTTGCTCAGCTCCTGCTGACTCCGATGGCATCGACCGTGGGCGGGCCCAATATGGTGGGAGGCTCGGATTCGGTAAGCGTCTCTAACTTTGGCGCTGTTGCAGCGAAGCGTTCCTACTGGGGCGGATTTGTCCAGGACGATTGGAAAGTAACTTCCAAGCTGACGTTAAACCTCGGAGTGCGTTACGAATGGTTTAGCCCGACCGGCGAGACTTACGACGCGCAAGCTAACTTTGTTCCAGGCAACCCATTTAGCAGCGCCGAATATATTATCCCCGCAGCGCGGCAAAACAACCCAGTGCTTTCGCCTAGCTTCAACCAGTTACTCCAAAAAGACGGAATTAAGCTCGTCTATACGAATCAGTATGGGTCCGGTCTCACCAATGTGCAAACCGGGAATTTTGCTCCACGTCTCGGGATTGCTTACCGCGTATCTGACCGTTGGGTGGTCCGGGCTGGGTACGGAATCTATTATGGGGCGTTTGAAAACCGGGGTGGCGATCCGAGCCTCGGCTACAACTATCCGTTCCAATATTCTTTCAGCTTCCCATCCCCCAACCCGGCGGCGCCGATTCAATATTCGAACGGCGCATATGCGACCCTCGAGAATGGACTAACCGCTATACCTTTGAACCCAACTGCCGTCGACGCCAGCGGATTATCGCTGCGCGGTATTCAGTTGAATTATAAGACGCCTTATTACGAAAACTACAACTTCTCTGTAGAGCACCAGTTAGCGCCAGGAACTTCGCTACAGGCATCTTACGTAGGGGGCGTGTCAAGGCATCTCGAAACCTTCGCCAACACGAATCTGCAAACCGAGTTGCTTCCGCTGAACCTAAACCCGCAGAATTACGTTCCCTTTCCGGACTTTTCGCGTGGGTCGCCCTATCTCGATACGATTGGGGTCTCGAGCTACAACGCGCTGCAAGCCCGTCTCGAGAAGCGTTATTCGAATGGCTTGGCGGTACTGGTGTCCTACTCGTTTCAAAAGACTCTCTCCGACGCGGGCGACTCCTTGAACGGCGGCGGACTGCAAGGCTTTCGGGCGCCCGGCATCATTGGAATTCGCGGTGACTACGGCCCCGCCGCCTTCGACGTGCGTAACGCATTCACCGGAAGCGGCACCTATGAGATTCCGGTCGGGCAGGGTAAACCATACCTTGGCGCTGGTTCCAATCGCGTGGCACAGTTCCTGCTTGGCAATTGGAGTCTCAACTGGATTCTGACCGTCGATTCAGGGCAGCCGCAGACCATTCCCTGCGCTACAGCCACCGGTGCTGGAACGGGCTGCTACGCGGTCGGCGTTCCGGGCGTCAGTCCCTACGCGGGCCAGTCTGTGAGCCACTTCTACAATGCTGCGGCGTTTGCGACGCCCGCGGCTGTTGCCGTAGTTGGACAGACCGATCTATCGCCATTGGGCGGCGGTCAAGGCCAGGTCTACGGGCCCGCTTATCGGCGTTTAGATTTGTCCTTGTTCAAGAGCTTCCCGGTGGGCGAGTCGAGACGCTTCGAATTCAGAGCGGAGTCCTTCAACCTATCGAATACGCCTAACTTCGCTCTGCCGTCGAACTTGAATTACGTAAACACAGTAAACTTCGGACAGATCACGACCACCCGCGACAACCCCAACGATGCGCGTGAATTGCAATTCGCCCTTAAGTTTTATTGGTAGCGCGGTTATTGCCTGCGGCCTTCTTTTTGCAGCATCGCCGGTTATGCGGGCTGCCGGTGACGGTCAATCCTGCGCATCCATCCAGGCCAAGCTAAGAACACAGGACCGCCCGGAGCTGCATAGCGCACTCGGTGATTGCGAAGAAGCCGCCGGAGATTTTCGCGAGGCTGCAAATCAATATCAGATCGCAGCCCGCGCCGATCCAACGGAGCAAAATCTCTTTGTCTTCGGATCCGAGCTCTTGAAGTATCGGGGCTATTCGCAAGGGCTGCAAGTCTTCACTTATTCGGCGGGCCGCTATCCGGATTCCGCTCGAATCCGTGTAGGCTTGGGAATCGCGCAATACTCTCTGGGTCAATACCAGCAGGCAGTGGAGAGCCTCTGTCAAGCGGTCGACCTCGCTCCGGCCGATACGCGCGCGCTCGATTTTCTAGGCAAGATGATTGGTGTTGCGCCGGAGCTCTCCAAGCAGATCGAATCGCGGCTCAAACGGTTCGCACGGCTTTATCCAAAGAACGCCGCTGCTAACTATTATTATGCGCTGAGCTTGCGAACGAGCGGCGCGAACGATCAAGCGGAAATGTTTCTACAACGGGCGGTTGCAGAAGCACCGGCTTACGCGGAAGCACATTACGAGCTGGGTTTGATCTATGCGGATAGCGGCCGGACCAAGCGCGCCGTTGACGAGTACCTGCAGGCCGTCCGTTATAAGCCGGATTTGAGCGCTGCTCATTACAGGTTGGCGCAGCTCTATGCGAAAGAAGGCCAGACGGAGCAAGCGCGCCGCGAGTTTGAAATTGTTAAGGGGCTGCGGCCACGATAGGGCCGGAATACATCCTCATCCAGCAACGCCTAAATCCTCGTAACTCGCTCCAACGATCTCCAGAAAGAGATCGAGATTGCTTTGCAAGACCAAGTGAGGCGGCAAGGGATATACACGCGGGGGCAGGCGATGATCCGTCAGGTAGTGATAGATCGTTTCGAAAGCAATCCTGCCTTGAGACTGAGGCCGCTGATAGATGCTCGCGAGTACTTCTCCACGGCGTATATACGGCACCAGTTCAGGAAACAGATCGGTAGTGACAATCGAAATTTTGCCGAGATGCCCCGTTCGCTTTAGCGCATCGAGCACCGGCAAGGAATTGGCGGTCGTGATATAGACGGCCGCGATGTCAGGGTAATGTGCTATCGCTTCTCTCGTCTTCCGGTCTGCTTCGGCCGGGTGATCGTGTGTTTCCAAGACCGGTATCAGGGTCAGCAGACTACTCATCCTTGAGAGCCGCTCAGCGAAGCCACGCAACTTCTCCGTATGATCCACCACTCGCAGATTACCGGTGATGACAAGGACTGGACCAGCCGAGCGGACGCAGCGGGTTAGTAATTCCGCGGCCATGGCGCCTCCGACGTGAGGATCAGCCGAGATGCTGGTGAGGCGCTCAGTGTTCGGTGCGTCGCTGGCCACGCAAACAACGGGCGTGCCCCGATCCGCGGCCGTCTTGATGAGGGATTGGAGCAGGCGAGGATTTCCCGGCACCATGATGATCCCGTCCACTGATTCGCCGAGCGCTTGTTCGAACGCGGCGACGTCACCCTCATCCAGCGTTGGATACTGCCGGAAGCGCAATTCCACGCTCGATTGGAACGGTCGGGCCGCGTCGATGATTGAATTCCTAAGCAGATCAAAAAACGCCGCGATCTCCTTCGGAAGGTGCACTGAGATCACCAGTTTTCGATTCAGTTTTAGTAGACGGGCCGCGACGTTCGGTTTATACCCAAGTGCCTCCGCGGCCTTCAGAACTTTGGCGGCGGTAGCGGCATTGATTCCAGACCTGCCATGCAACGCGCGGTCCACCGTTCCAATAGAGACGTTCAGCTTGGCGGCGATTTCTTTGATTCCGGCAGGTTTGCGAGATCTGTCGCCTGGCCGGCTGGAGTTTTTCCTCATCGCTCGAATGCTATTCATTATCGGCCGACTCGTCCGAGAACATTTCTAAAAAGGGAGTTTGGTCGCCTTCGTCAGACCCATTCGGACAATCCATCGCACCACATTGGTAGCAGATTGTTCCTACAACATAGGAACCGATTCCAAATTGGCGGCGTTCATCGAATTTGCCAGCCGTTACTTGCAGTCTGCCAGAAAATGCCTTATGAACGCTGCGGCCGCTCGCGCAAAAAATCGAAGTCGCAGCCTTCGTCGGCCTGCAAGATTTCGCGTTGATAAAGGCGCGCATAACCGCGTGAGGGTTGCGGAACGGTTGAAGTTGCGGCGGCTTGTCGTTCTCGCAGTTCGTTCTCTTCGACGAGCAGGTCGAGCCGGCGTTCCTTTACTGAGATGCGGATGCGATCGCCGTTTCGCACAAGCCTCAATGGACCGCCGGACGCTGCGTCCGGGCTGACATGCAGCACGATGGTCCCGTATGCCGTGCCGCTCATCCGGGCATCCGAAATACGGAGCATGTCTTTCACACCCGCTGCCGCCAGTTTTTTTGGAATGGGTAGATAACCTGCTTCGGGCATCGCGGAAACGCTGCACGGTCCGGCATTCTGCAAAACCAGAACGTCGTTCTCGGTGACTTCCAGATTGGTATCGTCAATTCTCTGCGAAAGATCTTCAACCGAAGTGAAGACCACGGCCCGTCCTTCTTTTTCGAATAAACCGGGATTCGCCGCGGCACGCTTCAGGAGGGCTCCCCCAGGCGCCAGGCTGCCGAACAAAGCAATTAACCCGCCCTGCGGTTGCAGCGGTTCGGCTAACGAACGGATCACGTTACGGTCAACGTAAGAAGCATCATCTGCCAATCGTTCGCGCAAAGTCTCACCGGAAACTGTAAGACATTCGAGATGCAGCAGCGGCTTCAGTTCCCGCAGGACCGCACCAATACCGCCCGCCGCATGCAGATCTTCCATATAGAAAGACCCGGTCGGTTTCAGATCGACCAGCACGGGAGTACTATCCGACAGCTCATTCAACCGCCGAAGAGTAAGCGCAACACCGGCTCTCCCGGCGATGGCCGTGAGATGGATAATGGCGTTTGTGGAACCGCCGATTGCCAGCAGAACTCGCAACGCATTCTCGATCGAATGAGGAGTAATGATTTTGCGAATCGTCGTGCCGGATTCGACTAGGGCCATGACAGCCCGGCCCGAAGCTTCTGCAGCACGAAGTCTGTCCGCGTGGACTGCGGGAATTGCGGCGGAGCCTGGCAATATAATGCCCAGTGCCTCGGCAAGTGAAGCCATGGTGCTGGCTGTTCCCATAACGGCGCAGGTTCCGGCCGTAGTCGCGAGGTTCTCCTCTACTTCATCGATTGTTTCCCGGTCGAGATCGCCCGCTCGAAAGCGAGCCCAGAAGCGGCGGCAATCGGTACACGCCCCGAGTCTTTCACCGTGCCAGCGGCTCGTCATCATCGGCCCTGTCACAAGCTGGACGGTGGGCAGTCCTGCCGAAACCGCGCCCATCAGCTGTGCCGGGACCGTCTTATCGCAACCGCCAATCAGGACGACCCCGTCCATGGGTTGTCCGCGCAACATTTCCTCGGTATCCATCGACATTAGATTTCGGAAGAACAAGCTGGTTGGATTTAGAAAAACTTCACCGAGCGATATAGTCGGAAACTCCAGCGGTAATCCTCCAGCCGCGAGTACGCCGCGCTTCACCGCCACGACCAGTTCGGGCACTCCGCGATGGCAGTTATTGAATTCGCTGTACGTGCTTGCGATGCCGATTACCGGCTTCCGTAACAATTGGCGCGAGTACCCCATGGATCGCGCCATTGAGAGCCGCAGATAACGCGCAAAATCAGGGTCCCCGTAGTTGGTCAAGTTGCGGTGAAGGCCGATTAGCGGGCTCGATTTAGGCATACGGGAACATGCCGGGCGACATCTCCGCCGGCGAATCACCCACTTCCTGCATGCATTGCCGAAGTCGGTCGCGCAATTGCGCCTCGATCTGCAAATAGCCTTTGCGGCCGGCCAGGTTCACCAACTGGTTCGGATCGCCGCGATTGTCATAGAGCTGAAAAGACGCATAGCGCGGTGCGTGAGGCGCCGGATGAAACGGCCCATTCTCGCGCGGGGCAGCGGCAACATACGTCCATTCCGGCGTTCGCAACGCGCGAGCCACCCAAAATTCCGCCATCTGGATAAAAACCTCATTACGCCATTCTGCGTCTTTACCCGCTAAGAGCGGGAGAGTGCTTTTTCCCTGCATGGTAGCGGGAACGGGATGTCCGGTTGCCGCCAGCAGAGTTGGGCTGAGATCTACCATGCTAACGATTTCATCCACGGTCCGGCCGCCTTCAAAGCCTGGACCCGCAATCACGAGTGGAATGTGTGTGGACGCATCATGACCGCTGCGTTTATATTCCGTGTTCCTGGTCATGAATTGACAACCATGATCGCTGACAAACACGACAATGGTGTCGCGCTCGAGACCGGTCTCCGTCAATGTCTTGCGAATCTCGCCCACACTTTCGTCAATGCGTTTGAGGCAGCCGTAGTAATCTGGCAGCTGCTCCTGCCAATCGCCTGGAAAAAACTTTAGATCGTCGGGCACGTATGGGTTTTTGTATCGTTCCGCATAGCCTTTGGGTGCAACCATTCGACCCATATCGTTTTGATGATGCGGCTCCAGAAATGACACCGTAAGCAGGAACGGAGAAGACTTGCTGGCATCGTGCAGGAAGCGAGTGGCGAGCCCGGTTAGAAAGTCGACGCGGTACTCATTTTCGAAGTGGATGGGGCGGCCGTCTCCGTCGTACATGTCGCCTTCGTAAGGATGCGAAGTCAGTTCTAATTCGTTAGAAGCCTGCCAGAGGTTGAGAAACCCCCCCCGGGCCGAGGGTGCTACCGGGCCGCCGCGAGCCTCCGACAAATGCCACTTGCCGATGTAATTGGTGGAGTAACCGGCGTGACCGAGTTCAGTGGCAATAGTCGTTGCCGTTGGAGAAAGCGCCACGCCGTTGCCGGTATTACGCCAGACTCCGTTTCGGGCGCCATATTGCCCTGTGAAAAGACACGCCCGCGATGGGCTGCAGACCGGCTGGTTCGTAAAGGCGTTGCGGTAAAGCGTGCCCTCGCGCGCCATGGCGTCGATGCTTGGCGTCACGTTCATCGGATTTCGGCCGCATGCGCCAATGAAATCGCCGCGTACCTGGTCGGCAATGATAATCACGACGTTCGGTTTGTCATTCGCCGCTGGTGTGCTGCCCGTTTGCGTGCGTGCTCCCCGCAGGCCCGACGCTGCCACGCCGGCGCTGGCCAGCATGTCGCGCCGCGAAGGCAGTGAAGTTGATTTATTCATTGGGTAATTGTTCTTCTCAGAACAAGAATTTCAATCCAAATTGAACGATTCGCATGTTGTTGGAGAGCGAAGTGATGGTGCCGTCTTGCGCCAGATCGACCCGATTATTGGGCATTCCAAACTGTGGGTGATTAAACGCATTAAAGGTTTCCGCACGGAACTGAACGTCGGCGCCCTCGCTCAATTTTGAGATTGGAAAATCTTTGAAAAAGCTTAAATCGAAGTTGACCGCGCCAGGGCCCTCCAGGATGTCACGTCCTGCATTGCCGAATTCCATAATACGGCGCGGCGGCAAAAGCGGCCTTTTCGAACCAGTCGTTAATCGAGCGGTAGCCGGAAGGAAGGTTGCCGTTTCCGATGCGATTCGGACGATCATCGCCCGTATTCGCAGAACTGAAACCCAGTTCTGGGGTGAAAGGCAAACCACTGTGTATCGTTGTAATGCCATTGATCTGCCAATTGCCAAAAATTGCATTTGCAAACGAGTTCGAGATGTTTAGCATCTTGCCACGGCCGATCGGAAGGTTGTAAAGATAACTCGCGACAAAGTTGTTCCGCATGTCGTTGGTGGAAAGCGCGCGCTCCAGCTTTACATTGCTGGCATCGCGCAGCTGAAGATCACCGATCAACTGCTCGCCGCCGTCATCAATCGACTTGCTGTAGGTGTACGAAAGGAGGAGTGAGAAACCGTTGGCAAAACGCCGTTCCAGTCGTGTCTCCCAGGCGTTATAGTTCGAGTTGCCCATGGGTGTGGTTAGATTGATTGACCCAAATCCGCGGTACGGGCGACGGGCCGCCACGGAAGCTGCTCCAGGAAGCGGGTTATTCACGTTGTATGTGATCGGTAGCTCGAACCCGCTGGTACCGACGTAATTAGACTCAAGCACAAATTGCCCAATCTGCTGTAGCAGACCAAAGCTCCAGTGGTACACGTACGCTTGTTTGAAATTGGGAGTGAAGGCGACCAGACTCGCATTCGCCAGGTTCAAACTGCTCCCCAACGTTTTTGCCGGGAATCCCGTGTTCAGGTTAATAATGGGTGTGATCTGATTTGTCGGAAAGGCCGCGTCCTGATAAAAGGGCGGATTGGCAACTAGACGGCCGCTCGCGCTAATTGCCGGATCGTCCGCAAAGAATTGTCCGAAGCCGCCGCGGAGAACCGTCCTCGTGGTCGCCTGATAGGCAAAACCGAAACGCGGCGCGAGGTTATTCCAGTCTGTCGAAAGCAGTGCGCGCGGGTTTAATCCAGGGAGCAGCGACTGCACAACGGAAGGCGAAATACCGGTTGGCGTCGTGCCATTCGGATAGATGAACTTCGATGTGGCGAGGAGAAAGTTGCCCTGCTGGTTATCGCGATCAATCGGTTGCGTCCAAAGCTCGTAGCGCAATCCGAGATTGAGCGTAAGCCGGTCGGTGAGCTTCCAATCATCTTGAATGTAGGCGCCCGAATACTTGTAACGCATGTCACCAGATATGGCATTGCTCAGTTCGGCGTTGCTGGGAATGGCCAGCATAAAATCGGCCAGGCCCGAGCCGGTACCTGTCGGACTCTCTGGATTCTGTGTGAAGTTGCCGCTGAACGTAAAGTCGGAGCGTGCGGCGGAAGAGATGTAGAACCAGCTCCGCACCAAACGATACTCGCCGCCCGCTATAACCGAGTGCTTGCCCTGAATCCAGGAGACGTGATCTTCAACAGTTGCTGTCTCCGAGATCTTGTCATTCGGTAGAAAAGTCGCTTCACCGAGTCCGGCGAAACCGGAAATCGTGAGCTGCGGTAAACCATAGACGCCGGCCAGTTGCGGAATACCGCTGAAGCCGTAGTCGGATGCGACATAGCTATTTTCGAACGGCGTCAGATTATCAACCACGCGGTTATATCCGATGCTCAATTCATTGAGCAGCGTCGGTGAAAAGACATGGGTTTCCCCTATGGCCGCGCCATAAGCCTGATCGGCACGGTTAGCGTTCTGAAACGAAGATGTTCCATCGAGCGGGGGTGCGAACGGCCCCGGATTGACGATACTTCCCGGCGCGTAGCTGAAGCGCCCGAACAGCTGATCGGCGTCCGAGATGTGATAATCGACGCGCGCATCGGTTCGATTGATGCGGGTTGTGCCCGTCGGGCTGACCACATAATTGTTACTCGTACCGGCAAGATTCGGAAGCGGCGCCAGGGCGAGCAGTTTGGTGGCAGTAGGGCTGATGAGATTGGCTGGAATTGCGTTGTTGGGAAATAGCGAACGAGTGTAGCCGCCGGGAACGGCGATCGTCGTGTTCGGGTTGTAAATCGGGGGCTGGCCGGCCGAAGTCCCCGCCTTTCATTGCCGCTGTAGGAACCGTGACGACCTGCGTGTTGCCGCTGTTTGTATTGGTTGGCTCGTAGCTGCCAAAGAAAAACAGTTTGTTACGCAGGATCGGGCCGCCCAGTGTCCCGCCGAACTGGTTCTGCTGCAGCTTCTGCTTCTTCGATGACGGTGCGAGGAAGAAATTACGGGCATCTACGAAGTCATTGCGCAGAAATTCGAACGCATCCCCATGAAATCGATTTGTGCCGGATTTAATGGTGGCATTAACAACCGCGCCGGCAGAATAACCGTACTGCGCCGAGAAGTTGTTCGTCTCCACTTTGAACTCCTGAAGCGCATCGACCGAGGTCTGGATCACAACCGGAGAACTGCTTTGCTGATCGACAATTTTCTCGTTGTTATCGACTCCGTCCAGCATGAAATTGTTCAGCTGAGAACGAACGCCATTGGCCACAAATGATCCGCCAGAAGCGGTGCGATCACCTGGCTTCGGTCCGAGTACGCCAACCGAAAGGCGCGCCAGTTGTAAAAAATTGCGGCCGTTCAGCGGCAGATCTTCAATAGGTTTCGTATCGATCACTTGGCCCAAAGATGCAGTAGACGCATCAAGCGGAGGCGTGGCGGAACTCACTTCAATGGTTTGCTTAACTGCTCCCACGCGCAGCGTAAAGTCGATACGAGCGACCTGGCTGATCACGAGTTCGATCCCGGTGCGAGTTATCTCGTCAAATCCCGGTTTGCGCACACTCATACTGTACTTGCCGGGATTTAGAACAGGAAACAAATAATTTCCGCTGCCGTTTGTGGTGGTCTGAGCCGTTACTCCGGTGCCTGCGTTGGTGACGTCGAAGATAGCGCCAGCTAAGGCGGCGGTGCTCGGATCCGTAACGAGTCCGGTGATCTGCGCTGTTGGCTGCTGCGCGAGCACGCTCATTGCAAGAATGGGTG